>VBPC01000166.1 GCA_005887895.1 Candidatus Rokuibacteriota bacterium
AACAACAGATCGCCTTCTACGCCTCCACGCGCACGTACGAGCCGGTGCTGGCCGCCCACGGCTGGCAGGACCTCGTTCCCCAGCTGCACCGCAAGTCGGTCGAGGGCGACTGGAAGGGCATGGCCGACCTCGTCACCGACGAGATGGTGGAGACCTACGCCGTCACCGGCACCTGGGAGGACATCGGCCGCAAGATCCGCGAGCGGTACGCGGGCCTGCTGGACCGCACGGCGTTCTATCAGCCCGGCAAGCCGCCGTCGCTCGAGGACCCGCGTCTGCCGCGCGTCGTGAAGGAATTCAACGGATGAAAGCGCTCGCGTTCAACGAGTTCGGCGGCCCCGACAAGCTGAAGCTGCAGGACGTCCCCGACCCGAAGATCACGCCGAACGAGGTGCTGGTGCGCGTACGGGCGTGCGCGCTCAATCATCTCGATCTGTTCGTGCGCGAGGGCATCCCCGCGCTGAAGACGCCGCTGCCGTTCTGGACGGGCTGCGACATCGCCGGCGAGATCGCCGCGGTCGGCGCCGAGGTGCCGGGCGTCAAGGTCGGCGAGCGCGTCGTCGTGAATCCCAACCTCACCTGCGGCCGCTGCGAGTTCTGCATGCAGGGCGAGGACAGCCTGTGCGTGAAGTACGGCATCCTCGGCGAGCACGTGCCCGGCGGCCTCGCCGAATACGTCGCGGTGCGCGGCGACAACGTCCTGCCCCTGCCGGCCCGGATCTCGTTCGAGGACGCCGCGTCGTTCGTCCTCACCAACATGACGGCGTGGCGCATGATCGTCACCCAGGGTCAGGTCCGGCCCGGCCAGGACGTGCTCGTCATCGGCGTCGGCGGCGGCGTCTCGTCGACGGCCGTGCAGATCGCCCGGCTGGCCGGCGCCCGCGTCATCGTGACCTCGTCCAGCGACGCCAAGCTGGAGCGGGCCCGCGCCCTCGGCGCCGACGTCGGGATCAACTACGCGACCAGCAAGGACTGGGCCCGCCAGGTCTTCGAGGCCACCGGCAAGCGTGGCGTCGATCTCGTCATCGAGAACGTCGGCGCCGCGACCTGGAAGGACTCGATCCGCTCGCTCAAGGGCGGCGGCCGGCTCGTCACCTGCGGCGCGACGTCGGGGCCGATCGGGGAGACGCTGATTCCCCTCGTCTTCTGGAAGCAGGTGCACATCATCGGCTCCACCATGGCCAACCGGAAAGAGTTCCACGACGTCATGGGCCAGTTCTTCGCCGGACGCCTCAAGGCCATCGTCGACGAGGTGGTGTCGTTGAAGGACGGCGCCGCCGCCCAGCAGCGCCTGGCCGAGGGCAAGCAGTTCGGCAAGATCGTCCTCACCGTCTGAGCGCGGCTCACCCGACACCTCGCGGAGGGCACCGAGCATGATCGCCTTGAACATCAACGGCCGCCAGCAGCAAGTGGACGTCGAGCCCGACACGCCGCTGTTGTGGGTGCTGCGTGACGCGCTCGACCTCACCGGGACGAAGTACGGCTGCGGCATCGCCCAGTGCGGCGCCTGCACCGTGCACCTGGACGGCCAGCCCGTGCGCGCCTGCGTGACGCCGGTCACCACCGCCGTCGGCAAGAACGTCACCACGATCGAGGGCCTCGATCCACGGGCCGATCATCCGCTGCAGCGGGCGTGGGTGGCCGAGCAGGTGCCGCAGTGCGGCTATTGCCAGTCGGGGCAGATCATGTCGGCGGCGGCGTTGCTGGCCCGCACGCCGGACCCGAGCGATGCCCAGATCGACGACGCGATGGGCGGCAACATCTGCCGCTGCGGGACCTACCAGCGCATCCGCAAGGCGATCCACCGCGCGGCCGCGATGGCGAAGGGAGGCAAGTCATGAACCGCCTGGTGCTCTCCCGCCGCGAGCTGCTCAAGGGCGGCGCCGCCGTCGGCGCCGGCCTCGTCGTCGGATTCCGCCTGGAGCTCGGCGCCGCCCACGCGCAGTCGCAGCCGGGAGTGTTCGCGCCCAACCAGTGGCTCAGCATCGACCGCGACGGCCAGGTGACGATCGTCAACTCCGTGCCCGAGATGGGCCAGGGCACCAGCACATCGATGCCGATGATCGTCGCCGACGAGCTCGACGTCGATCTCTCCAAGGTGAAAGTCCTCCAGGCGCCGGCGGATCCCGCACGCTACGCCAACCCGGTGACCGGCAACCAGTCCTACGGCGGCAGCCGCGGCATCCGCGACCACCTGGCCGCCTGGCGCAAGGCCGGCGCCGCCGGCCGCCAGATGCTCAAGCAGGCCGCCGCCGACGAGTGGGGCGTGCCGGTCGACGAGGTCGACACCGAGCCCGGCGCCGTCGTGCACAAGAAGAGCGGCCGCAAGCTGCTCTACGGCCAGCTCGTCGACAAGGCCCAGACGCTGCCGGTGCCACAGGATCCCCGGCTGAAGACGCCGGCCGAGTGGCGCTACATCGGCAAGGAGTACGCGCGCCTCGACGTGCCCGCCAAGACCGACGGCAAGGCCATCTACGGCTACGACGTCAAGGTGCCGGGCATGCTGATCGCTCGAGCGGTGTGGCCGTGGTCGCCACCAGCACGTGGGCCGCGCTCAAGGGCCGGCGCGCGCTCAAGGTCGTGTGGGACGAGGGACCGCTGGCCGCGCTGACCAGCACGCAGATCAGCCAGGAGTACGCGCAGCTCGCCGGTCAGCCGGGCATGGTGGCCAAGAAGGTCGGCGACGCCGGCCAGGCGCTCGGCAACGACACCGGCAAGTCGCTCGACGCCGTCTACGAGGTGCCGTTCCTCGAGCACGCCTGCATGGAGCCGATGAACGCCACCGCCCAGGTCACCCGTGACGGCGTGACGATCTGGGCGCCGACCCAGAATCCCGGCGGCTCGCAGGCGACCGCCGCCAAGCTGGTCGGTGTGCCGCCCGAGAAGGTCGTCGTCAACACCACCATGCTGGGCGGCGGCTTCGGCCGTCGGGGCGAGGTGGACTTCATCATCGACGCGGTGGAGACCGCCAAGGCGGTCGGCGGCGCGCCGGTGAAGGTCGTGTGGACGCGCGAGGACGACATCCGGCACGGCTTCTACCGGCCGGCCACCTACAACCACTTCCGCGCCCGGCTCGACGCGCAGGGCCAGCCGGTCGCCTGGTGGCACCGCATCGTCGGGCCCGGCATCCTGATCCAGAAGGGCCGGGCCAAGGCCGGCACGATCGATCCGGCCGCCGTCTCCGGCGCCGCCGACATGCCCTACGACGTGCCGAACATCGAGGTCGAGTGGAAGGAGAAGGACTTCGGCGTGCCGGTCGGCTTCTGGCGCTCGGTCGGCTCCTCGCAGAACGCGTTCATCACCGAGAGCTTCGTCGACGAGCTGGCCCACGCGGCCGGCAAGGATCCCTACGAGTACCGCCGCGCGCTGCTCGGCAAGAACAAGCGCCACAAGACCGTGCTGGAGACGGCCGCCCAGAAGGCGAACTGGGGTGCGCCGCTGCCGGCCGGGCAGGCCCGCGGCATCGCCGTCGCGTTCTCCTACGGCAGCTACAGCGCGCACGTGGCCGAGGTCTCGCTGACGCCGGATGGCAAGGTGCGCGTGCATCGCCTCGTGTGCGCGATCGACTGCGGCATCGCCGTCAATCCCGATCAGATCCGGGCCCAGATGGAGGGCGGGGCCGTCTACGCGCTGACGGCCGCGCTCTACGGCCAGATCACCGTCGACAAGGGCCGCGTGGTGCAGGGCAACTTCAACGACTACCCGATGCTGCGGATCGGCGAGGCGCCGGTGGTCGAGACGCACATCGTCGACTCCAGCGAGGCGCCGGGCGGCCTCGGCGAGCCCGGCGTGCCGACGGTGGCGCCGGCGGTCTGCAACGCGCTCTTCCTCCTCACCAGCAAGCGGATTCGCAGCCTGCCGATCCGCGCGGAGGACCTCAAGAGGGCATGAGACGCATGCTCGGTTCGATCGCGGTCGCCGCGCTCGCCCTCGTCATGGGGGCGGGCGCGGCGTGGGCCCATCACGGCTGGAGCGGCTACGACGCGACCAAGGAGCTCACGCTGAGCGGCACCATCCGTGCCTCCGGCTACGAGCATCCCCACGGCGGCGTGCAGCTGGAGACGCCGGACAAGACCTGGAAGGTCGTGCTGGCGCCGCCCTCGCGCATGGAGAACCGGGGGCTCACGCGGCAGATGCTGGCGCCCGGCACCCCGGCCAAGGTGGTCGGCTATCCCAGCCGCGAGCACCCCGACGAGATGCGGGCGGAGCGAATCACGATCGGCGACAAGACCACCGAACTGCGCTGATGCACGCGGCCGCCGGCCCGGCCTGGGCGGTCTGGCTGGAGGCCACCGCGGTCGGCATCGCGATGCGGCAGTGGCTGTGGCTCTATCCCGCCGTCGAGATCGTGCACATCGTGGGCTTCGTGGTGCTCGTCGGCGCCGCGTTCATGTTCGATCTGCGCCTGCTCGGCCTGGCCCGCGCCACCCCGGTGAGCGCGCTGGCCGATCACCTGCTGCGCTGGGCGCGCCTGGCGCTCGTCCTGGTGGTGCCGTCCGGCACGCTCATGTTCGTGGCCCATGCGACCGAGATGTCCTCGAACCCGGCCTTCCGCGTCAAGCTCGTCCTCATCGCCGCCGCCCTGGTCAACGCCGGCCTCTTCCACCGCTGGCCGTTCCGCGCGGTCGGCGACTGGGACACCGAGCTGGCGGCGCCGCTGCCGGCGAGGCTGGCCGGCGCGCTGTCGATCGCGCTGTGGACCGGCGTCATCGCCTGCGGACGACTGCTGGCATACTTTTGAGTTGTTCGATCGATCGCGTAGATTAGACGGGTAGGAACGCCCATGAAAACACTTGCCATCCTGGTCGGCGGAGGTCCCGCTCCCGGCATCAACGCCGTCATCGCGGCCGCCACGATCGAGGCCCGCAACCACGGGCTGCGCGTCCTCGGCTGCTACGACGGCTTCAAGTGGCTCGTGCAGGGCGACACCGAGCACGTCGTCGACCTCGAGATCAACGACACCTCGCGCATCCACTTCGACGGCGGCTCGATCATCCGCACCTCGCGGACGAATCCGACCAAGGCGCCGGAGGGCGTGGCCCACGTGGCCGAGGCCCTCAAGCGGCTCGGCGTCGACCACCTGCTCACGATCGGCGGCGACGACACCGCCTTCGCGGCCTCGCGACTGGCCAAGGCCCTGGAGGGCCTGACGGTCGCCCACGTGCCCAAGACGATCGACAACGATCTCCCGCTGCCGAGCGATATCGTCACCTTCGGCTTCACGACGGCCTGCAATGTCGGCAAGGAGCTCGTCCGCAACCTCATGCAGGACGCCGCCACCACCGAGCGCTGGTTCTTCGTGACGGTGATGGGCCGCCACGCCGGCCACCTCGCGCTCGGTATCGGCGGCTCGGCCGGGGCCACGGTGACGCTGATCGCCGAGGAGTTTCCGCCGGGGCCCATCAGCCTCGATCAGCTCGCCGACACCCTGGAGGGCGCCATCATCAAGCGCCGTGCTCACGGCCGCGAGCAGGGCGTGGCGATCCTCTCCGAGGGGCTGGCCGAGCGGCTCGATCCCAAGACGCTCGGCGCCGTCGAGCGCGACGCGTACGGCAACGTGCGCCTGGCCGAGCTGGACCTCGGCCGCCTGCTCAAGGAGCGCGTGCACGCCAGTCTCAAGGCGCGCGGCGTGGATTGCACGATCGTCGCCAAGGACATGGGCTACGAGCTGCGCTGCGCGCCGCCCGGCGCCCACGACATCCAGTACTGCCGCAGCCTCGGCTACTGGGCGGTGCGCTTCCTGCTCGAGGGCGGCAACAACGCGATGGTGACGATCCAGGCCGGCCGGCTGGTGCCGGTGCCGTTCGGGCTGATGATGGATCCCCGGACCGGCAAGATCCGCGTCCGCTACGCCGACGTCGACTCCGAGATGTACCAGACGCTCGCCGCCTACATGATCCGTCTCAAGCCGGAGGACTTCGACGACCCCAAGAGCGTCGCGACGCTGGCCCGCGTCGGCAACGTCGAGCCCGCCGAGTTCGTCCGCCGCTTCGGTCCGCTGGTCGGTCGCGCGTAGTCGCGCGCCCCTCTGAGCCGGCCGCGCTCGGCCGGGCCTGTCCGCGGGCCCCGGCCGAGCTGGCGCCTGGCGTCGCGCCTCACTTCGTCCCGGACGAGCTCGGTGACGCCGACGGCGCCGGCTCTGCACGGGGCACGATTCAGGTGTCGAGCGACGGCGTCGGCAAGGGCAGCGAGTCCACGGTCCGCCTACCGCTCGACAGGCAACAGCCGTAAGGATCCGGCGATGGCCGAGCGGTGACGCGCTGACCGGCCGCGCGGACGGCTAGGCGACGTCGACGCTACCGCCGCCGATCTCGCGCCCGTACCTCGACACCTCCGCCTCCCAGACGCCGAGACAGCTGCGATGGAGGCGCAACGTCGACCCCGCGACGAGATCGGCCTCGTGCTCGATCTCGGCGGGCGTGATCGGCCGATCGCAGGCGCTGCACTGGCGGCCGGTGCCGAGGCCCACCCACACCTTCTGAATCTCGCCTCGTGGCAGCGTCCCGGTGACGAGCTTGGCGCGCACGATCGACAGGATGCTGTCGCGCTCGCTCGGCATCAGCTTCACGGGCGGCTTGGCGATGCCACGCTTCATCCAGCAGTTGCCGTGCACCAGCTCGTCACCGTCGTGGCGGATCGGCTCCTCGGGAGCCACCGGGCGCGAGCAGACGGGACAGACCACCTCCGGACAGCCGACGTGCGCCACCCGTCCGTCCGTCCGGAACACGACGTTCTGGCCCGGCTGAACGGCCACCCGGCACACCGCACACCGCGGCAACTCAGCCGTCATGAGCGCGCCTCAGAAGTAGCCCGGATCGCCGGGCATCAGGATCGTGCGCCGATCGCCGTCCATGACGATGCGCGGGCGGATCGTCGTCACCGGCCGGTCGCGCAGGCGATCGAGCGCATCCGTCGTGTCGACGACGCCATCGAAGAGCAGCAGGTTCTTCACGGTCGGATTGCGCAGCGAGATCTCGCCGCGCTGCTGGGCGTCGACGGCCTCGCGCGGTGTCAGCCACTTGAGGTCGGTCATCTCGTGGTCGTCGCCGCTGGCCTGCTGGCCGGCCGGGGTCGGCGCCGCGAAGAAGCGCGTGTCGAAGCGCAGCGGCTGCTCCTCCGGCGTGATCCAGTGCGCGAAGTACAGCAGCCGGTCGGTGGCCAGCAGCAGCCGCTCCGCGCGGATCATCGACCAGAACGCGCGGTTGTCGGTCTGACAGGCCCGGCGATACTCGGTGAACCGCGCCGCCGCGACGTCGACCGCGCCGCCGTCGGCGCCAACGGCCAGCAGCAGCCCGGCCTCCTCGAACGTCTCGCGGATCGCGCCGATCCAGAACCCGAGCGCGGTGCGCGGCGCCCCCTCGAGATCGAGGCGGCGCGAGGCGTCCTTCACGTCGAGGCCGTGGCACCAGCGGACGGCGTCGTCGGGGTTGTCGTCGGCCTCGATCTTGCCGCCGGGGAATACGAAGTCACCGGCGGCGAACTTGCTCTTCAGGTGACGGCGCATCAGCAGGCACTCGACGCCGCCGCCCGGACGGTCGCGCAGGAGCACCAGCGTGGCGGCGGGCGACGGAATGGCGGGCGGAGGTTTGACGGCCACGGCGTAGTGTGCCACGATGCCTGCGGCGTTGTCAGCACGATACAGCGTACGGTCGAGGAGCGTCGCGGCTCCGCCGGGACGCTCCGAGCGTTTGGGGGTTTGGGGGCCATCTCGGGGCCTCCATCCGAAGAAGGAGGCGCGATGGGCGCCGAGGCCACGCTCAAGCAGAAGAACCTCACGCTGCCGACGCCTCCCAAGCCGATGGCCAACTACGTCGGCGCCGTTCGCACCGGCAACCTGCTCTATCTCTCGGGCCACGGCCCGATGCTCACCGACGGCAAGCCGTCGCTGACCGGCAAGGTCGGCCGCGAGCTCAGCGTCGAGCAGGGCTACCAGGCGGCGCGCGAGGTCGGCCTCAACCTGCTCGCCACCGCCCGCGCGTCGCTCGGCAGTCTCGACAAGGTCAAGCGCGTGGTGAAAGTGCTCGGCATGGTCAACTCGGCCGACGGCTTCGGCGAGCAGCCGAAGGTGATCAACGGCTTCTCCGACCTGATGGTGGAAGTGTTCGGCGAGACGATCGGCAAGCACGCCCGCTCGGCCGTCGGCATGGCCGGGCTGCCCGTCAACATTCCCGTCGAGATCGAGATGATCCTCGAGGTGGAGTGAGATAAATCTCCACGACCTGACCGAGGCGGTCGGGGTCCTGGCGTTCGGCGTCATCTTCTACTCGGCCACGGTGCGCATGCTCGGCGACGGCCGCCCCTGGCTGCGCACCGTCCGTCGCCTGCTGAACGGCGTCGCCTTCGGCGTCGTCGCGCTCGGCCTCGCCCTCGCCCGCATCCAGGTCGCTCCCGACGTCTACTTCGACGCCCGCAACGTTCCCATCGCGCTCATCGCGCTCTTCGAGGGCTGGCCGGCCGGGCTGGTGGCCGCCCTCCCCGTGGCGATCTATCGCTGGTTCTGGCTCGGCGGCATCGGGACCGTGCCCGGCCTCGTGAGCGTCGCCTGCGCGGCCGCGGCCGGCGGCCTCGTGCACTGGTGGGCCACGCGGAGCGGCCGCGTGCGGACCGCCCACACCTTCGGCCTCGGCGCGCTGACGTTCCTCACCACCCTGCTCGGCTACGCGATGCTCGGGGCCCCCGGGCTCGGCAAGTTCGCCCGCACGTGGCCGCACTTCCTGGTCGCCTACGTCGGGGGCATCGGCGTGCTCGCCACGCTGTTCCAGAACGTGGTCGAGCGCGAGCGGCTCCACGCCGGCGAGCGCCGCTTCCGCGCGCTGCTCGACGAGTCCTCGGAGGCGATCCGCATCGTGGATGCGGCGTCGCGCCGCATTCTCGAGACGAACCGCACCGACTGCGCGCTGTCCGGCCGGCCGCGCCCGGCGCTGCTGGGCCGCGACGCGCGCGAGTTCTGGCCCGAGGACGCCGCCGGGCGTGACCGCTGGGAAGCGCTCGGCGCCGAGGTCGACGCCGCCGGCGCCGCCAGCGCGTTCGGACTGCCGCTGCGCACGGCCGGCGGCGCCGTCCGCTCGATCGATCTCACCTGCCGCCGCGTGGACCGCGACGGGCGGCGCTACGACATCGTGATCTTCCGCGATGCCGGCCCCCGCGAGGCGCTCGACGCCGCCCGGCGCGAGGTGTCGGACCTGCGCGCGATCACGCTGATCGCCAACGCCACCGCCCACGAGATCAACAACCCACTCACGGTCATCGTCGGCTCGCTGGAGCTGCTGCAGCGACGGCTGGACGCCGAGGGTCAGGAGACCCGGTGGATCGACCGGGCCATCGACGCCTCCCAGCGCATTCGCGACATCATCGCCCGCATGACCCACATCACCCGCGTGGAGGCCTCCGGGGCCTTCCCCGGCGTGCCGGCAATGCTCGACATTCACCGCTCCAGCGAAGATAATACGGGGCGACATTGACAGATGGGGGCCCCGACATGGCTCCCAAACCCCCTAAACCCGATAGGAGCGGTATGGATCTGTTGCTCGACGCCGTCATCACCGCCATCTCGCTCGTGTTCCTCGGCATCCTCGGTCTCATCAGCGGTGTGGCGATTCCCGGGCTGTTCATCGCCGCCCTCGCCCCCTGGCTGGACTGGATCGTCCCCGCTCGCAAGAAATCCTAGCCCGCTTCATGGGCGCGAAGTACTTCGGCGCCGCCGTCCGGCGGCGGGAGGATCCACGATTCCTGCGCGGCGAGGGCCGCTTCGTCGACGACGTCACCCTGCCGGGCCTGCTCCACGCCGCGTTCCTCCGCTCGCCGCACGCCCACGCCAGGATCGCCCGGCTCAACGTCAAGGCGGCGCGGACGATGCCAGGCGTGGCCGCGGTCTTCACCTTCGCCGAGCTCGCCCCCTGGCTGAAGCCGCTGCCCCTGTTCGGCGCGCCGCCGCCGGGCCTGGCGGCGGCCATCGCCTTCGATCTCCGCCAGGCCGCGCAGTACGCGCTCTGCCGCGACCGCGCCCGGCACGTCGGCGAGGTCGTGGCCATGGTCGTCGCCGACAGCCCCGCGCGCGCCGAGGACGCGGTGGCCCGCATCGCGGTGGACTGGGAGCCGCTGCCAGCCGTCGTCGACATGGTGGCGGCCGCCGAGCCCGGCGGCCCGCTGGTCCACGAGGAGTGGGGCACCAACGTGGCCGTCGCCTTCCGTCACGCCATCGGCAACGTCGAGCGCGCGTTCGGGGCGGCCGCCACCGTCTTCACCGAGACGTTCCGTATCCAGCGCTACGTCGGCATGCCGCTGGAAGGCCGCGGCGTCGTCGCCCGGTGGGACCGGCGCGACGAGACGCTGACGACCTGGAACAGCACGCAGGTCGCCCACTTCGTGCAGCAGGGCCTGGTGAGCGCCCTCGACCTGGCGCCGCACAAGATCCGCGTGATCGCTCCGGACCTCGGCGGCGGCTTCGGCACCAAGGCGTCCGGCTACGCCGAGGACGTGCTGATTCCGCTGGCGGCCCGGGCGCTCGGGCGCCCGGTGAAGTGGATCGAGACCCGGCAGGAGCACATGATGGCCGCCTGCCACGCCCGCCATCAGACGCATCGCATCAGCCTCGCCGCCCGTCGCGACGGCGTCATCCTCGGCGTGCGCGACCGCATCTGGCTCGACTTCGGCGCCTACAACGCGTGGGGCATCGTGCTGCCCTACAACACGGTCGCCCACCTGCTGGGGCCGCACCGCGTGCGCGACATGGAGGTCGAGGTGCAGGGCGTGGTCACCAACAAGACGCCCAACGCGCCCTACCGCGGGGCCGGCCGGCCGGAGACGGTCTTCGCGATGGACCGCGCCGTCGACGGCCTCGCCCGCGAGCTCGCCATCGACCCGGCCGAGATCCGCCGCCGCAATTACCTGCGCGGCGCCGACCTGCCGTGGGACCTCGGCATGCCGTACCGCGACGGCAATCCCCTCGTCTACGACAGCGGCGATTTTCGCGCGGCGCTCGACGCGGCGCTCGACGCCGCCGACTACGAGGGCTTTCGCAAGGCGCAGCCCACCCTCCGCGCCGAGGGCGTGTGGCGCGGCATCGGCATCTCCGGCTACGTCGAGGGCACCGCGATCGGGCCGTTCGAGGGGGCCCGCGTCACGCTCGATCTGGCCGGCCGCGTGGTGGTGGCGACCGGCGCCGTCAGCTCGGGCCAGGGCCACGAGACGTCGTTCGCCCAGATCTGCGCGGACGTCCTCGGCGTCCCGATCGAGTGGGTCACGGTCACCGGCGGCGACACCGCCACCGTGCCGTTCGGCATCGGCACCTTCGCCAGCCGCAGCGGCGTCACCGCCGGCAACTCGATCGTCGACGCGGCCCGCACCGTGCGCGCGCGGGTCGTGAAGGCGGCCGCCGCCGTGCTGGAGGCCTCCGAGGCCGACATCGAGATCGAGGACGGTCAGGTCTTCGTGCGCGGCGCCCGGATGGGCGCCGTCCCGCTGAGCCACGTGATCCAGGCGGCGATCCCGACGTTCGCCCGGCCGGGGGTGACGGCGCCGGACTTCGACGCCGTGGCCTACCACCACGTGCCGACCGTCACCTTCGCGAGCGCGGTGCACGTGGCGCAGGTCGAGGTCGATCGCGAGAGCGGGGCCGTGCGCCTCCTGCGCTACGTCGTCGCGCACGACTGCGGCACGGTCATCAACCCGCTGATCGTCGAGGGCCAGGTGCACGGCGGCGTCGCCCAGGGCGTGGGCGGCGGCCTCTTCGAGGAGATGGCCTACGACGGGGAGGGCCAGCTGCTCAGCGGCACGCTGATGGACTACGCGATGCCGCGCGCCGACGACCTGCCGTCGATCGACTGCGTCCACCTCGAATATCCCTCGACCCGCAACCCGCTCGGCGCCAAGGGACTCGGCGAGGGCGGGGCGATCTCGCCACCGGCGGCGATCGCCAACGCGATCGACGACGCGCTGGCCCCGCTCGGCGTCCGGCTCACCGCGACGCCGGCCCTGCCCGCGCGCGTGCGCGAGCTGATCGAGCGCGCGACGACGACGTAGCGCGCCACCCGCGCGACCGCTCAGTCGTCGGTGGTATTGCTCCGCGTCAGGACGATCGTGTCCCGCTGAACGAAGTCGACGGTCTGTCCGGCATCGGAATTCACGTGGATGTCCAGGGTGTCGTACGCGAGCCCGGTCGGCGAGCGCAGAGCGGTAACGGCTGGGGCACCGGCCGTGATGCCGAGGAGGTGGCCGACTGATCCCACGTGCAGGTCTGGTTGTAGTACGTGGTCGTGGTCCGGTACCCGCCGCCCCGCCCCGACCCTGAATGGACCGTGTAGTAACTGCAGTTGCCGACGACGATGGTGCCGCGGACGAGATCGGCGGCGAGGGCATAGCCGGCGACGACCAGTCCGCGGGCTCCGGAGGCCGGGGTGAACTGCAGCGAGTACTCGTTACCGCCGCCGGAGGCTCCGGGGATCGCGACGGTCACGGTGGCGGAGGCCGAGGCCGTCGTGTAATCGGCGATATCGGTCGGCGTGAACGTCGCGGTCAGCGTGTGAGGGCAACCGAACGTCGGCGTCAAGTGGCTTACGGCCGGTCCTCGTCAACGCCGACCGCAAATCCGCGTGACGTCGCTCCACTCGTAGTCGGGCAGGAGCTTCACGGGCGGCCGCGCGGGCGCGGCGGCCAGCGCGGTCAGCGTCTGCAGGCGATCGGAGGAGGCGGGGTGCGTCGACAGGTAGCGGGCGGCCACGCCCGGCGTGCCCTCCAGGCGCTGCATCGCGCGGAAGAACGCCAGCATCCCGGCCGGATCCACCGCCGCCGCTTGCAGCATCCGCAGGCCGTCGACGTCGGCGGCGCGCTCGGCCTCGCGGCCGTGGTGCAGGTCGCCCAGCACCCGCGCGCTCTGCACGCCGAACGCCATGACGCCGGTGACGTCGCCGGCCAGCGCGGCCACCAGCACGCCCGTCGACGCCTGGCGCAGGATCGCCCGCGTCGCGTCGCGATGGAGCACGTGCTGGATCTCGTGGGCGAGCACGCCGGCGAGCTCCTCGGCGTTCTCCGTCCGCTCCAGCAGGCCGCGGAAGAGCACGACGAAGCCGCCGGGGGTGGCGAACGCGTTGACCATCGGGTGATCGATCACCGTCACCCGGAACGGGTACCGCGACTCCGGCGCCGCGCGCAACAGCGTGGCCATGATCTCGTCGATCCGGTGCTGGCGCTCGGCGTCGGCGCACCGTCGCGCGGCCGGGGCCAGATGGGCCATGGCCGCCTCGCCGAGCGCCACCTCCCACGAGACCGGGACGCGGGCGGCGGCGACGTCGGCCAGTCGCGGGATGCCCCAGACGTACAACGCCGCCGCCACGGCGAGCGTGGCGAGCGTCGCCAGCGCGCCGACGGCCAGGACGAAGCGCCGGCGCGACGGGCCGTGAAAGGCGGACGCCGCCTCGGACGCCGTCCCGCGCAGCGCGCCCAGGAACGCGGCGTCGCCGATGACCAGCACGTCGCCGACGCCGCGACCGCGCTCGAGCCTCACCTGCTCGCCCTCGTAGAAGCCCTGGGTCTGGCGGACCTCGCTGAGCGGCCAGCGAAGCGTTCGCCCCTCCTCGGTCAGCGTGACCTCGAGCCCGGTGCGGCCGATCGTCACGCGCGCCGGGCGCCGCACCGCCGTGCGGCCGTCGAGATAGTGGGCGTCCCAGACGCGGGCGGTGATCGCCGGCACCGGTTCCGCCGTCAGCCGGTGACGGTATCGAGCCGCCGCGTCGGCGGCTCGGCCCCGGCGGGGACGGCGCCGAGGCGCCAGTCGATGACGAGCACGCCGGCGAGCACGAACGCGGCGCCGCCGGCGACGCCGCCGACGACGTCACCGACCCAGTGGGCATTGAGATAGAGCCGGCTGCCGGCCACGGCCACGACGGCCAGCGCGCCGGCGACGGTGGCCAGGCGCCGGCGGCCCGGCGAGACGTCGAGCGCCCACAGCAGATAGACCAGCATGCCGAGGAAGACCACGATGCCGAACGTGTGCGCGCTGGGGAACGCCCACATGACCGTGTTCGGCCGCTGGCGGATCGCGACGAGCTTGGCGAGGTCGGAGGCGAGATAGCCGGTGGCGGCGACGACGGCGAGCGCGAGGGACAGTCGACGCTGGCGTCGCCACAAGGCGAGGCAGGCGACCCCGGCGGCGGCGACCAGGACGCCGCCCGAGCCGAGCAGCGAGGCGGTGCGCATCGGCCGCTCGAGCCGCGGCGAGCGCCCGGCCTGCACGCGCTGCTGCACCCATAGCTCGGCGCCGAACAGCAGCCGCCCCTCGGCGAGCGCGGCGGCCGCGCAGAACGCTGCCGCGAACACGAGCGCCAGCAGCCCGAGCCGGTGTCGCTGGGTGGCCGTGAGCGGGCGGATGCGCTCGGCGGCGGTCACGCTCAGCTCACCCCGAAGTCGGCGTCGAGCAGGCCGGCCAACCCCTCGCCGGTCGCCGATGCCGCCCGCGCGTCCTGGTGGACGTCGGCGACGTCGAGCGGGCCGTCGAGCCTCAGGTAGCGAAAGGTGAAGCGGAGTCCGCGCACCACGGTCCACGGCCAGGCCAGCCCGAGCGTCAGCACGATCGCGACGGCGTTGGTGATCTGCAGCCAGGCCAGTTGGCCGCCCGGCACGCTCGAGCGGAAGCGCGTGAGGCCGAAGCGCGTGTGCTCGGTGAAGTACCGGTGCCGGCGCGCCGAGAACCAGAACCACGACAGCCCGAGGGTCGGCAGGAACAGCAGGATCATTGTCAGGAATGGGCGCATGAGGTCGCGGCCACGGCCGTCGAAGTCGAGCTTGCGCGAGCCGAAATAGGCGTTCGAGATCATGAAGGCCTGGCGCTGGGTGATGAACACCGGATAGTAGAGGCCGAGCGTGAGCGACGTCAGGGTGGTGCCGACGACGAAGATCCCGATGAACTCGCGGACCCTGCCGCGGAACGAGAACCGGATCCCGCGCCAGGAGGTGCGGCTCAGCCGATAGCGGCGGGCGCCGACCATCGCCACCGGCACCAGCAGGAGCCCGACCAGCCACAGTAGCCGGCGCAACGCCGCCTTCACCTCGGCGGGCGCCTGGTACAGCTCCGGCAGGACGCTGCAGAGCGCGATCGGGATGAAGAAGACCGCGGCGCCGCGCGCGAAGCCGCCGAGCAGCTCGCGGCCGGTGCCGTGGTAGGCGAAGCGGTCGCCGTCCAGCTCCGTCTCGCCGTAGACGTAACGCCGCACGCGCGTCTTGGCCCAGAAGTAGAAGACGCCCAGCGTGAGCAGCGTCAGCAGCGCGTTCAGCGCCTGGATGCCGAAGAGTCCGGGCCCGGAGCCGTGGAAGACGAGCCGGCGCGAGGCGGCGGCGACCGTCGGCGGCGCGAGCGTCGGCGCCGACACCGGGGCCGCGACCGGCGCCGCCGGTCCGCGGCGGAGCTTGTCGAGGGAGGCCCGGAAGAGCGCCACGGCCACCCCGCACTGCGGGCAGCGGCCGCCGGTCACGTCGGCTCGTCCGCAGCGTGGGCAGGACTCAGCCACGCGCGCCTCCGAAGAATTCCGGCAACGTCCGGAGCGCCTCGCCCACTCGCGGCCCGTGCCAGGAGAAGATCTTGCCGTCCATCAGATGGACACGGCCGTCGCGCACGGCGGGCACATCGGCGTACGGCGCGAAGTCGGCCAGGTGCGCCCGGCGGAACCGGAACGGCTCGTCGGGCAGGACGATGACCTCGGGCCGCCGCGCCGCCATCTCGTCCAGCGTCACCGTCGGATAGCGCGCCGCCGCGTCGGCGAAGACGTTGGCGGCGCCGCAGACCGCGAGCAGGTCGTGCACGTACGTGTCGCGGCCGATCGTCATCCACGGACCGCGCCAGATCGGATAGAACACGGCGACCGGGGCTCGCCGAAGGCTGGCCGCCCGCACGCGGGCGTAGAGCGGCTCCAGCTCGGCCAGCAGCGCCTCCGCCCGGGCGGCGGTGCTGGTCACCTCGCCGAGCTCGCGGATCATCGCCAGCCCGCCGGCGACCGTGCGGGGGTACGTGACCCATACCGGGATGCCCCACCCGCGCAGCGTCTCGACGTGCTCGCGGACGTTCTCCTCGACGTTGGCCACCACGAGATCCGGCGCCAGCGCGCGGATGGCCTCCAGGTCGGGTGTCTTCTCGCCGCCGATGCGCGTCTTGGCCCGCACGACGTCGCGGGGCTCCACGCAATAGGCGGTGACGCCGACCAGCGCGTCGGCCAGGCCGAGGTGACAGAGCGTCTCGGTGATGGACGGGATGAGCGAGACGATACGGCGCGGCGCCTGCGGCAGCGCCAGCCCGACGCCGGAGGCGTCGCCGCGCGCGCCGCCGCTCACGCGATCCGGCGGCTGCGCAGACGGTCGACGAGCGCCAGGACCTCGCGCGTGCGGGCGGCCAGCTCGGCGTCCCACTTCATGATCTCCTCGAACGGCTTCTTCTGGTCGATGGCGTCCTCGAGGTTGGTGACCGCCACGCCGAACACCTTGAGGATGCGCCGCGTCTCGTCGCTCGGCATCCCGCTCTCCTCACGCGTCCACGTTGAGCGCCGGCACCGCCGCCCAGCGCGGCTCGCCGGCCGGCTTGAAGTTCTTCGTGTTCACGAAGTGCAGCCCGTGGTGGAGGTTCACCTTGAACTTGCCACCGCCGAAGCGCGCGGCGATCCAGCCGTCGGGGTCGTCGAGAAAGGCCGTCATCTCGGTGGCCGGCGCGCGCAACAGCCACTTGAACCGGATGGTGCCCGCGAACGGCTCCTGCACGCCGATCGTGAGCGTGAGCGCGGGCCAGACGCGGCTGAACTCCTCGAGGATCTGCCGGCGCGTGGGGCGGGCGACGCCGCGGTTGAGGAGGTTACGCGTGAGATACGGCTCGAGCAGGTCCCAGCACCACGCGGCAATCACGAGCTAGTACTTTAACATGGGGGCCCCGATATGGCCCCCAGGCCCCCCACACGTTCGGAGCGCCCCGGCAAAGCCGTGGCGCTCCTTCGATTTACATGGGGGCCCCGACATGGCCCCCAGGCCCCCAACGTTCGGAGCGTCCCGGCAAAGCCGTGGCGCTCCTTCGATTTACATGGGGGCCTCGACATGGCCCCCAGGCCCCCAACGTTCGGAGCGTCCCGGCAAAGCCGTGACGCTCCTCTATTAAGCGTTCAGCATTACGACGACGCGGTCAGCGGCGCGGGGTGTGGGTGTCGAGGAGGTGGATCAGGCTGTCGTAGGCGACGGGCTTGACGAGGTGGGCGTCGAAGCCGGCGGCGGCGGCGCGGCGCCGGTCGGCGGCGGCGCCGTAGCCCGTCAGCGCGACGAGCAGGACCGTCGCGCCCAGTGCGGCGCGGATCCGCTCGGCTACCGTGTACCCGTCGAGCGTCGGCAGGCCGATGTCGATCAGCACGACGTCCGGCGACGTCCCCAGCGCCAGCTCGACGCCGCTGGCGCCGTCGGCCGCCGTCGCGACGCCGTGGCCGTCGAGCTCGAGCGTGAGGCGCAGGACATCGCGGGTGTCGTCGTCGTCCTCGATGAGGACGATGCGCCGGGCCGGCAGGCGCGCGCGGGCCGGCCCGCCGGTGCGGTCGGCGACCGTCGACGCCGCGCCGATCGGCAGCCGCACGACGAACTCGCTCCCGCGCCCCACGCCGGCGCTGGCGGCCGTCAGCGTTCCGCCGTGCAGCTCGACGAGCATCCGCGCCAGCGCGAGGCCCACGCCGAGGCCGCCTTCGGCCCCCGCCCCCTGCGTGAAGAGCTCGAAGATCCGCGGCAGCATCTCGGCCGGGATGCCGCGCCCGGTGTCGCGCACGCTCAGCACGACGTTGCCGCTCTCGCGCGCGCCGCTCAGGACGATGCGGCCGCCCGGCGGCGTGTACTTGGCGGCGTTGCCGATCAGGTTGCCGACCACTTGCGCCAGGCGCGTCGGATCGGCGTAGAGTGCGAGCGGCTCGGCGGGCAGCGCGACCTCCACGGCATGGCCGCGCGCGTCGATCAGCTCGCGGCTGGCCTCGAGCGCCTCGGCGACGACGGCCTCCAGCGTCGTCGGGCTCGGGCGCAGCTCGATCTTCTCGCGAGTCAGTCGCGCGGCGTCCACGAGGTCGTCGAGCAGCCGCGCGAGATGGCGGCTCTGGCGCTCGACGATGTCCGTCGCCCGGCGGACCTCGGGATCGCGCTGGCCCTGCCCGCGCAGGGTGGCCATCGCCATCCGGATCGGGGCCAGCGGATTGCGCAGCTCGTGAGCCAGCATCGCGATGAACTCTTCCTTCGAGCGGTTGGCCGCCTCGGCCGCGGCGCGGGCGGCCTGCTCGCGGGCCAGCAGCCGCACGCGCTCCTCCTCGATCCGCTTGCGGTCCGTGACGTCGGCGACGGTGCAGACGGCGCCGGGGAGATCCGGGCCGTGCCGGATCGGGTCCATGGTGACCCGCAGCCAGCGCGCCCCGCACTCGAGCTCGGTCGTCTCCCGGCCGCCGCTCTCGCGCATGCGCGCGAGGGGGGCGTCCCCGACGAGCGTGGCTACCGCGCGGCCGACGTCGCCGCGCTCACCGAGCAGGTCCCGGAGGGCCGCGTTGCGGCGGACGATCACGCCCTCGGTGTCGAGGAGGGCGACGCCGTCCGAGATCGCGTCGAAGGTCACCTGCCACTCGGCAGCCGAGGCGCGCTGCGCCTCTTCCGCCCGCTTCAGCCGGAGCAGCGCCCTGACCGTCGCGAGCAGCACCGGCGGGTCGACGGGCTCGGTGAGGTAGGCGTCGGCCCCGCTCTCGAGTCCCAGCGCCTTGTGCACGGGGCCGATGTAGGTCGCCGACATGTGCAGGACCGGCACGGTGGCGGTGGTTGCGCTGCTCTTGAGGCGATGGCACACCTCGAGGCCCGACATGTCGGGCAGATTGACGTCGAGGATCACGAGCTTCGGCGGCTCCTCGGCGGCCACGCTGAGCGCCTCGCGCCCGGTCGCCGCCTCGCGAACCGTGAAGCCGAAGCTGCGCAGCAGCTGGGTGCGGGCGAACCGGCCCGGCTCGTAGTCGTCGACGTTGAGGATCGTGATCCGTTCCATTTGGTTCCTATGGCGTCAGGAGCCCGGCGCCGGCCAGCGCCGACCGGATGCGATCGACGATCACGTCGCGCGGGCTGCCCTTCGAGACGATGGCGGCCCCGAGGGCTTCGAGCCGGTGGCGCTCGCCGTCCTCGAGGCTCTTCGAGGTCACGACGACGACCGGAATGTCCTTCGTCCCGGGCTCCGCGCGCAGGCGTTCGAGGACGTCGAGGCCCGACAGGTCCGGCATGACGAGGTCGAGAAAGATCGCGTCCGGCGCGTCCTGGCGGGCGCGTCGCAGGCCTTCCTCGCCGCCGCTGGCCTCGCTGATGACGCACGGCAGGTCGTCGAGGAAGCCGCGGACGAGGTAGCGTGAGATCTCGTCGTCGTCGATCACGAGCACCCGCCGGACGGGCTGCTTGCCGGTCAGAAGCCTGAGCTGGTCGAGGAGCCAGCGGCGCTCGACGGGCTTGATCGCGTAGCCGTCGGCGCCGAGCGCCAGCCCCTTGCGCTGGTCGTCCACGGTGCTCACGACCAGCACCGGGATGTCGCGGGTCGCCGGGTCGTTCTTGACGTCCGCCAGCAGCGTCCAGGCGTCTTCCCCACGCAGCAGGATGTCGAGCACGATGGCGGCGGGGCGCACCTGGCGCAGCGCGTGGCGCGCCTGCCGCGTCGTCAGGGCGCGCATCACCTGGAAGCCCGAACCCTTCAGGAACTTCTCGTAGACGAGCATCTCCTGGGGGCTGTCCTCGACGACCAGCACCGGGACGCGCAGCGGGTCGCCTTCCCACTCGACGACCGGCGCGACCGGCTCGCGCTCGGCGTAGACGATCGGAATCGTGGCACGGAACGTCGACCCCACGCCTGGCTCGCTGTGGACGGTCAGCGTTCCGCCCAGGAGGCCGGCGAGCTTGCGCGAGAGCGGCAGCCCGAGCCCCGTCCCCCGCACCCGGCTCTGGATCGGATTGTCGACCTGCCCGAACTCCTGGAAGATCCGCTCCTGGTCGTCGGCGGCGATTCCGATGCCGGTGTCGGCGACCGAGAAGACGACCGTGTCCCCGGCCGGCGTCAGCGCGGCCGCCACCCGGACCTCCCCCCGCTCGGTGAACTTGAGCGCGTTCGAGAGCAGGTTCCGGAGGATCTGCGACACCTTGCCTTCGTCGGTCGTCAGCGTCGGCAGTCCGCGCGGGTCCTCGAACACGAGGCTCACGGACTCGTTGACGAGCAGTGGCCGCAGCATGCCGCGCAGCGAGCTGAACAGGCTGGCCACGTCGAACTCGGTGGGCCGGATCGAGATCTTGCCGGCCTCCACCTTGGCGAGGTCGAGCAGGTCCTCGACGAGCTCCGACAGCTGATCGGTGGCCTTGCGGATGTAGCCGACCTCGACCTCCTGCTCGGGACCGAGCGGACCGTCCACCCGACGCAGCAGCACCTCGGTCAGGGCGCGGATCGCGTTGAGCGGTGTCCGGAACTCGTGGCTCATGTTCGACAGGAACCGCGACTTCAGCTCGTCGGCGCGCCGCAAATGGTCGGCCTTCTCGTCCAGCTCGGCGTAGAGGGCCACGACGCCGCGGTTGGTGTCCTCGAGCTCGGCGTTCAGGCGGACGAGATCCTCCTGGCGCGCGCGCAGCTCCTCGAGCGTGCGGATGAGCTCCTGGTTCTGCCGCTGGATCTCCTCCAGCGGGTTCTGCGGCCGCTGCCGGGCCAGGTCGGTGGCGATCCGCGCGAGCCGCGCCGGGGTGACGACCGGCGCCTGTCGGGGAAAGATCTTCTTCAGCGAGACATTCGTGCCGTGCTCGGACGACTCGACGGCGAACTGGTCCATCAGCCGCCGGGCGCCGATGATCCCGAGCCCCATCCCCGTCGCCGAACGGTACTGGCCGTCCATGATGCGCGCGAGGTCGGCGATGCCGGGACCGGTGTCGCTGATGCAGACGACGAAGAGCTGGGGACTCGTCTTGCCCTCCACCCGGAAGTCCACCTTGCCGCCGCCGGCATAGGTGAAGGCGTTGCGCGCGATCTCGGACACGGCCGTCGCGACGCGGGTCTGCTCCTGCACGTCGAAGCCGAGGAGCGCGGTGATCTGCCGGGCGCGCTGGCGGGCCGCCACCACGTCGTGCTCGTGGTTGATCGCCACGGACAGCACGGCGACGCTCATCGCGCGACTCCGCTGGCCACCACGACGGCGACGTCGTCGTGCCCACGCTTGAAGTCCCGGTAGAGCACGCCGGCGACGAGGCTGGGGTGGCGCGCCATGACCCCCGGATACTGATCGAGGGTCCAGTGGCTCGTCAGCCCGTCGGTGTGCTGGACGAGCATCGCGTTGTCGGGCCATGGATACGTGAACTCGTCGATCTTCCTCGCCGCGTGGCCGGCGGTGCCGTTGTGCGAGACGAGGTGGCGGCTGTCGCTGTTCGAGACGATCACGGCGCAGACGTTGCCGAGTCCGCAGAACGTCAGGCGCCCGCGCTCCAGGTCGATCTCCGAGACCGCCACCGCCGCCCCTCGCGTGCTCCGCAGCCCGGCGTGGATCGCCGCCACCAGCGGCCCCGGCCCGAGCGCGGGGCTGGCCCGGAAGATCCGGATGGCCTCGCGCCGGGCGTCGGCCGCCACGGGCCCGTGGCCGAGGCCATCGACCACGAGGATCACGACACAGCTGCCGCGCCGGGTCACCTCCCAGCCGTCCCCGCTGACGTCTTCGCCGGACCGCGGCGCACAGGCGGCGCCGATGCGCAGCCGCTCGGAGACGTCGTGCGGCGCCGGCCTTGACCAGACCTCGGCCAGGACCGCCGTGCCCTTGCCGGGGATCGAATAGATGTCGCACACGTCGGCCTGCCGCGACATGGCGCCGAGCCCCGTTCCAGGGCTGCCGGCCGTCGAGTAGCCGTCGCGGCGCGCCTCCCCCAGGCTCGCAATGCCTTTGCCGCGATCGAGGGCGAGCATCTCCCGGCCGGCAACGGAGTACGCCGAGACCGTCTGGAGAAGGACCTCGCCGCCGTTGGCGTGCTTGAGCAGGTTGGTGGCGGCCTCGGTGACGACGATTGCCACCCGCCCGGCCTCGGTTTCACCGAAGCCCGCCTCCCGCGTCAGCACGGCGGCGCAGCGGCGCGCCGCCGACACGCCGCTGGCGTCGGTGATCCCGATCATGGCCTCACGGCTAGCGCCAGCGGGTGATGGAAACACGGGTTCCTTCTCCGGGCTTCGACACGAGCTCGAAGTCGTTCGACAGCCGTTTGGCGCCCCCCAGGCCCAGTCCGAGGCCGCCGCCGCTCGTGTAGCCGTCCTTCAACGCGAGCGCCAGGTCCTCGATGCCGGGGCCCTTGTCCTCGAACGTCAGTCGCAATCCGATCCGGCGGCCGTCGGACAGCGCTTCCAGGCGCACGATGCCGCCGCCGCCGTAGTCCACGGTGTTGCGGGCCAGCTCGCTCGCGGCCGTGACGATCTTGGTCTGATCGACCAGGCTGAAGCCGAGCCTGATCGCCCACGCCCGGACCAGCTGACGGACGATCACGACGTCCTCGGAGGAGCGAATGGGGCGCGTCTCGTGCTCGGTCACGAGGCACCGTTGGGCGTCCCGTGGAACGACGTCCGCAGCAGGTCCATGCCTTTGTCCACGCTCAGCGCGGTCCGCACGCCCGGCAGCGACAGGCCGAGCTCGACCAGCGTGATCGCGACGGCCGGCCGCATGCCGACCACGACGGTCTCGGCGTCGAGCACGCGCGACATGGCGGCGATGTTGCCGATCATCCGCCCGATGAACGAATCGACGACCTCGAGCGAGGAGATGTCGATCAGCACGCCCCGGGCGCGATGCCGGACGATCTGCTCGGTCAGGTCGTCCTGCAGGGTCATGGCCAGCCGGTCGTGCATGTCCACCTGGATCGTGACCAGCAGGAACTCGTTCATCCGGAGGATCGGAATGCGGTCCATCTCGCGGAGACCCGTCAGCGCCCGGCTGGCTTGCCGATCGTGGCTCCGGTCTTCTGCAGAGCGATCGCGAAGGCGTCGGCCAGCGTCGCCTTGGTCACCACGCTGGCCAGCTCGACGCCCAGGTGGACGATCGTCTGCGCGATCTGGGGCCGGATCCCGCTGATGATGCAGTCGGCGCCCATCAGCCGGGCAGCGGCGACGGTCTTGAGCAGGTGCTGGGCGACCAGCGTATCGACCGTCGGCACGCCGGTGATGTCGATGATGGCGATGGCGGCGCCGGTGTCGACGATCTTGTGGAGCAGGTTCTCCATGACGACCTGGGTGCGCGCGCTGTCGAGCGTGCCGATCAGCGGCAGGGCCAGCACGTTGTCCCAGAGCTGCACCACCGGCGTCGAGAGCTCCAGCATCTCGTGCTGCTGCCGGCTGATCAGCGCCTCCCGGCCCTTCTGGTAGACCTCGGTCGTGAAGAGGGCGAGCTTGTCCAGCAGCAGGGTGGCCGTCCACACCTCGTCGGCGAGCGCCTCGGCGTCGCGGCCGACGTCCTGGCGCAGGCGAGTGAACAGCGGCTGCTTGAGCGACAGCACGAACATCGCGGTCTCCGAGGGCGTGTAGCCGAACGTCGCCCGCGACTGCGAGAGGTCGGTCAGCATCTCCCGCACCCCGGTCCAGGCCGGGCCGGTGATGTCCCCCAGCTCACCGCTCTGCACCGCATCGCGCAGGAGGCCGAAGAAGCGCTGCGTCTGCTCGCGCAGCGAGCTCTCGCTCATCGCCTCCGGTCGCAGCGTCGCGAGCTGCTCCTTGACCCAATCGCGAAGGATGTCAGCGTCGTTCTGCTTGAGGATGTCCGGCAGACGGCTTGCGCTTCTGGTCATCAATCTCTCCAGGGTTCGAAGCGTTGAGGAGGTCGTCCGAGCGCTACGTGGGGAAACGGGGAGAGTATACGTGCGTCGACGTCCAACGCAATCGCCGCTTCCTCCCGGGAGCGCGCCCCGACGACGAGCGCGAGCGGCGAGAGGGTACGGGTGGTGGCCACCAGGAAGTCGTCGTTCGTCGACCAGAGGACCAGGCGGCGGGAGGTCATGGCCGTGACGGTACGGTCGGCGCCGGCCGCGGACAATCGGGAACGGCCTGAGGCTCGTCGGAAAAACTACCCGGCCTCCTCTCAGGAAAACCCTGAGGCGGCGGCGCTCACTGCTCGGCGGCGACGAGCCCGAGCCGGATCGCCAGGCGGACCAGCGCGGCGATGTCGCGGACCTCGAGCCGTTCCATCAGCTGGGCGCGGTGCGTCTCGACCGTCTTCACGCTCAGGCCCAGCTTCGTCGCGATCGCCTTGGTGGTGTTGCCTTCGGCGATCAGCTGCAAGATCTCGCGCTGGCGTGGCGTGAGTCGGTCGAGCGGGCTCGGCTCGGCGCCGGCGCGGCGCACGTAGTCCTCGACGACGTAGCGGGAGACGGCCGGGCTCAGATACGTCTCGCCGCGCGCGACGGCCCGGACCGCCGTCTCCAGCTCGGCCGGGCTGGCGTCCTTCAGCAGGTAGCCGGCGGCCCCGGCGCGGATCGCCCGCAACACGTGCTCCTCGCCGGCGTGCATGGACAGGATGACGACGCGCGGGCGCGGTCCCGCCCGGGTCAGGCGGGCCGCCGCGTCGACGCCGTTGAGCTCCGGCATCGCGATGTCCATCAGAAGGACGTCCGGACGCTGCGCGGCGGTGAGGCGGAGCGCCTCGTGACCGTCGCCTGCCTCCCCGACCACCTCGACGTCGGCGAAGCTCTGTAGCAGCTTCCGGATGCCGGCCCGGAACAGCGCATGATCGTCGGCGACGAGGACCCGGATGGCCATGGGGTGAGCCCCATCCTACCGCAGGCCGCACGTGTACCATGACTTCATGAGCCGCAACTTCGAGATCGCGCGGCTGTTCTACGAGATGGCGAGCCTGCTGGAGGCGCGCAACGAGTCGGTGTTCCGCATCCGCGCGTACCAGCGAGGCGCCCAGACGCTCGAGACGCTCGGCGAGGACGTGGCGGCGGTGGCCGCCCGCGGCGGACTCACCGCCCTGCCCGGGATCGGGCGCGACCTGGCCGCCCGCGTCGACGAATACCTGGCCACCGGCCGCCTGGCGCGGCTGGAGGCGCTGCGCGCCGAGCTGCCGCCGGCGTTCCTCACGCTGCTGGAGATCCGCGGCCTCGGCCCGCGCACGGCCCGCGCGCTGTGGGAGCAGCGGGGCGTCGACTCCATCGAGCGGCTGGAGGCGCTGTGCCGGTCGAAGGAGATCATCGGCGTGGCCGGCATCCGCGAGAAGACGTGCGAGAACATCCTCAAGGGCATCGCGCTCTGGAAGGCCGGCCGCGCGCGCGGGCTGCTGCCGG
Source organism: Candidatus Rokuibacteriota bacterium (assembly GCA_005887895.1). Lineage (GTDB taxonomy): Bacteria > Methylomirabilota > Methylomirabilia > Rokubacteriales > CSP1-6 > AR5. Next base: position 25,291 of record VBPC01000166.1, read on the forward strand.
CCGCGCGGGCGATCGCCGTCCAGGTCGGCGAGGCGCTGCGCGCGCACGGCGGCGTCGAGCGGCTGGAGATCGCCGGCTCGCTGCGGCGCATGCGCGAGACGGTCAAGGACGTCGACCTGCTGGTGACGTCCACCGAGCCGGCCCGCGTGATCCGCACGCTGACGTCGCTGCCCTCGGTGGTGGAGGTCATCGCCCAGGGACCGACCAAGGCCTCGGTCCGCCACCAGGACGGATTGTCGATCGACCTCCGCGTCGTCGAGCCGGAGTCCTTCGGCGCCGCGCTGCAGTACTTCACCGGCTCGAAGGACCACAACGTGCGCCTGCGCGAGATCGCCTCCCGGCGCGGGCTGCGCATCAGCGAGTACGGCGTGTTCGACGAGCGCACCGGCGCCCGGGTGGCCGGGGCGACCGAGGAGGAAGTGTATGCCACCGTCGGGCTGCCGTGGATCCCGCCCGAGCTGCGGGAGAACCAGGGCGAGATCGAGGCCGCCCGCGAGGGACGGCTGCCGGCCCTGGTCGCCGTCGGCGACCTGCGCGGCGACCTTCACGCCCACACCGAGTGGTCGGACGGCCATCACTCGCTCGAGCGCCTGATCGCCGCCGCCGAGGCGCGTGGGTACGAGTACGTGATCGTGTCCGATCATTCGCGCTCGCTCACGATCGCCGGCGGCCTCGGCGTGGACGAGCTGCGAACCCAGGTGGCGGCGATCCGCGACCTGCAGCCGCGCTTCCGCATCCGCATCCTGGCCGGCACCGAGTGCGACATCCTGGCCGACGGCACGCTGGACTTCCCCGACGAGGTGCTGCAGGAGCTGGACGTGGTGCTGGCCGCCGTGCACTCGCGTTTCAAGCAGTCGCGCGAGGAGATGACGGCGCGCATCGTGCGCGCCCTCGCCAATCCGTGGATGAACGTGCTGGCCCATCCGACGGGGCGCCTGCTCTCCTCGCGCGCTCCGTACGACGTCGACCTCGAGGCCGTGTTCGAGGCCGCCGCCCGCCACGGCAAGGCGGTGGAGATCAACGCGTCGCCCGATCGCCTCGATCTCGGTGACACGCACGCCCGGCGGGCGGCCGCGCTCGGCATTCCGATCGCGATCAGCACCGACACCCACTATCTGCGCGAGCTCGAGCACGTCGAGCTCGGCGTCGCCGTGGCGCGCCGGGCGTGGCTCGAGCCCGCCCAGGTGCTCAACGCCCGACCGCTCGACGCGCTGCTGGCCTGGGCGCGCCCCGGCCGAGCCTGAGATCACGCTCGGCGGCTATACACAACGCAACCGGAATGCCCCGTTCGAAATCGACTTTCTCCTCGTGAATTCATGCGGATGCCGATCACCCGGCCCGAGCGTTCCAGCTGTGGATAGGTGTGGATAAGTCCTCGACGGCCCGTCGCGGCGCCGCCAAGCAAGCGCTGCGCGAGCGCGTCTGGGCGCTCCTGACGCGACGACGTCTCGGCCGCTTCCCGTTGCCGCTCGACGACCGCATCCCGAACTTCGCCGGGGCCGACGAGGCGGCCGAGCGGCTGGCCGCCACGGCCGAGTGGCGCGAGGCCCGCGTGCTCAAGTGCAATCCGGACGCGCCGCAGCGTCCGGTGCGGCTGCGCGCGCTGCGCGAGGGCAAGGAGGTCTACGTCGCCGTGCCGCGGCTCGCCGCGGCCCGCTGCTTCCTGCGTCTCGATCCGCGCCGGCTCGGCGCCGGGCGGCTCGCGGCGGCCGCGACGATCGGCGGCGCCGCCGCGCTCGGCGTGGCCGTCGCGCCGCGCGAGCTGCCGCGCATCGACCTCGTCGTCGCCGGCAGCGTGGCGGTGAACCGCCGCGGCGCCCGCGTCGGCAAGGGCGGCGGTTACAGCGATCTGGAATTCGCGCTGGCCGCCGAGCTCGGCGCCGTGGACGCGCGCACGACGATCGCCACGACCGTGCACGACCTGCAGGTGCTGTCGGCGGCGATCCCGATGACCGCCCACGACGTGCCGGTCGACCTCATCGCCACCCCGACGCGGGTGCTTCACGCGCGTCGGGTCTTCGCGCGGCCGCGCCGCATCCGGTGGACCGAGCTGGACGCGACCCAGCTTGCCGCGATGCCGCCGCTGGCGACGCTGCGGGCGGAGCGTGGCGCGCGGGAGTAGAATCCCGTCCACGAGGCTCCCGTTCGGTCCCGGTCCTGTCCTGTCCTAGAAAGGAGAGGGTCATGACCGCTCAATCCCCCCCGACCGCTTCCCTCGAAACCTCGCCGCCCGCCGCGCTCGACGCCGCCGCGCTCTACCAGGAAGGGATGATCGCCGGCATCCTCGGCGCCGCCGCCGTCGCCGTGTGGTTCCTGCTGCTGGACGCGCTGTCGGGCCGTCCGTTCTGGACGCCAACCGTGCTCGGCACGGCACTCTTCCGCCGTGGCGCCGGGCTCGACGCCGTCGAGGCGCTGCCGGTCTCGTTCGAGATGGTGCTGATGTTCACCTGGGTGCACGGGATGCTCTTCGCCGCCCTCGGCGGCATCGCCGCCCGTCTGCTCGGTCACGTCGAGCGCCATCCGAACGCGGGCTTCGGCGTGCTGCTGCTGTTCGTCGTCTTCCAGTTCGGCTTCATCGCGGCCGCGACCATCTTCGCCGCGCCCGTGCTGCGCGCGCTCTCGGCGTGGTCGATCCTGGTCGCCAATCTATTGGCGGCGGCAGTGATGGCCGCGTACCTGCGGCGGCGCCACCCGTTGCTGCACGTGAGCCCCTGACCCGGGCCGCTGGCATCACGTTTGTATCGGTCTCGTGCCTCGTGACGCCCGCCGACGTCGCGCGGGCGAAAGGAGGGGCACGAGATGGGAGCACGAGAGACGGCCGGCGAGGCCACGCGCATCGCGGGACAGTTCGCGAGCCTGGGCACCGAAGCGTTGACGGTCTGGGCCGACGTCAGCCAGCAGGGGCTGCGCCACGTGCTCGAGCTGTCGTCGCGGACGACGCAGGAGGGCGCGCGCCAGCTCGGCGACTGGCAGCAAGTCAACGTCGACCTGCTGTGCGAGTGGCAGGCCGCGACGTTCCGCTGGCAGACGATCTGGCCGGAGGCGCTGCGCGATCCGATCCGCGCCTACCAGCGCGCGCTCGAGGAAACGATCGACGGGACCCAGCGCGTGTTCGCGCTGACCCGGCGCAGCGCGGAGACGATGACGCAGACGTGCCAGCGGCTCGAGCGCGCGGCCGACGATGCGACGCGGACGCTCGGCGATACGTTCCGCGATGCGTCCTCACGCATGCGTGAGGTCTACGCGCGCTCTGACCCTCTGCGAGCGGCGTGAAACTCCGGGCGGCGGGGCCGGCGGGCCGGGCGGGGGCCGCCGACCACGAGCCCGGGGCGTTGATGCGTTGATGCGATTCCCTCGGTCCGTTGCGCCTGTCAGCGTTGGGAGGGAAACGGGTCGGCGGACCCC
>VBPC01000167.1:0-2533 GCA_005887895.1 Candidatus Rokuibacteriota bacterium
AAAACGCCGCACGGCGGCGGCGGTTACCGCTCATCATACGGCGCGCTTGCAAGACACATCGCAAGAAAAAGCCCGAAGCGACGCGCGCCCGGTCACCACGTCAGCACGCGACGAGCGACGACAACGTCGTGCCGGCATCCGCGCGTGCGATGCCACTGCGCCCGCCGCGGCGCTCACGAGGTGCGCCTGCGCCAAGGTCGCACCGGCCCGCCCGCGCTGTTTCGTGAGAACTATGAGGAGCCCGGCGATAAGTAGCCCCGGGCATGAGTTTTTTCAGACCATCAACCGGACGAAAATCAGAGCGACCGCGACGACGCCGGCCGCGCGCACGAGCAGTCGGATCGCGCGCTCGATGTCGGCGCGCACCGGCAGCGGCCCCTCGCCCAATCGGTAGACGTTCGGCTTCTCGAGCGTGATGCCGAGCGCCCCGGCGGCGGCGGCCATCGTCCATCCCGCGTTCGGACTCGCGGTGCGCTCGTGATCGCGCACCATCGCCGTCCACGCGGCCGGCGCGCGGCGACCGGCGGCGGCGACGAGGGCGAGCGCGGCGAGCGGCGCCGGCACGAGGTTGGCGAGGTCGTCGAGCCGCGCGGCGACCTTGCCGAAATATTCGAGCGCGCCGTCGCGATACCCCAGCATCGTGTCGGCGGTGTTGAGTGCCCGATACGCGAGCGCGCCGGGCAGCCCGAAGACCAGGAAGAAGACCAGCGGCGCCACGAGCGAGTCGGTGAGATTCTCGGCGAGCGATTCGATGGCGCCGGAGGCGACGTGGCCCTCGTCGAGCGCCGCCGTCGATCGGCTGACCAGGTGAACGCCGAGGCTCGCGCGCGCCCCGGCGAGATCGCCGTTCGCGAGCGCTGCGGCGACGGCGCGGGCCGCGCCGGCCAGCCCGCGCAATGCGAGCGTGGACTTGAGCGCCGGCGCCTCGAGGACCACGCCCGCCCAGCCGAGCGTCGCTGCGACGAGGCCGACCGCGCCGCCGGCGAGCGCGGCGAGCGCCGTCACCCCGAGCGTCAGCGCCGCCCCGGCGACGAGCAGGGTCGTCGGCGAGCCATGGCACAGCCGCTCGCGCCCGCGCGCCAGCGCGCGCCCGATCCAGGCCACCGGATGCCAGCGATTGGGCGGGTCGCCGGCCAGGAGGTCGAGCCCAACGGCGAGGACGACGACGACGACCGCGTGGAGCGCCGGCGACACGCGATCAGGACGTGATCGGCGTTGACCGCCGACCGCGGCCCACGCTAGGCTCGCGGCGCGAACGCGCGCGACATCCGAGGGAGACGGGGTGAGACGAAGCTCGACGGTCGGCGTTGCCCTGGCGGTGATGGTGACGGTCGGCCCCGCGGCCTCGGCGCAGGAGCGGGCGCTGAACCAGGGCCACCCGGTTCGACTCGACGACGCCTATCCGATCGCCGCCGGCGACGCCACCCTGCTGCTCGACGGCGGCCTCCGGACGCAGGCGCAGAGCGCGAACCGCGGCGTGTTCCCGATCGACGCGCAGTACGCGATCCTGCCCAACACCCAGCTCAGCGTCGGAAGCGTCCTGACGACGACGCCTCACGAGACGTCCAGTCCGGGCTCGGGCGACCTCACCGTCGCCGCACGCGCGACGCTCGGCCGCCAGTCGACGTTTCTGCCGACGATGGCCGCCCAGGTCGGCGTCGCCCTGCCGACCGGCGTGGGCTCCCGCTCGGTCGACGTCGAGCTGAAGGGACTGGCGACGCGCTCGGCCACCCTGGGCCTCCTGCCGATGCTCTTTCACCTCAACGCCGCCGCCCAGTTCCGCGCGACGCGTCCGGGATCCGACGAGCATCTGGTCCGCTACCGTCTCGTCGCCGGCAGCAGCTTCGCCATTCCTCAGCAAGCGACGACCACGGTCGTCGGTGACGTCTTCGCCGACCAGGCCCTCCGCCGCGGACAGCGCGAGACGATCGGCGTGGAGCTGGGATTTCGCCACCGCATCAGCCCGCGGATCGCCTTCGGAGGCGCGGTCGGGACGGAGATTGCCGGACCGCGGGACCGTTCGCCGTTCTTCGCGACCCTCGGGATGAGCGTCGACTTCGATCTGCCGGCCTTCGGCAAGCCGCCACCGTGAGGGCCGCGTCACACGCCGGCGGCGTAGCGCCGCCGCAGGTCCTCCCAGAGCGCGGTGCGCTCCCAGCGCGGCTCGCGCACGCGCTCGGCGTCGTCGTCGAGCCACGGGTTGGGGAAGTAGACGGTGATCATCTGCTCGCCGCGTCCGTTCCAGAGGCGCAGCCCCCACGAGCCGGGGACGCAGGAGCCGCCCTCGCTGCGGAAGAACGCGGCGCGCGCGACGCGGCGCACGCGCGCCAGCGCCGGCGAGGCGGCGCCGCCATGGTCGTTCACGCAGAGGTGAAAGTGCCAGGGGCCGGTGTCGATGGTGAGGTAGCCGTCGAGCATCGACAGCCGTGGGGCGGCGACGAAGCGGATCTCGTAGGCGGCGCCGTCGATGACCGGGCCGGCCGTGATCGCCGCCCAGTGCTCGCCGAAGACCTCGGTCATCAGCCGCTCGATC
>VBPC01000167.1:2561-48273 GCA_005887895.1 Candidatus Rokuibacteriota bacterium
CCGGGAGCCTGACGCGCAGCCGCCGTGGCCGCAAGCCCGACGGAAACGGCACGCGCTCGAGGCCGCGCACTGCCTCCAGGGCGGCCTCGTCGAGCAGCCGGTGCGACGACGAGGCCGCCAGCAGCACCTCGCTGATGGCGCCGGTGGCCTCGATGGCGAGCTCGATCTGCACCGTGCCGGTGAGCCCGCGCCGGCGCGCGGCGGTCGGATACGCCAGCGACTCCTGGATCCGGCGGCGGACCTGCGCGAGATAGCCGGCGTACTCCGCGCCGTCGCCACCACTGCCGGGGACGGCGAGCGCGAGCGCACCGCCGCCCTCGCCCGTCGCTCGACCGGAGCCGGCGGCGCCGCTGCCGACGTCCCGCGCCGCCGCGCCACCCTCGCTGGCCGAGCCGCCGACAGCGAGCGCGCCGTCTCCCCCGCCCGTGCTCGTCGCTGAGGCGATCACCGCTGGCGCTGGCACCGGCGCGCTCGGCGCCGCCTCCGACGCATTCGCCGACGGTGCGAGCGGTGGCAACTCGGTCGTCGCCTGAACCGGCTCCGGCACGGGTGGCCGCTCGCTCGGCACCGGCGCAGGCGGCGCGGCCGGCGGCGCCGGCGCGACCGGTCGCGACGCGGGGGCCGGGCGGCGCGGCGGTGTCACCCGCGCGGCCGCCGGCTCGCGGGGCACGGGACGCGGCTCGCCGCCGGCGGCCGCGAGGCTGGGCGGCGGGGCCTCCGCGACGCCGAGGCCGAGGCCCTTGCGGACCTCGTGAACGAGGTCGACGAAGAGGACGGGCGGGATCCGGATCTCGATCGCGGCGAGCACGCCGAGCAGGAGGGCGGCGTGCACGGCGGCCGAGCACAGGAGGCCGATCGGCAGCCGCCTCACTGGTGCTCCTCCTGCCACCGCCCCACGCCCTCGGCGAGCGCCATGCGCGCCGCCCGGGCCACGACCCAGCCGGCCTCGCTGATCGGGCCGCCGAAGCGAACCACGCGGCCGCGGCCGGTGGACGCGACGACGACGGCGTCGGTCGAGGTGCCGCTGGCGGCGCGATCGCCGCACCGCACGCCGGCCTCCGCCAGGACGAGGGCCTTCACCTCCGTCAGCGTGACGGCCAGGTTCACCAGCGCCGCCGGCTCGACGAGCGCATCGACGACGGCGATGGTGTTGATCGTGCCCGGCCCCGTCGCCGCCGGCGCGCTCCAGCCGGCGGCGACGCGGTTGCTCAGGCCGACGCTGGCGACGACGAGGGCGGCGAGATCCCCGACGCGCTCGATCGCGACGCGGGCGCGGTCGGTCGCCGCCGCGGTCAGCAGGCCCACCCACGGCGCCGGCAGCCGGCGGCGCGCCGCAAAGGCGGCGAGGCCAACCTCGGCGTCCTCCCACGGCCTGTTCTTCTCGACGTGGAGGTTCATGATGACGCGCGCGCGGCCGAGACCGCCGCCCGCGATCGCCGAGGATAGCACCGTTAGCGGCGTTGCGGACGTCACAACCACCGCCTCGGGTCCGATGTCGAGCTCGACGCCCTCGATCGTCGTCATCGTCAGAAGGACGCGCGCAGCCCGACGAGGGCCTGCACGCCGAGCGCGGGAAACCCGCGGACCTCGGCGTAGCTCTCGTTCAGGACGTTCTGGACGCGCGCAGTCAGGTCGAGCGCCTTCAATATTGCGTAGCGGTTGAGCAGCCGGTACGTGCCGCCGACGTCGATGCGCGTGTGGCCGCTGTTGTAGACGCCGCTGGCCCCGCCGGTCGGCTCGAACTGCTCGGTGACCGCGTTGACCTGGGTGAACAGCGTGAGGCGCGGGATGGGCCGCCAGGTGACGGTGCCGTTCCAGCGGTGCCGCGGCTCGCGCGGCAAGAGCTGATTGATCGCCAGGTTCTCGGTGTCGGTGTAGGTGTAGTTCATCGCCAGGGTCAGCGTGTCGGTCACGTCCACCTCGGACGTGAACTCGATGCCGGCGCTGCGGGCCCGGCCGATGTTGACGCCCCTCACGAACGGCGCCGTGGTCGTGAACACGAACGAGATCAGGTCGCGGAACTCGTTCTGGAAGTACGTGAGGCCGAGCCGGACGCGGTCGTTCCAGAGCCGCTGGTCGACGCCGAAGTCGTAGGAGAAGCTGTGCTCGGGCTTGAGCGTGCGATCGGAGAACCCGGGAAAGAACAGATCGTTGAACGTCGGCGCTCGGAAGCCGGAGCCGGCGCCGCCGTGAATGCGGGTGCCCCACTCCTTGACCACGTAGGACAGCGAGCCTCGCTCGGTCGTCGAGCGCCCGAAGCGGCTGTTGTCCTCGACCCGGACGCCGCCGGACATGAACAGGCGATCGAAGAACCGGAACGTCTGCTGGAAGAAGCCCGAGCGGGTGTCGCTGTCGGCGGCGAACGGGAACGCGCCCTGGCTGTTGGCCTCTTCGTGGCGTAGCTCGAGACCGAACGTGCTGGTCGACCATTTCCCGAAGTGGAAGTGGTTGAGCCACTCGGCTTCCCGGCGAGCGACGGTGATGCGCGAGGGAAACTCGCAGGGGAAGAAGGGCGCGGACGGGCAGCCGAAGCCGAAGTCCGGCAGGTCGATGAAGATGTTGGTGTTGTGGTAGAGCCCGACGCGCGCGTCGCTCTCCCACCACGACACCGGATGGGTGTGGCCGGCCAGGCTCAGGATGAGCGTGTCGCTCAGGTTCTCGTTGTTGTGGTCGATGATCGGGTCGCGCGGCAGCGGCACGGTGAGGAACTTGACCGGCAGGCCGGTGTTGGTCTCGTTCCAGCGCAGCGTGAACGCCACGCTGCTGTCGGCCGGCAGCGTGGCCCCCAGCCGCAGGCTGACGGCGTTCTGGGTGCTGTTGTCGTTCTGGAACTGCCCGTTGGACTCGAGGTGCGAGGCCGCGAGGGCGTAGTCGAAGAACTGCCAGGCGCCGCTCACCGTGCCCCGGCTGCGCAGGGTGTCGTAGTTGCCGACCTCCTGCTCGACGGTGGCCGCGAACGGTCCCTTGCCCTTCTTCGTGATGATGTTGACGACGCCGCCGATCGCGTCGGCGCCGTAGAGCGTGGACTGCGGGCCGCGGATGACCTCGATGCGCTCGATGAGGTCGGGCGCGAAGTCGCTCAGCTCGGCCTCGCCCAGCGTGGGGCTCTTCACCCGCACGCCGTCGATCAGCACCTGCACCTGGTTCGAATTGGCGCCGCGGATCGTGATGCTGGTGGTCTTGCCGAGGCTGCCGGAGCGTCGGATCTCGACGCCGGGCACCTGGCGCAGGGCCTCGTCCACGGTCGGGTAGTGATAGGTCTGGAAGTCCTCGCCGGTGACGACCGTGACCGAGGCGCCGAGCTGGTCGGCGGGCGTCTCGAGCTTGGTGGCGGTCACCACGACCGGCTCCAGCTTCTTCGTGTCCTGCGCGAGCGCCGGGGCGGCGCCGAGCGTCAGCAGCACCAGCGTGACTCCCAGGTTCCGGACCATCGCTCCACTCCTTTTCTTGCGAAAGGGTTGGACTCGGATGGCCCCGGAGAGGTCTCCTGACTCGTGGATCGTCGCAATCCGTCCTCGCCTTCCCGTCGGCGATCCGACAGTGGCTCCCGCGGTCTTCACGCGGGACCTGGGCGGCGCTCCCCACTCACAGTGGCGCGACCGTGCCGGCCTTGCGTCTGGCGCTCACCGGCTTCCCTCGTTCCGGGGCTCGGTTTACCGGCGGACTCCTCCTCCTTCGGGCCACGCGACCTGAACGACCGGCCGACCGGTGGCGGGATTGAGCTCCACGACGACGGCGCAGCCGAACACGGCCTCCAGCATCTCGCGCCGCAGCACCTCGGCCGGTGGCCCGAGACGCGCCAGCCGGCCGCTCGCCAGCAGCAGCAGGCGGTCGCAGACCTCGGCCGCGAGGTTCAGATCGTGCGAGACGAGCAGCACGGTCATGCCGCGCTCGGTGTTGACGCGGCGGATGATCGCGGCCGTCTCGGCCTGGTAGCGCAGGTCGAGGTGCGAGGTCGGCTCGTCGAGCACCAGCAGCCGCGGCTCCTGGGCGAGCGCGCGGGCGAGCATCGCGCGCTGGCGCTCGCCACCGGAGAGCTGCTCGAGCGGCAGCGGGGCCAGGTGGCGGACGCCGGTCGCGTCCATCGCGGCGGCCGCCAGGGCCCGATCGTCCTCGGTCTCGAAGAAGCGGCCGGGGCCGTGCGGATAGCGGCCCATCAACACGAGCTGCTCGACGGTGAACGGAAACGGCCGCGGCGCGTCCTGCGGCACGACGGCGATCTGGCGCGCCAGCTCGGCGTGCGGCAGCCGTGCGATGGGCCGGCCGTTCAGCCGCACCTCGCCGTGCGCGGCGCTCACGACGCGCGTGAGCAGCCGCAGCAGCGTCGTCTTGCCCGCGCTGTTGGGGCCGATCACGCCGAACACCTCGCCCGGCTCGATCGTGAACGAGACGCCCGTCAGGCTGAAGCCGCCCTCGCGCGACCGCTCGGGCCGTGGGTAGGCGAAGCCGACGTCGGCGAACTGCACGAGCGCGCTCACAGGGCGGCTCGATACCGCGAGCGCAGCAGGTAGACGAAGACCGGCGCGCCGCAGAAGGAGGTGACGACGCCGACCGACAGCTCGGCCGGCGCCACGACGTTGCGGGCCAGCGTGTCGGCCGCCAGCAGGAAGATGCCACCGCCCAGGAGCGCGGTCGGCACCAGCAGGCGGTTGTCCTGACCGAGCACGCCCCGCAGCAGGTGCGGGACGACCAGGCCCACGAAGCCGATCGGTCCCGTGAAGGCGACCACGGTGCCGGTCAGCAGCGCGGCGGCCACGAAGACGCGCCGCTTGAGCCGCTCGGTGTCCACGCCGAGCTGGACGGCGGCCTCCTCGCCGAGCGCCAGCAGGTTCAGCTCGCGGGCATGGCGCAGGATCAGCCAGAAGCCGGCCAGCGCGAGCGCTGCGAACAGCGCGAGCGACGCCGTGGGGAGGGGCGTGAGGTTGCCGAGGAGCCAGTGCACGACGCCGCCGAGGCGATTGAAGTCGACGAGCGAGATCAGCACCGTGATGGCCGAGGTGAAGAAGATCCCCACGATGACCCCGGCCAGCAGCAGCGTCTGGATCGACAGGCCGCCGGGCATGACCGCGATGACATAGACGCCGCCGGCGGCCAGCAGCGCGCCGGCGAAGGCGAAGCTGGCGACACCGAGCGCCTGCAGCGCCGAGAGGCCGAGACCGAAGATCTGAGCGACGACCACGCCGAAGGCGGCGCCGCTCGACACGCCGAGCACGGCGGGCTCGGCCAGCGGATTGCGCGTGAGCCCCTGGAAGGCGACGCCGGCCACCGCCAGCGCCCCGCCGGCCAGCGCCGCGGCGAGCACGCGCGGCAACCGGAGCTGCAGCGTCACCACCGACTCCACCGATTCCCCGCCGGCCCGCCCGGCGAGCGCGCGCGCGACCGCGCCCGGCGAGAGCGCGGCGCTGCCGACGAAGAGCGAGAGCGCGGCGACGAGCGCCAGGCCCAGGCCGAGGAGCGACAGCGCGAGGGCCAGCCGGCGGCCGGCGCTCATCGGAACGCCTCCGGATGGATGACGCGCGCCAGCGACTCCAGCCCGTCGACGACGCTCGGACCGTAGCGGTGCAGGATGCTGAGGTCGACGGAGTGCAGCCGCCCGGCCCGGATGGCCGGAACGCTGCTGAAGCGCTGCCACTGCTCGGGCGCCGGCCGCCCCGCGGTCGACGACGTGCCGGCCGAGTGATCAGCCAGCACGATCACCTCGGGCGCCCGCGCCACCGCGGCTTCCACGCTGAACCGCACGTAGGGCTGGCTCTCGCCGCTCGTGACCGACTCGCCGCCGGCGACCTCGATCAGCTCCGTCAGGAGCGACGGGCGACCCGGCACGATGAGCGGCTCGGGCCAGATCACGTAGAGGACGCGCGGGCGCGGAAACGGCGCCACCCGTCGCCGCACGTCCTCCACCCGGCGCGTGAGCGCGTCCGTCAATGGAGCGACCGCGGCCTGGTGGCCGGTGAGGTCGCCCAGACGCGCGATCATGTCGCGTAGCGCGCTCAGGCGCGTCGCGTGGACGAGATAGGTCGGGATGCGCAGGCGCGCGAGCTGCTGGAACGTCTCCTCGCGGTTGCCCTCGTCGGTGGCGACGACGAGATCGGGCTTCAGGGCGACGAGCGCTTCGAGGCTCGGGTTCACCATCCCGCCGACGCTCGGCTTGCCGCGGGCGGCGGCCGGATACTCGCAGAAGTCGGTCCGTCCGACCAGCCGGTCCTCGGCGCCCAGCGCGAAGATCGTCTCGGTCACGTGCGGCACCAGCGAGACGATCCGCGTCGGCAAGGCCGACAGGGTCACCTCGCGGCCGAGCATGTCCCGCACGGTCAGGGCCCAGGCCGGCGATGCGCTCGCCAGCGTCGTCAGGAGGGCTGCGACGGCCACGAGGCGGATCATCGAGCGCGGGCGCAGGCGTCGACGAAGGCGGCGGCGAGGCCGGGGCTCGACGCGAAGTGCAGGTGCACGTAGCTCGCGAGCGTGCGGCCGAGCAGGTAGCCCTCGGCGCGCTCGCGGCCGCCCGGCACACGCACAGCGTAGACTCGCGGCACCACGGCGGGCACCGGGCCGAGCGTGGAGGCGTGAAACTCCTGGCCGCGCGCGACGGTGCCGGCGGCGCCGAGCGGCGTGTCGGCGGCCAGCGTCACCTCCGCATAGCCCAGCGTCAGGCCGTGCTCGCGCATCCGGACCGGGGCCGGCAGGACCCCGACCATCGGATGCACGCGACCGTCGACGGTCTCGAGCGATTCGGCGAGGAACATGAGGCCGCCGCACTCGGCGTAGATCGGACGCCCCGCCTCGGCGTAACGCCGGACGGACTTTCTCAGCGCGGCGTTATCCGAGAGGGCCGCGGCGTGCAGCTCGGGATAGCCGCCGCCGAGGTAGAGGCCGTCCACGTCGGGCAGATCGGTGTCGGCCAGCGGACTCCACCAGACGATGTCCGCGCCGGCCTCGCGCAGCCGGTCCAGGTTCTCCGCGTAGTAGAACTGGAAGGCAGCGTCCCGCGCGACGCCGATCCGCGCGCGGGCCGGCGCCGGCCTGGAGGTCGGGCTCGGCGCTCGGGACTCGAGCGGCGCCGCCAGGGCCAGGAGCCGAGCGACGTCGACGCCGCCCTCGACGGCATCGCCCAGGCGGCCGACGAGGTCGGGGCTGAGCGCGCCCTCGGCCGCCGTCAGCAGGCCCAGATGGCGCTCGGGCATCGCGAGCGAGGCGTCCCAGCCGACAGCGCCGAGCGGCTCGGCGGTGCACGCGCCGCGGATCGCCTCGGTGATCCAGCGCGCGTGCGTCGGGCCGCCCACGCGGTTGGCGATGACGCCGACGACGCGCAGCGCCGGATCGAAGCGCTCGAAGCCGAGGGCAATCGCGCCGGCACTGCGGGCCAGCGCGCCGGCGTCGAGGACCAGCACGACCGGCGCCGCCAGCCACTTGGCGAGCTGCGCCGTCGAGCCGTCCTCCGTCGCGGCGTCGACGCCGTCGAAGCAGCCCATCACGCCCTCGACGAGGGCGACGTCGGCCCCCGTCGCAACCCGCGTGACGACGTCGAGCACGCGCTCGCGGCCGCACATCCAGCCGTCGAGATTGTAGGACGGCCGGCCGGTCACGACGGCGTGCAGGCCGGGGTCGATGAAGTCCGGCCCGACCTTGAAGGCTTGCACGGCGAGGCCGCGGCGCCGCAGCGCCGCCAGCAAACCGAGCGTGATCGACGTCTTGCCGACGCCGCTGGCCACGCCCGCCACGACGAGGACGCGCGTCACGGCCGCCCGCTCGGCCCGTCGACGCCGGCCGACTTGAAGGTCGCCATCTCCCCGTAGATCGCCGCGGCGGCCCGGACCAGATGAATGAACAGCGCCGCTCCGGTCCCCTCGCCCAGACGCATCTCGAGGTCGAGGTAGGGCGCCAGGCCGAGATGCGCGAGCGCCACGGCGTGGCCGGGCTCGGCGGAGCGATGCGAGGCGAAGAGTGCGTGGCGCGCCGCCGGAGCCAGCGTCACCGCGACCAGCGCGGCGGCGCCGGCGATGAAGCCGTCGATCGCGACCGGCACGCGGCGGGCGGCGCCGGCCAGCATCACGCCGGTGAGGCCGGCGATCTCGAAGCCGCCGACCCCGGCGAGCACGTCGAGCCCGTCGCTCGCGCGGGGCCGATTCACCGCGAGCGCGCGACGCACGACGTCCACCTTGCGCCGACGACCCTCGTCGTCCACGCCGGTGCCGCGGCCCGTCACGAGGTCGGCGTCGGCGCCGGTGATCGCCGCGGTGATCGCGCTGGCCGCCGTCGTGTTGCCGATGCCCATCTCGCCGGTGCCGACGAGGTCGGCGCCGTCGCCGATCGCCGCCTCGGCCAGCGCCGCGCCAGCCTCGATCGCGGCGATCGCCTGCGCGCGGGACATCGCCGGTCCGTGCGCCATGTTGCGCGTGCCGGCGGCGATCCGGCGGACCACGAGCCGCTCCGGCGCGCCCAGCGGCGTCGCCACGCCGAAATCGGCGACGACGACTCGCGCGCCCGCTTGCCGGGCCAGCACGTTGACGGCGGCGCCCCCGCGGAGGAAGTTCTCCACCATCTGCGCCGTCACCGATTGCGGATAGGCGCTCACGCCCTCGGCGACGACGCCGTGATCGGCGGCGAACGTGAAGATGACGGGCGCGCTCACGCGCGGCGCCCGGCCGGTCAGCGCGGCGAGCCGGACGGCCAGCTCCTCGAGGCGACCAAGGCTGCCCGGCGGCTTGGTCAGCGTGTCGAGGTGGCGCTGCGCGGCCGCGGCGGCCGTGTCGCGCGGGCCGCCGATCGCGTCAAGGAGCCTGGAGAGAGGGTCCACCGAGCACACTCCTGGACGGCGTGTCCTTCACCATGTGGGGCAGGCCGGCCACCATCAGCACGACGCGGGCGGCGGCGGCGGCGATTCGCTGGTTGACGAGACCGAGCGCGTCGCGAAAGCGCAGGCCGTCGGCGGTCGGCGGATGAACGCCGAGGCCCGTCTCATTGGAGACGACGCGCACCTCGGCGGCCGGCGCGACGAGCAGCGCGGCCACGGCGTCGGCCTGCTTGAGGATCGCCTCGTCGCTCTCGCCGCGCAGCAGCAGGTTGGCGACCCACAGCGTCAGGCAGTCGACGACGACGGTGTCGGCCGCACCCAGCGCCTCGCTCAGGCGCGGCACGAGGTCGAGCGGCGCCTCGACGGTGCTCCAGTGCGGCGGGCGCTCGGCCTGATGGCGCGCGATGCGGGCGGCCATGTCCTCGTCGCCCGGCTCCGCCGTGGCGATGTAGACGACGCGCGCGCGGGCCGACAGGCCGGCGACCGCGAAGCGGCTCTTACCACTGCGCGCGCCGCCGAGGATGAAGAGCGACGAAGCCAATGTCCCCAGGTCCTCCCGCGAAGACCGGTCGTGATGGTGCGCGCCCGAGCAGGTCTCCTGGCTCTCGGATCGTCCTACTCCCCGCGCCTTCCCAGCCCGACTCGGGCCAGTGGCTCTCGCGGGTTTCGTCCCCGATTACAGTGACGGGGTCGCGGCGGATTCACACCGCCTTCCCTGGGCCCCAACGGGCGCCCGGGCGCGAACAGCGGCCAAACGTTAACAGACCAGCAGCAGCATCGCAACCACCGCACCGGATTCGAGGAGCGCACCGGCTTTGCCGGCGCGCTCCGAGCACCTGGGGGCTTGGGGGCCATGTCCAGGCCCCATGTAAGTCAGTCCCCTAATCAGCCAACTCGGCGAACAGCGGCGTGCTGAGATAGCGCTCGCCGAACGAGGGAATGATCACCACGATCAGCTTGCCGGCGCTCTCGGGACGCCGAGCGACCTCGGCGGCCGCCCAGATCGCGGCGCCCGACGAGATCCCGACGAGGAGGCCTTCCTCCTTGGCGGTGCGGCGCGCCATGGTCATGGCGTCCTCGTTCTTCACCCGGATGACCTCGTCGTAGACCTTCGTGTTCAGGATGGCGGGCACGAAGCCGGCGCCGATGCCCTGGATCGGGTGCGGCCCGCGCTGGCCGCCGGAGAGCACGGGCGAGGCGTCGGGCTCGACCGCGATGCACCGGAACGAGGGCCGGCGCGCCTTGATGACCTCGCCGACGCCGGTGATGGTGCCGCCGGTGCCCACGCCGCAGACGAGGATGTCCACGGTGCCGTCGGTGTCGCGCCAGATCTCCTCGGCGGTGGTCTTCCGGTGGATCTCCGGGTTGGCGGGGTTCTCGAACTGCTGCGGGATGAAGTAGCGCGGATCGGCCTTCGCCATCTCCTCGGCCTTCTTGATGCAGCCGGGCATGCCCTCGGGGCCGGGTGTGAGGATCAGCTCGGCGCCATAGGCGCGCAGCAGCATCCGTCGCTCCTTGCTCATCGTGTCGGGCATGATCAGCGTCAGCTTGTAGCCGCGCGCCGCGCAGACGAACGCCAGCCCGATGCCGGTGTTGCCGCTGGTCGGCTCGAGGATGATCGTGTCGGGCTTGATCTTCCCCGCCCGCTCGGCAGCGTCGATCATCGACACGCCGATCCGGTCCTTCACGCTGTGGGCGGGGTTCTGGAACTCCAGCTTGGCCACCACGTCGCCCCGCGCGCCCGCGACCACACGGCGCAGGCGCACCAGCGGCGTGTTGCCGATCAGCTTGGTGACGTCGTCGGCGATCCTCATGCTTTCTTCCCCTTGTCGGCGTACGAGACGGCCAGACCGGCGCCGGCGTCGGACTGGATGCCGTAGGGTGGCACCGGATAGCGCAGGCCGTTCTTCGAAAGATTGGCGAGGCCGTCGATGACCTTCGGCAGGTAGCGCGGCGGGATCGCCATCAGCAGCTCGTCGTCGGCGACCCCGCCGTAGCGGCGCTCGGCGTAGCACGGGATCGTCAGCGCCGGCTCGCCGGTCTTGAGCGCCTTGCCCCACGAGTCGGCGCAGGCCGACTCGCCGACCGACGTGAACGACAGCTTCTTGTAGCCCGTCCACTGCAGGCCGTTGATGAAGAAGATCATCTGGCCGGGCGTGCCGTAGATCAGGCAGATGTCGGGTGGGTTCAGGCGGCCGGCGGTCAGCGGCGAGACGGCCATCGCGCGATAGCGGCCGTACGGCACGCAGTCCATCGCGTGCTGCTTGGCGGAGGAATCCTCGACCGTCTTGTACCAGACGCCGGCCTGCCGCGTGCCGGCCAGCCACTCGGCATCTTGCGGATGCAGCCCGATGACCGCGCCGCACTGCGCGCCGACGAGGTCGTCCATCGTGATCCCGACCGTCCAGCCGAGCTGCCGGGCCTGGGCCACGATCTGGTCGGTCGTGTGCTTGGCCCGCGGGCGGCGGATCTTCGGGATCGCCTCCATCTCTTCCACCGTCTCGAAGAGCTTCATGCCGATGGGAATGGAGCGCAGCCTCAGGTACCGGTTCAGGTCGTCGACGATCGCCGCCCAGTCGTACGTCTCCATGAATGCGGCCTCCGCGCGCCATGATACCGTCGGTCGAGACCGCATGGAGACGTTCCGCTACCCGCGGCGGTTCAAGGTCATGACGGTCGTGTCGGGGGTCGTGTTCCCTCGACGCCTCCAGCATCGTCGACGGCCTCGCCGTCGACTATCCGGTCGGGTCGAAGAAGGTCCCGTTCGCCGTCATCGTGGCCATCCGCGTGAAGGACCTCAAGGAAATCCCGGCCGGCGCGGAGAGCACCGGCGGCATGGTGACCGACGACGCCTGGCGGATGGCGACGACGCGCTAGGGGTTCATCCTTTCCGCAGGCGGTCGAGGGCGCGGCGCTCGCGCTTGGTCGGGCGGCCGCTGCCGGGCGGGCGCAGCGGCGGAGGCGCCCAGCGCGCCCGCGGCGGCTCCGGCGGGGTGAGGTCCTCGTAGAGCGTGCGGGCGACGGCGGCCGAGCCGCGGCGATCGTCGAGCGCGGCGATCTTGAGGATGCGCCGGCGCCCCTGCGGCAGGGTGACGCGGATCGTATCGCCCGGCCGCACCGCTTTGGCCGGCTTGGCCGCCTGATCGTTGACGTCGACCTTGCCGCCGTCACACGCGGTGCCGGCGAGACTCCGCGTCTTGAACACGCGCGCCGCCCACAGCCACTTGTCGAGCCGCACCGATCGGGCGTCGCTCACGGGCTGACGGTATCATGGAGCCCATCCGCCCCGGCCGCGGGGCAACGACCGTGAGGAGCCACACCATGCGCTCGCGTCTCATACTCGTCGCCGTGCTGCTGGCGGTCGCCACGACGGCCTGGGCCGCAGAGCAATTCCTGGTCGAGGACTGGTCGAGTCAGCCGGTCGGCAGCAAGGGAGTCGCGAATGGCTGGAACGCCCAGAACTGGGGCAGCCCGAAGTACGACTTCACGATCGTGAACGACGAGGGGCACAAGGCCCTGCGCATGGGCGGGGACGCGTGCAAGAAGGCCACCGACGACGAGGCGGCGCAGGTGTACGTGGCGTGGCCGCGCTTCCCGGAGCAGGTGCGCTCGCGGATCATCGGTTACATCTGGGACACGAGCGAGCCCGTCGGCAAGATCTGCAAGAGCGAGAAGACCGGCACGGTGACCTACGTCGTGGTTCGCTCCGGCTCCGCCGAGCTGGGCAAGTGGCTGACCGAGCACCGCAACGTGGCCGAGGACTTCAAGAAGGTCTACCAGGACGATCCGGACAGTCCCGCCGCCATCTCGATCGCCATCGACTCCAACGACACCAACTCGACGGCGGAATCGTTCATCGGCCCGATCCTCTTCAAGAAGCCGTGATCTTCGACGGCTTTCTCGCCGGCCGCATCCGCGCGGCGGGCGCGGCGATCCACGTCGTCCACGGCGGCCAGGGGCCGCCCGTCCTGCTGCTCCACGGCTATCCGCAGACGCACGCGATGTGGCACCGCGTGGCGCCGGTGCTGGCGCGCGAGTTCACCGTCGTCGCGCCCGACCTGCGCGGCTACGGCGACAGCGACAAGCCGCCGGGCGCGCCGGATCACTCGACGTACTCCAAGCGCGCGATGGCGGCCGACCAGGTCGAGGTCATGCGCGCGCTCGGCTTCGAGCGCTTCGCGGTGGTCGGCCACGACCGCGGCGCGCGGGTGGCGTACCGCCTGGCGCTCGATCATCCCGAGCGCGTGAGCCGGCTGGCGACGCTCGACATCGTGCCCACGCTGACGACGTTCCAGCGCACCGACAAGGCGATGGCGACGGCCACGTTCCACTGGTTCTTCCTGATCCAGCCGTTCGACCTGCCGGAGCGCATGATCGGCGCTGACCCGGCCTTCTGGCTGAGGACGCTGCTGGGGCGCTGGAGCGGCGGGCGGCTGGACGCCTTCGACCCCGCCGCGCTCGCCGAGTACGAGCGGTGCTTCAGCGATCCGGCCTCGATCCATGCGACCTGCGAGGACTATCGCGCCGGGGCGACCATCGACTGCCAGATGGACGAGGCCGACCTCGGACGCCGGAAGATCGCCTGCCCGATGCTCGTCCTGTGGGGCAGCGGGCGGCGGGGCCGGCACCCCGACGACGTCGTCGGAGAGTGGCGCAAGTGGGCCGCCGACGTCCGCGGCCACGCGATCGAGTGCGGCCACTTCCTGCCCGAAGAAAAGCCGGCCGAGACCGCCGCCGCCCTCCGCGAGTTCCTCTCCGCCTGACGTTTCTTGTCGGGCGGGTGTCGGCGTGGCACACGCGCCGCTCGACGGTCGCCGCTTATCCCCGCGTCACGACAACGCCCGCGCCTCGGAACGCCTCTTGCTCTCCGGGCCGCCGCGAGGAGGCTCGGCCATGTGGATCGCCACCGACGGTCTGACCCGGCTCGACAGCACGGTGCGGCGCGGTCGTACCGCCGAGGTCGATCGCCTCCTGAGCGATGTCCTGTTCGAGCCGCCGGCTCGCACGGCGATTCCGATGGGCTGCCCGACCTGTCACCGCGACCTGGTGCGACAGCCCCTGGCGATCGGCGGTCTGTTCGTCAGCGCCTGTCCCGCGGGGCACGGCGGCTGGCTCGGTCCGGATGTCGCCGAGTCGCTGCGCCGCTTCGTGAGCGCGCGGGCCGCCGCCGAGAGCCGCCGGCGCCTCGTCCTGCTCGGCGCGCTGGCCGTGGCCTCGTTCGCGCTGCTGGCGACGATGTGGACGCCGCCCAACCGGCCCGCGCCGCCCGCGCGGATTGCCGGGCGAGCGATGCCCACGACGGCGGCGCGTGACAGCGTCGATCTGGCGCGGCTCGGCGAGGACTACTGGCCCGAGCGTCGCTGGCCCGGCGCGCGGGCGATCCCGTTGAAGGAGAGCCGCATCGACCGGCACGCCGAGCTGGCGTACTTCCACCGGCTCCTTCAGCTGCTCGATGCCGGCATCTCGAACAGGCTCAACATCGAAGGGGCGCTGGCGATCGGGCGGGCGCCCGAGCGCTACGTGGAGCTCTACGACCTCTATCGCCGGCGCCAGGAGAACGTGCTCGCCCGGCTGCGACGGCTCGAGGCGCCGGCGGCCCTGGCGCCCATCCACGACCGTGTCCTGCGCGCCACCGAGCGCCAGATCGAATTCTACGGCGACTTCGCGCGGGCGAAGGCGGCCGATCCCACGACGAACCTCGGCCGGCTGCTGACGCATCCCGCGCTGCAAGAGCAGAACGAGGCGCTGCACGCAGCGTGGGATCGGGTGCGCCAGATCTACGTCGATCTCGACCCCGAGACCTCGCAGGCCATCGAGCAGCACTTCTGCGGCTTCGACGTGATCTGATGTAATGGGGGCCCCGAAATGGCCCCCATACCCCCAATGGCGGCTCGGCCGTCCCCGGCGCAGCCGGGGCCGACCTCGATCAAGCGCTCACTCCGGGCCCCGAAATGGCCCCCATGGAGCCTTGCCTGGTGTCATCGGTGCGGGCCGAGTCCGATGACGCCGGTGATGATGAGGTAGATCGCGACGAGGTAGTTGAGCAGGCGCGGCATGATGAGGATCAGCACGCCGAAGACGATCGAGATCACCGGATTCACGTACGCCATCATCACCATCCCGCCTCCTCCTCACACGGCCAGGGCATAGCCGTCCCGTCTCGGGTCGGCGCCGGCCATGAGGGCGCCGGACTCGGGATCGCGCATGATGCCCTGCCCGCCGCCGACGACCCACGACCAGTCGTCGAGCGCGTTGATCTGGTGGCCGCGCTCGGCCAGGCCGGCGCGCGTGCGCTCCGCGATGCGCGCCTCGGCGTCGACCAGCCGGTCGCGGTAGACGCGCACCCGCGGGGCCTCGATCGCTTCCTGCACGTTCATCTCGAACTCGAGCACGTTCAGGAGCATCTGCGGCTGCGTCTGTAAGATTCCGTACGAGCCCGGGGTGCCGATCGAGAGCAGGAACGCGCCGTCGCCGAAGACCTGGGTCGGCGACATCATCGTGCCGGCCTTCCGCCCGGGCTTGAGCACGTTGGGCGACGCGGGGTCACGGTCCATCCACTTGAGGATGTTGTTGAGCACGATGCCGGTGCCCGGCACCGCGACGCCGGAGCCGAACGGCACGCCGAGCGTCTGGGTCACCGACACCACCGTGCCCTCGGCATCGGCGCAGGCGAAGTGTGTCGTCTGCTCGTGCTCGAACTTCGCCGGATGCCCATCGCCGATCTGGCCGGCCAGCTTCTCCTGGTTGTGGCGCTCGCCCTCGCTCACCGCCGCGCGCTTGGCGTCGATGCGCGCCCGTTGCGAGGCCGCATACGCCTTGGAGAGCAGTCCCTTGATCGGCACGCCGTCCTGGTAGGCATAGGCCAGCCGGTCCGCCGAGCCGAGCTTGATCGCCTCGATCAGGTGGTGCAGGTAGTCGACGGAGTTGTGGCCCCACGCGCGCAGGTCGAAGCCCTCGAGGATGTTGAGGGTCTCCAGCATCTGGAACGCCGAGAAGGGCGGCGGCACGGAGTAGACGTCGTGGTCGCGATAGCGGATCGTGGCCGGCTCGCGCCACTCCGGCGTGAAGGCGGCGAGGTCCTCCTCGGCGAGCCAGCCGCCCGCCTCGCGGACCGTGCGGGCGATGGCCTTGGCGATCGGGCCCCGATAGAAGACGTCGGCGCCGCCCTCCGCCACCTGGCGCAGCGTGCCGGCCAGCTCCTTGTACGTCACGACGGCGCCGGCGCGCGGACCGCCGCTGGGCCAGTAGAGCCGCTCCGCCTCGCGTGAGCGCTTGAGCGTCTCGCGCGCCTGGCCGAAGAACTCGACGTTCTTGAACGTCAGCGGCACGCCGCGCTCGGCGTGGCCGATCGCCGGCTCGAGCGCCTTCGCCAGCGGCAGTCGCCCGAAGCGCCCGTGGGCGGCCAGCCAGCCGCCGAGGTTGCCGGGCGTCGCGCACGACTTCGGCCCGCCGGCCAGCTCGTCCTCGGTGGCCTTCGTCACGTCGGCCGCCTTCGGCGAGCGGCCGATGAAGTCCAGCACGTGACGCTCGCCGCCCGGGCGCGAGATCAGCATGAGGCCGATGCCGCCGATGCTCGACATGAACGGCTCGACGACGTTCAGGGTCGAGCCGACCGCCACGGCCGCGTCGACCGCGTTGCCGCCGGCCAGCAGCGTCTGGATTCCGGCCATCGAGGCCAGTGGATGCGCGGAGGCGACGGCGCCGCGGGTGCCCATGACGGTCGGACGGTAGGCGCGACGATGTGGGGGCATGCTCTCCTCCTGAGTGCGGCCCTGACGGGCCTGCCCGGATTATAGGCTAGGCGATCGATCGAGCCAGAGGGGCGCACCGACTCCGCCGGCGCGCCCCGAACGGTTGGCGGTTTGGGGGCCATATCGGGGCCCCGCGCGACGCTATCCACTCCAGAGGAGCGTCACGGCTCCGCCGGGGCGCGACGAACGTCTGGGGGTTTGGGGGCCATTTCGGGGCCCCCAATCTAAGATCACATGCGCTGGCGCTCGGTCGCGAGCCCGCGGATCTTGGGATCGAGCAGGTCGCGGAGGCCGTCGCCGAACAGGTTGAGACCGAAGATCGTGAGCATGATGGCGACGCCGGGATAGATGACGAGCCATGGCGCCTGCTGGATGTAGAGGCGCCCCTCGGCGAGGATCACGCCCCACGAGGGCACGTAGGGCGGCACGCCGACGCCGAGGAACGACAGCGCCGCCTCGGTGAGCACGGCCGCCGCGAAGACGAAGGAGCCCTGCACGATCACCGGCGACAGGCAGTTCGGCAGCACGTGCCGGACGATCATCAGCCCGTCGGAGGCGCCGAGCGCGCGGGCGGCCTCCACGTACGACGTCTCGCGGATGACCAGCACCGAGCCGCGGACGACCCGGGCCACCCGCGGCGCGTTGACGACGCCGATGGCCACGATGACGTTGATCACGCTCGAGCCGAGGGCGGCCATCAGCGCGATGGCCAGCACGATCGCCGGGAACGCCATGAGGCCGTCCATGACCCGCATGATGACGTTGTCCAGGCGACGATAGTAGCCGGCCGCCAGTCCGCAGACGACGCCGATCGCGAACGAGAGCCCGACGACGGCGGCGCCGACCAGCAGCGAGAGCCGCGCGCCGTACACCACGCGGCTCCAGACGTCCCGGCCGACGTCGTCGGTGCCGAACCAGTGGGCGCGGCCGGGCGCCGAGAGCCGGCGGGCGACGTCCATGTGGCCGGGATCGCCGGCCACCACCGGCGCCAGCGCGCTGACGAGCACCATCACGAGCATGAGCACGGCGCCCACCAGCGTCGTCTTGCGGCGCGTGATCAGCGCCAGCCAGCCCGGACTCGCCCGCCGCGGGACCGGCTCGGCGCGTGGGAGGGCGATCACGCTCATGGCGGTGCGGGCCGCAGTCCGCTCGACCGGCGAGGCGCGCCGATCGTCACTGGTAACGCACCCGTGGGTCGAAGACGATGTAGGAGAGATCGACCACCAGGTTGATCAGCATGTACACGCCGGCGATGCACAGGACCACGCCCTGGATGACCGGGTAATCGCGCCGCAGCACCGCCGAGATGATCAGCCGCCCCAGCCCCGGGATGTTGAACACCGTCTCCACGACGACCGCCCCCGAGATCAGGATCGCGAAGGAGATGCCGATGATGGTGATCGTCGGGATCATCGCGTTCTTGAGCGCGTGCTTGTAGACGACCGCCCGCTCGGCCAGGCCCTTGGCGCGACCGGCCGTGATGAACTGCTCGCGCAGCACGTCGAGCATCGACGAGCGCGTCACCCGGGCGATCAGCGCGGACTGCACGAGGCCCAGCGCGAACGCCGGCAGCACCAGCGAGCGCAGCGTCAGCGCCCAGCCGTACTCGAGCGGCGAGTACCCGGCCACCGGAAACCAGCCGAGCCACACCGAGAAGACGAGGATGAAGAGCAGGCCGAGCAGGAAGTTCGGGATCGACACGCCGAGCAGGGCGACGACCATCAGCGCCTGGTCGGTGCCGGTGTTGTGATGGCGCGCCGAGATCACCCCGGCCGGCACGCCGATCGCCACCGAGACCGCGATGGCGAATAGCGAGCTGCACCGGCAGCGGCGCGTCCAGGCCGAGCTGCCGCTCGATGCGCCGCACGTCGTCGGCAGTGGCGTCGGGACCGGCGATGACCGAGGCCGGATCGCCGGGGGCCAGATGAATGAGGATGAAGGCGACCGTCGCCACGACCAGCGCCACGGGCAGCAACGCCAGCAGCCGGCGGGCCACGTACGTCTTCACTTGAGCCAGACGTTCCAGAGGTTCGTCTCGTTGGTCGGCCGGAAGTCGTGGACCTCCTTGCGGACGGCGACCAGGCCGAAGAAGTCGCCGTACTTCACGCGCCCGACGTCCTCGTAGAAGATCTGCTGGACCTTCTCCCACATCGCGCGCCGCTTCTTGGGATCGCTCTCGCGCCCGAGCGCCTCGAGCCAGTGCTCCTTGTCGTCGTGGCACCACCAGCCCGGCCAGTTGCAGTTCGTGGCGGTGCTGAAGGCGGGCTCCGGATTGAACGTGATCGCCGTCGAGAACACGTCCCACACCTCGGGCTTGTTGCGCCGCTGCACGAGCGTCGCCCAGTCCACCACCTGCAGGTCGATCTTGAAGCCGACCGCCTCCAGCTGCTGCGCGGCCACCAGCGCGTTCTTGTACATGTACTGGTATTCCTTGGTCGTGATCCACCGCACCGGCGCGCCGGCGTAGCCCGCCTCCTGCAGCAGCCTCCTCGCCTTGGCCGGGTTGTGCTGGTTGTAGAGCTCGCCGGCCATCTTGCTGTGCCACTGCGGCTGCTCCGGGAAGGACAGGCCCGGGTCGAGCCGGTAGAACGCCTTGTTGCCGAACCCGGCCGCCATGATCGGCTCCATGTCGAGGGCCGCCTGGAAGGCCTGCCGGATACGCTTGTCCGTCATCAGCCCCTGCTTGTGGTTCAGCACCGCGGTGCTCCACGCCTCGGGCTTGATGATGGCGGGCACGACGCCCGGCATCGTCTTCATGCGGTCGTACTGGTCCTGCTGGATCTGGAGCGCGATATGGTACTCACCGGTCTCGACGCCGGCCAGCCGCACGGCGACGTCGGGCACGGGGATGAAGAGGATCTCGCCCACCCAGGCGGTGCGCTTGCCACCGAAGCCGTCGACCGGCTCGGCGCGCGCCGCGTAGTCCTTGAAGCGCGCCAGGCGAATGTGGTGGTCGGGCTTGTGCTCGACGAACCGGAAGGGGCCGGTCCCGATCACCGTCTTCACCGGCCCGTCCCCGGCGGCGTCCACGATCGCCTTCCGACGGGTCCTTCGCCTCGAGGCCCTCGACGTTCTTCCAGAGCTGCTTGCCCGGCGTCGCCAGCCGCCCCCATCGCTTCAGGGAGGCCACCACGTCGGCCGCGGTCAGCTCCTTGCCGTTGTGGAACTTGACGCCCCGGCGGAGCCGGAACGTGTACGCGCGGCCCTTGTCGGTCACGGTGTGGCCGTCGACCAGCAGCGGCATCGGGTTGTAGTTCTTGTCGTACGTGTAGAGCCCCTCGAAGACGTGCCAGGTGATCTGCTGCACGATCACCGCCGTGGTCGTGTGCAGGTCGAGCGTGGGCGGCTCGCCGATGGTCGCCACGCGCAGCACGCCGCCGGTCTTCGGCGCCTCCTGGGCGGCGCCCGGCCGGGCTGGCGCCAGCGCGAAGGCCAGCCCGAGCCCGACGGCGACGAGACGGAGGACGGAGCGTTCCATGTCGATCCTTTCTCGGGAGCTACGACGCGAGTCGCGCGGGCGGGGACGGACCTCCGTGTGATGGTGCGCCTGCCGTTGGCACGCGGATTATAGCATCGCGCTCTCGTTGAGCCGGCGCAGCGCCCAGCCGCGCGCGTCGCACGTGAGCACCGTGAGCGCGCCGTAGTCCTGGCCGAACGCCAGCAGGCGCGCGAGCGGCAGCCCGAGCGCCCAGCAGAGGAGCGCGCGATTGGGCCCGCCGTGCGCCACGATCGCGATCGCCCGCCCGCGATGCGCGGCCACGATCGCGTCGAAGGCCGGCGCCACCCGGGCCAGCAGGTCGGGCACGCTCTCGCCCTGGGGAAACGGGAACTCGCCCACCCGGGCCATCCAGTCGGCGAACGCGGCCGGCTCGCGCGCGCGGATCTCGGTGGCGGTGAGACCGTCCCAGCGGCCCATGTCCATCTCGCGCAACGCCGGGACGACGGTCGGCGCGAGGCCGTGGGGGGCAGCGATGATCTCGGCGCTCCGGCGCGAGCGCGTGAGGTCGCTCGAGAAGATCGCGGTCAGGCCCGCGCCCCCGAGGCGGGCGGCCTGGGCCGCGCACTGTCGCTCGCCGAGTGGGGACAGCGGCACGTCGAGATGGCCGATGAAGCGCCGGGTCTCCGCGCCGACGACCGCGCCGTGGCGCAGCAGGTAGACCAGCGTCGCACGGCCGTTCGCCGTCACCGTGTCCACGCCGTCACCGTGAGCAGCGCGGCGAGCTCGGCCGCTTCCACCGCGGCGCCCAGCACGTCGCCGGTGATCCCGCCGAGGCGGCCGACCAGGAAGCGCGCGCCGAGCACCGCCACGAACCCCGCGACGAGCGTCGCCGCGAGGCCGGCGGCACGCAGCGTGACGCCAGCCACGATGAGGGCGATCAGCACGGCGGCGGCGGCGGCGACGCCGGCCACCTCGCCCACGAACGCGGCGCCCTGGCCGTCGGCTCGTGCCGCCGGATAGAGGCGGGCCAGCAACGGCGGCATCGCCCGGCCGATGACCGGCGCCGCGAGCAGCGCGCGCCAACGGGCGCCGGGGCCGAGCGCGGCCAGCGCGACGATCTCGATCATGAGAAAGAGGATGAGCCCGATGGCGCCGAACGTGCCGATGCGGCTGTCGCTCATGATGACACGCCGGTGGTTCGGGTCGCGGCCGGCCAGGCCATCCAGACAGTCGGCGAGGCCGTCGAGGTGCAGTCCGCCGGTGAGCACCTTCCACAGCGTGACGGTCAGGAGGGCGCCGAGCAGCCCCGGGAACAGCCGGACGATCCACTGATCCGCCACCAGCAGGACGACGCCGAGGGCGAGCCCGACCACGGGAAACCACGCGGCGGCCCGGCCGAGGCCGACCAGTCCGGTCGCGTGCCGGCCCGGCACCGGAAGGATGGTCAGATAACGCGCGGCGACGAACAGTCCCGACACGGCGGCGAATCTACCAAAGTTTGACAGCGCTGCGGGCCGCGGCGAAAATAGTTTCACCGGGCGCGATTCCTTTCAGGGCGAGGTCCCCGCATGAGCGCCACCCGCATCGCCGAACGATGGGTCGACTCCACCGCCGCCATGACGCAGCCGGCCCGCACCGTCTGGTGCGACGGCTCCAAGGCCGAGTACGACAGCCTGATCGAGGTGATGCTGCAGGACGGCACGCTCCTGCCTCTCGACGCGAGCGCCTATCCCAACTGCTACCTGCACCGCAGCCATCCCTCCGACGTCGCCCGCACCGAGCAGCTGACGTTCATCTGCACGGCCGAGCGCGACGCCGCTGGGCCGACCAACAACTGGATGCCGCCGGCCGACGCCAAGGCCCGGGCCGGGCAATACTTCCGCGGCGCCATGCGCGGCCGCACGATGTACGTGATTCCGTACCTGATGGGTCCGGTCGGCTCCACGATGAGCCGGGTCGGCATCATGGTGACCGACAGCGCGTACGTCGTGGCCAGCATGCACATCATGACGCGCGTCGGGCCGGTGGCGCTCGCGGCGATGCGCCGCGACGACGACTTCATCGCGGGCGTACACTCGCTCGGCGACCTGTCGCCCGACCACCGGCTGATCCTGCACTTCCCCGAGGAGAAGCTGATCTGGAGCGTCGGCTCCGGCTACGGCGGCAACGCCCTGCTCGGCAAGAAGTGCCACGCCCTGCGCCTCGGCTCGTCGCAGGCCCGCCAGGAAGGCTGGCTGGCCGAGCACATGCTGATCATCGGCGTGGAGGACCCGCAGGGGCGCGTGACCTACCTGGCCGGCGCCATGCCGAGCGCCTCCGGGAAGACCAATCTCGCGATGGTCGAGTCACGCCTGCCCGGCTGGCGCGTGTGGACGGTCGGCGACGACATCGCCTGGATGCACGTGGACGCGCACGGCCAGCTGCGCGCCATCAATCCCGAGAGCGGGTTCTTCGGGGTGGCGCCCAACACCAGCCCGAAGACGAACCCGAACGCGACGCGGATGGTGCGCGCCAACACGATCTTCACCAACGTCGCCCTGACGCCGTCCGGCGAGCCGTGGTGGGAAGGCCTCACCCCGGCGGCGCCGGCCGGGCTGGTGGACTGGCAGGGCCAGCCGTGGAAGCCCGGAACGCCGGCGGCCCATCCGAACTCGCGCTTCACGGTGCCCGTCCAGCAGTGCCCGTCGGTGTCGCCGAACTGGGAGGATCCCGAAGGCGTGCCGATCTCCGGCCTCATCTTCGGCTCGCGCCGCACGAGCGTCATCCCGCTCGTCTTCGAGGGCTTCGACTGGACGCACGGCGTCTTTCTGGGGTCGGCCATGAGCACCGAGACCACCGCCGCCATCACCGGCAAGGTCGGCGTGGTGCGACGTGATCCGATGGCGATGCTGCCGTTCTGCGGCTACAACATGGCCGACTACTTCACCCACTGGCTCAGCCTGCAGCAGCGCCTGACCCGGCCGCCGCGGCTCTTCCGCGTGAACTGGTTCCGCCGCGGCGCCGACGGCGCCTTCCTGTGGCCCGGGTACGGCGAGAACGTCCGCGTGCTCAAGTGGATGGTCGAGCGCATCCATGGCGGCGCCCCCGAGGTCGACGAGACGCCGATCGGCTGGATCCCCAGGCCCTCGGCGCTGGATACCTCCGGCCTCGACATCAGCCGCGACCAGCTCCGCGAGGCGCTCCGCTGCGACGCCGCCGAGTGGCTGCAGGCGCTCGGCGACCTCGGCGAGTTTTACGCGCAGTTCGGCTCGCGCCTGCCCTCGACCATCGCGCGCAAGCTGGCCGAAGCGCGGCGCGGCTTCGGCGGCTGAACCGGATCTCGGCCCGGCCGCCGGTCGGACTCGAAGCGCCCGACCGCGCTCACCCGCGCTGGCCGGCCACTCGCGGGCGGAGGCGCTGAAGCTGTTGCTCGACGTCGGCGAGGCCGGGCCGAAGCTGCAGCGTGCGCTCGAACGAGCGGACGGCATTCGTGGTGTCGCCGTGGGCGGCATACACCCAGCCGAGCGCGTAGTGCGGCCACCAGCTGTCGGGCACCATGTCGCGCGCGCGCTCCAGGTAGGCCAGCCCCTCGGCCCGGCGGCCCTGCATGCCGAGGGCATAGCCGAGATACATGTAGGCGCCGGCGTGCTGGTGGGCGGCGGCGACGGGCGCGAGCAGCGTCGCGACGTCGGCGAAGCGGTCGCGCGTGGTGAGAATGCCGGCCACGTGGACCGGGAACTCGGGATCGCGCGGGAAGCGGGCGACGTACTCGCTCGTCGCCTGCCGCGCCTCGTCGAACCGCCCGATCCGTAGATTGAACAGGACCAGCCGCTTCCAGATCTCCACGGCGTCCGGGAGCAGCGTCAACAGCTCGCGGCTCTGCCGGTCGAAGTCGGGCTCGATCGCCGAGACCCACGTCACGCCGAAGAACCCACGATGGACCAGCACGACCACCGGCTGCCCACCCCAGAGTCGCTGGCGCTCGTCCCGGCGCAGCAGCATGCGCACGGGGTGCGGCGCGCCCTGCCACGAGCGCAGCATGGCCCACGTGAACGGCACCGCGAGCCCGAGATCGCTCTCGCCGGTCCCGAGCTCGACGATCTCCGTCGCGTGCACGACGGGATCGGAGACGTCGAACGTTCCGTTGGCGAAGAGAAAGAGGGCCCAGAACGTGAAGCCGAGGATCGTGAGCGTGCACAGAACATGGCCGATCTCGACGGCTCGACGATACCGCGGCCGGGCGCCGATCGCGTGATAGACCTCGACCAGCCCGAGGAAGGCCATCATTCCGGTGGAGGCGATGGAGACGACGGCCAGCAGGACGATCGGGAACCGATGCGGCGCGCGATAGAAGAATTGCGCCCACACCGACCAGGCGCCGAGCCCCAGCACGACGACGTGGACCAGCCCGGCCCGGATCGCGGCGGCCATCAGGCCGCTCGCCTGGTGGACGCCGTCCTCTGCACGTGCTCGAGGAGCGCGCGGCCCCGCACGTTGTCCGGCTCCCGTGTCAGCAGATCGCCCAGACAACCCAAAGCCTGGCCGACCTTGCCGACTTCGTAGTACAGCGAGCACAGGTCGACGACCTGCTCGGCGTCGCGGGCGCCGAGCCGATAGGCGCGCTCGTACGTCGCGAGCGCCTGAGGGTAGCGCCGCTCCCGCGCCAGAAGGACGGCCAGGCCGACGTAGCCGCCCGGTCGACTGGGGTCGAGCTCGATCGAACGCTGGTAGGCCTCGGCCGCTTCCGCGAAGCGCTGCAGCTCACGCAGCACGTACCCCCGTCCCTCGTGCGCCTCCGGGAGGTCGGCGAGCTTCGCGGAGCGGTCCAGGCTGTCCAGCGCGGCCTGGTGGTCGCCGAGCGCGAGCTGGACGGCGCCGAGCCGCCACCACGCCCTCGCATCGTCCGGACGCTCCGCCACCAGCGTCTGCTCCATCGCCAGCGCCTGCCGGTAGTCGCCAAGCTTGTGGACCAGCACCGCGTGCAGGCGGTCGGCGACGAACGGATCGTCGGGCGTGGCCTGGAAGGCGCGACGCAGCAGGCGGTACTCGGCCGCGATCTCGCCGCGGTCGGCGCGGAGCCGCGCCGTCCCGAGCAGCGCGGCCGTGTTGGCGGGGTTCACGGCGAGCGCGCGCAGGAAGGCTTCGAGCGCGTGGCGCCGCTTGCCCTGCGTGTCGTGGATGACGGCGACGGTGACCCAGGCGTCATCGGCGCGATCGCCGGCGTCGACCGCGCGCCGGGCGTACCAGTCCGCGCTGTCGGCACGCGCGGGGTCGTAGATGCGCAGGTACCGATGGAGGTGGGCGAGCAGACACAGCGGCGGATTGCTCGACGAGGCGACGTCGCCGGTGGCCTCGAGCGTGGCGAGGAACACCGTGTAGCGCCGCTCGACCCGGTCCTGGCGCAGCGCGCGCTTCAGCGTGTCGACCGCCGCGTTCCAGTCCTTCCGGTGGGCGTGGGCGACGGTGGCGAGCAGCAGCGCATCGTAGTCGTCGGGTCTCAGCTGCAGCACCTGCCCGATGTGCTCGAGCGCTTCCGTGTCCTGCCCGCGGGCGAGGGCGACCTCGGCGAGCGTGAGCCGGGGCTGGATGGCCCGAGGCTCCTGGCCGAGCTCACGGCGGGCGGCCGCTTCCGCCGCCGCGTGGTTGCCCGCGCGCAGCGCGCCCCACGACGACCGCTGCTCGGCATCGACGATCGATGCTGCGAGAGCGACCCGATACCAGCGGGCCGCGTTGGGGTAGTCGCCGATCAGATAGTGCAGTAGCGCTCGGTGCGCCGGCATCGAGTCGCCGAAGAATCGCGTGTCCATCCGGACGCCTCGCTGCAACGCCGCCACGACGAGGACGACGCCGAGCGTGGCGACGCACAGCGCTGGGAATCCGACGGGTCGTCTCCTTCTCAACCGGCGCCTCCCTCGCGATGTCTGGCGGCGCGGGATGGGGTGCAAGGGGTGCGCCAAACGGTAATCACAATGAGGACCGACGGCACCCTCGGGCGAATGTCAGCCTGTCGCTGCAGCCTGGCACGGCGTCGACCGGCCATTGACACCCGTGGGAGGGCGATGATAGCGTCGCCCTCTCGCGCCGCTGTCGAGCGCGGCGTTCCCACCACCAGTTCTCGCGCAGTAAAAGAGCTGTCCCGGAGGAAGCCGCATGAGCCTGTCGCGCTGCCGCCGTTCGCTCGCCCTGTCCATCCTGCTCGTCGCCGCCGGCGCCGTCCCGGCCCTCGCTGCCGGCGTGCAGCCGAGGTTCGATCTGTCGTCGCCGTCGGGCGGACCATTCCCCAGCGATGTGTTCACGGTGACCGATCCCAGCCAGAACACCGGCGTGCGCGTGAACCTGCCGAAACCGGCGACCTGTCCGGCCGTCGTCCCGGCGCCGCCGGCGATCTTCACGGTGCCGACCGACTGCTTCGACGTCGACGAGCTGAACACGCTGGACGGCTTCAACATCCAGCCGCGCGTGCGGATTCCCTTCACGGGCGCCATCAGGCCCGAGACCGTCGCCGGCAACGTGTTCTTCGTGAGCCTCGGCGACACCCTCGGCGGCCACGGCGGAGCCCGCGTGGAGGTCAACCAGGTCGTGTGGGACGTGGCGACGACGACGCTCTTCGCCGAATCCGACCAGCTCCTCGACCAGCACACGCGCTACGCGCTGATCGTGACGAACGGTGTGCGCGACGCCGCCGGCGACCCGGTGGAGGCCGGCGACTTCGCCACGTTCCGCCACGATCTGAACTTCGGTCAGACGGACTCGGCCGCGCTGAAGGCCTATCGCAAGGCGCTGCTCGATGCTCTGGCCGCCGCCGGCGTGAATCCGAACGCGGTCGTCGCCGCCAGCGTGTTCACCACGCAGAGCGCGACGGCGATGCTGGAGAAGGTGCGCGAACAGATCAAGGCGGCCGCGCCGGCTGCGGCCACCGTTGTCGCCGACGTCCCGCGGGCGACGACCGCGGCAATCGTCTTCAACCGCCAGACGGGGACGAGCACGTTCACGCCGTCGCCGCTGCCGCTGGCCCTCTTCGATCCAGACGTGAAGATCGGCCGCCTGGTCTTCGGTCGCTATGCCTCGCCAAATTACCTGGCCCCCGATCAGTACCTGCCGCCGGTCGGCACGCGGACGGGAACGCCGGCGGCCTTCGGCCACCCGGACGTCTACTTCGACCTGTTCGTGCCGCCGGGGACGGCGCCGGCCGGCGGCTGGCCGGTGGCGATCTTCGGCCACGGCTTCACCGACAACAAGCTGGGCGCGCCGTTCGTCGTGGCGGCGTCGTTCGCCACGCAAGGCATCGCCAGCATCTCCATCAACGTCGTCGGTCACGGCGGCGGGCCCGCCGGCACGCTCACGCTGCTCCCCGGCCCCACGTTCCCGGCGGGCGGCCGCGGCTTCGATCAGAACGGCGACGGCAAGATCGATTCCACCGAGGGCGTCAACGCCGCCTTCCCCCGCACGATCGTCGGCAATCGCGACGGGCTGCGGCAGACGGTCATCGATCTCATGCAGCTCGTGCGTGTGCTCGAGACCAACAACATTCCCGGCTACGCCTTCGATCCGTCGCGCATCTTCTATGCCGGCCAGTCGTTCGGCGGCATCTACGGCACCAAGCTGCTGGCGATCGAGCCCTCGCTCCGGGCCGGCGTGCCGAACGTGGCGGGCGGCCCCATCATCGAGATCGCGCGTCTGAGCCCGTCCTTCCGGTTCCTGATCGGCATCGCGCTCGCGACCCGCGTGCCGAGCCTCGCCAACCGGCCGCCGGCGTTCGACCCGAACGTTCCGCCGGCGGGCGCCATCGTCCCCCAGTTCGCGGAGAACATTCCGCTGCGCGACCTCCCGCCGGTGGTGAACACGGACCCGACCACCATCCCGATCCAGGAAGTGATCGACAACACCGAGTGGGCGTCACAGGCGGGCAATCCCGTCGCCTACGCGCCGCACATCGTGATGAGCCCGCTGGCCGGGATGCAGGCCAAGCCGGTCATCTTCCAGTTCGCCAAGGGCGACAAGACCGTGCCCAATCCGACGCTCAGCGCCATCCTGCGAGCTGGCGATCTGCATGGTCACACGAGCTTCTTCCGCAACGACCTGGCCGACCAGGGCAATCCGGCGTTCCCCAACAATCCTCACACCTACCTGACCAACAGCCTGGTGCCGTTCAACCACCCGGACGTGGTGGCGGCCGCCCTCGCCGCGCAGAGGCAGATCGCGACGTTCTTCGTCTCGAACGGGACGATGGTGACCGACCCCGACGGCGCCGGACCGCTGTTCGAGGTGCCGATCTCGGCCGGTCAGATCCCGCTGCTCGAGCAACTGAACTTCCTGCCCTGATCACCGGGGGCCCGCCCGCGGGGCCCCGTCAGTGCACAGCGCCCCGGGCACACTCCGGGGCGCTGTGCGTATCCAATTCGAGGCGCTGACGTGACCACCCCGGCGGTACTATCGTCGCGAGGAGGTGAAAGGATGGCGGTCGCTCCTCGCGTGCGGCGGTTCACGGTCGACGAGTACGAGCGCATGGTGGACGCCCGCGTGTTCGCGCCCCACGATCGCATCGAGCTGATCGAGGGCGAGATCATCGAGATGGCGCCCATCGGTCCCCCGCACGAAAGCGCGGTGGACCGGCTCAACATGCTCCTCTGCCGCCGCGTCGGCGACCGGGCGATCGTCAGGGTCCAGGGCTCCGTGCGCTTCCGGGCGCTGAGGTCGCGACCACAACCCGACCTTGCCGTCCTCAGGCCCCGCGCCGACTATTACCGGGCCAGCGGGCCGACCGCCGACGACATACTCCTGCTGATCGAGGTCATGGACACCTCGGTCGACTACGATCGGCGGACGAAGGCGCCGCTCTATGCGCGCGCCGGCGTCGGCGAGCTCTGGCTGGTCGACATTCCCGCGGGCCTCGTCGAGGTTCACCGCGATCCAGCCCCAGCGGGTTATCGCGACGTTCGCACGCTCGGGGCTGCTGACACCGTGACGCCACGCGCGTTCTCCGACCTGACGCTGCGGCTGCCCGAAATCCTCGGCTGACCCCTAGACCGGCAACACCGGATTCCGGCGCGGCGGGAACTCGTGCGCCTTGCTCTCGGCGTAGGCCAGGCGCTTGATGAGCTCGTCCCGCAGGCCGGCGCCCGGCACGATGTCGTCCACCAGCATCTCCGAGGCGAGCTTGTAGATGTCGACGTCCTGGGCGTACTCGTCGCGCTTGGCCTTCACCCAGGCGGCGCGCTCGCTCTCCGGCAGCTCCATGATCTTGTTGTAGTAGACGGCGTTGACGGCCGGCTCCGGCCCCATGATGGCGATCTGGCCCTGCGGCAGCGAGATCGTCGCGTCGGGCTCGAACGCCGGCCCGCACATCGCGTAGAGCCCGGCGCCATAGCACTTGCGTACGATGACGCAGATCTTCGGCACCGTCGCCTGGGAGGTCGCGAAGACCATCTTGGCGCCGTGGCGAATGATGCCCTCGCGCTCGACCTTGGTGCCGACCATGAAGCCGGCGACGTCGGCCAGATAGACCAGCGGGATGTTGAAGGCATTGCAGAGCCAGATGAACTTCGCGGCCTTGTCGGCGGAGTCCACCATCAGCACGCCGCCCTTGACCTTCGGCTGGTTGGCGACGAGGCCGACGGCCCGGCCGCCCAGACGGGCGAGGCCGACGATGACCTCGCCCGCGAAGCGGCGCTTGATCTCGAACCACGAGCCGGCGTCGACGAGCCGGTCGATGACCTCGTACATGTCAAACCACTTGCGCTGGTCATAGGGCACGATCGCATCGATCGAGCGCCCCGGCTTGGGCTCCGCCGCGGCCCTCGGCGCCGGCACCTCGCGAAATGACGAGGGCATGAACGCCAGGTATCGCTTGGCCAGCTCGATGGCCTCCTCG
The DNA here is from genome assembly GCA_005887895.1 of Candidatus Rokuibacteriota bacterium. GTDB lineage: Bacteria > Methylomirabilota > Methylomirabilia > Rokubacteriales > CSP1-6 > AR5. The sequence goes on from VBPC01000167.1 coordinate 32,393, forward strand.
TCGGACTCGGCCAGCACGTCGCCGCAGCCAGACACCTCGCAGTGCATGCGGGCGCCGCCGAGCTCCTCGAGCGTCGTCTTCTCGCCGATCGCCATCTCGACCATGCGGGGACTGCCGACGTAGAGCGAGGCCTTGCCGTCCACCATGATGACGACGTCGGTCAGCGCCGGCAGATACGCGGATCCGGCCGGCGAGGGGCCGAACAGGATGCAGATCTGCGGCACGACGCCGGAGAGCTGGACCTCGTTGTAGAAGATCCGGCCGGCATGGAAGCGACCGGGGAAGATCTTGATCTGCTCGGAGATGCGGCCGCCGGCGGCGTCGACGAGATAGAGCATCGGCACGCCGAGCCGGGCGGCCTTCTCCTGGATGCGCACGATCTTGAGCACGGTCTTCTCGCCCCAGGACCCCGCCTTGACCGTGTAGTCGTTGGCCATGATGCACACGGTGCGGCCGCCCACGCGTCCCACGCCGGTCACGACACCGTCGGCCGGCGTGTCGGCCTCCTGGTTGCGGGCGAACAGCCAGTCCTCCTGGAACTCGCTGCCGGGATCGAGGAGGAGCTTGAGGCGGTCGCGGACGAAGAGCTTGCCCTCGGCGCGCAGCTTGTCGCGGTAGCGGGCGTGGCCCTGCTCGATGCGCGCGCGCTCCTGATGGTAGCGGTCTTCGCCTTCACTCACGGGCGGGCCTCATGGCGAATCTATTATAGTGGTCGCCTATAGTGGTCGCCCAAGGGGGGACGATGACGGATCAGGAAGCGGCGGCGCTGGGCGCCGCCGCCCTCGCGGAGGTCAAGCCCGGCCAGGTGGTGGGCCTCGGCACCGGTCAGGCGGCCACGGCGTTCATCCACGCCCTCGGCAAGGCCGTGCAGGAGGGACTGCGCGTCGCCGGGGTGCCCACGTCGGAGGCATCGGCCGCGCTCGCGCGCAAGCTCGGCATCCCGCTCGTGAACGAGCCGGTCACGCTCGACGTCGCGGTGGACGGCGCCGACGAGGTCGACCCCCAGCTCGACCTGGTCAAAGGATTCGGCGGCGCGCTCGTGCGCGAGAAGGTCGTCGCCGCGGCCGCGCACCGCTTCATCGTGCTGGTCGGCGAGGAGAAGCTCGTCAAGACGCTCGGCGCCCGAGGCCGGCTGCCCGTCGAGGTGGTGCCCTTCGCCGCGCCGTTCTGCGCTCGCCGGCTCCGGGAGCTCGGCTATCCGCCGGTGGTGCGCGAGAAAGACGGCCGCCCGTTCGTCACCGACAACGGCAACTTGATCCTGGACGCCGCCGTGCGCGCGGTCACCGATCCGGGCGGCCTCGATCGGACGCTGCTCGCGATCCCGGGCGTGGTCGGCACCGGGCTGTTCGTGGGCATGGCCCACGCGGTCCTGGTGTGGCAGGATGGCCGGACGCGCACGCTGACGCGACACTGAAGAAGGAGGACGATGCCGTGAGCACGCTCACCAGCCGACCGGCCTGGCAGGCGCTCCAGACGCACCATCAGCAGCTCAAGGACGTTCACCTGCGCACCCTGTTCGCCCAGGACCCACGGCGGGGTGAGCGGCTCACCGCCGAGGGCGTCGGCCTGTTCCTCGACTACTCCAAGAACCGCGTGACCGACGAGACGCTCCGCCTGCTGGTGGCGCTGGCCGCCGACGCCGGGGTGGCGGCGCGCCGCGACGCCATGTTCCGCGGCGAGAAGATCAACATCACCGAGAAGCGCGCGGTGCTCCACGTGGCGCTGCGGGCGCCCCGGGGCGCGTCGATCGTCGTCGACGGCGACAACGTCGTCCCCCACGTCCATGCCGTGCTCGACAAGATGGCCGACTTCTCCAACCGCGTGCGCGGCGGCATCTGGAAGGGCCACACCGGCAAGCGCATCCGCAACATCGTCAACATCGGCATTGGCGGCTCCGACCTCGGCCCCGTCATGGCCTACGAGGCGCTGCGCCCGTACTCCGACCGCGGCCTGACCGTGCGGTTCGTCTCCAACGTGGACCCCGCCGACTTCGTGGAGGCCACCCAGGACCTCGACGCCGCCGAGACGCTCTTCATCGTGTCGTCCAAGACCTTCACGACGCTGGAAACCCTCACCAACGCCCGGGCCGCCCGGGCGTGGGCGCTGGCCACGCTGAAGGACGACAAGGCGGTGGCCAAGCACTTCGTGGCGGTTTCCACCAACGCGGCCGAGGTCTCCAAGTTCGGCATCGACACCGCCAACATGTTCGAGTTCTGGGACTGGGTCGGCGGGCGCTATTCCTACGACTCGGCCATCGGCCTGTCGCTCATGGTGGCGATCGGCCCCGACAACTTCCGCGCCATGCTGGGCGGCTTCCACGCGATGGACGAGCACTTCCGCACGGCGCCGCTCGAGAAGAACCTGCCGGTGCTGCTCGGCCTGCTGGGCATCTGGTACGACAACTTCTTCGGCGCCGAGACCCACGCCGTGCTTCCCTACTCGCATTACCTGGGCCGGCTGTCGGCCTACCTGCAGCAGCTCGACATGGAGTCGAACGGCAAGTCGGTCGACCTCGACGGCCACCGCGTCGACTACCACACCGGCCCCATCGTGTGGGGCACGCCGGGCACCAACGGCCAGCACGCCTACTACCAGCTCATCCACCAGGGCACGAAGCTGATCCCGGCCGACTTCATCGGCTTCAGCCAGACGACCACGCCGATGAAGGAGCAGCACGATCAGCTGATGGCGAACTTCTTCGCCCAGACCGAGGCGCTGGCCTTCGGCAAGACCTCGGAGGAGGTGGCCGCCGAGGGCGTGGCCGACTTCCAGGTCCGGCACCGCACCTTCGAGGGCAACCGTCCGACCAACACGATCCTGGCCGAGCGTCTCACGCCCGTCACGCTGGGCGCCCTCGTCGCCATGTACGAGCACAAGATCTTCACGCAGGGCACGATCTGGCGGATCAACTCGTTCGACCAGTGGGGCGTCGAGCTCGGCAAGGCCCTGGCCAGCCGCATCATCCCCGAGCTGGCCAGCAAGGACGAGCCGACGCTCTCGCACGACAGCTCGACCAACAACCTGATCCGCCGGTACCGCAGGACCCGCGACGCCGGGCGCTGAGCGTGACGTCCGGGCGGACGCCTACCGCGGGCGCGGGTGGGCGTTCGCCCAGACGATGATCACGAGGACGCCGTCGTCGTACTTCGGCCCGCCGATCACGGCGGGATTGCCGCGCGCGGCCTGGATGTTGGTGACGATCTCCTTGACGCTGCCGCGGGTCAGGGTCACCCGCATCCGCACCGTGTCGCCCGACACCGACTCCGGCAGCAGCTCGAGCTTGCGGTCCCCCGGCACCGACCACGTCTGCCGCGTGCCCACCGGCACCTCGGCGCGGTAGCGCTCCAGCGAGGCGTATTCCTTGTAGCGGAAGAGCTGGCGCAGCTTCGGCATGAAGGCGATCAGCCGCTCGTCGCCCTCGCCGCCCACCGGCTGCAGGCCGGCCGGCAGCGGCGCGTCGGTGCCGAGCAGCACGCGCGAGCCGAAGCGCACCACCGGCGCCTGGGCGCCGAGCGGCGGCGCGGTCAGGAGCGCGAACAGCGTACCGACCACGACCAGCACGAGCAGGAGCAGCGGCCCCAGCGCATCACGGAGGCGCTTGCGGGCGTTGTGCAGACGCGACATGACGGTCCCCATCGGAATATCGAGCGTTTCGGCGATCTCGCGGTAGGAGAGCCCTTCGAGGTCGCTCAGCATGACGATCTTTCGGTGGTCCTCGGACAGCGTGGCGAGTGCCTGCATGATCTTACCGCGCTCCTCGGTGCGAGCGGCCGCCTCGTCCGGCGTCTCGTCGCCGGGGTTCTGGTCGCTCAGCACGCGCTCCCAGTCCTCCTCCGGCACCCGCTCGGTGCCGAACGCCCGGCCCTGGGCCCCGCGTGAGCGGCCGCGATCCGCGGCGACGTTCATGACGATCCGGTAGAGCCAGGTGTAGAAGGCGGACTGCCCCCGGAAGGACGGCAGCGCCTGGTACGCGCGGATGAACGCCTCCTGGGCCACGTCCCACGCCTCCTCGCGATCGCGCAGGATGTTGTAGGCCAGGCGCCAGACGCGCTGCCGGTACTTCTCGACGAGCGGCTCGAACGCCGACACGTCGCCCGCGCGACATCGCTCGACGAGCGCGGCGTCATCGGTGTCCACGAACGTTCACCCCGCGACCCGGCCCGTCACGCGTTAGACGCCGCGACGACGACGCTGATTCACAGCCCGGCCGGCGCGGCCGTCGCCCAGCGCCAGCAGCGCGTCGAGGGCGAGCACGTAGCTCTGCGGACCGAAGCCGGCGATCTGGCCGCGGGCGACCGCGGCGATCACCGAGTGGCGGCGGAACTCCTCGCGGCCGTGGATGTTGGAGAGATGGACCTCGACGACCGGCACCGCGATGGCCGACACGGCGTCGCGCAATGCGATCGAGTAATGCGTGAACGCGCCGGGATTCAGCACGACGCCGCCGAACCCCTCGCGGGCGGCGCCCTGCAGCCAGTTGATCAGCTCGCCCTCGACGTTCGACTGCCGGCACTCCACCCGCACCCCACGTCGCCGCCCCGCCTCCCGTACCAGGCGGTCGACGTCGGTCAGGGACACCCGTCCATAGACGGCGGGCTCCCGGGTCCCGAGCAGATTGAGATTGGGGCCATGCAGAACGAGCGCGGCGCGCATCGGCATCGCCCGCCAGAATAGCATCCGGCCGTGCCGTCGATCGGCATCTCGGGACGCGGCGTGGGCAAGCATTCCGTCGGCGTCGATCGTGTAGCGGCTCGCGCACGACCGCGCCAAGCCTTGACGGGCAATCACGAACGTCTCACGCCGAACGCGCCAGACTCCCGCCGCCACGCCCACGCCAGCCGGTGACCGAGGAGCATCCCAGCTTGGCCGGGACGCTCCGAACGTGGCGGGGTTGGGGGCCATGTCGGGGCCCCCATCGAAATCAGCCGCTCGCGCCCCGCGCGCGTCGAGGCGCGCCACGGCTGCGCCGGGGCGCGACGAGCGTCGGGGGGCTTGGGGGCCATGTCGGGGCCCCCATGTAAATCAATGCGTCACGAAGGCGGAGAGGAGCCAGTCGGCGACGATGAAGAAGATCAGCCCGGCGAACACGGTCCAGGCCAGCGCGGGGCCGCCCTCGCGGTTCACTTCGGGGATCAGATCGGAGGCGGCGACGTAGATGGTGACACCGGCCGACAGCGCCAGCGCGTACCCGACGTGCTGATCGGCGACGATCCCGGTCAGGACGGCGCCGGCGATCGTGAGCACGCCGAGCGAGGCGCCGGCGGCGACGGCGGCGACGGAAGAGTATCCGCCGGCCAGCATGATCGACGCGATCGTGAAGCCCTCGGGCACCTTGTGAATGACCACGGCCAGGAACAGCAGCCCGCCCAGCGTAGGGCTCACCAGGAAGCCGGCCGCGATGGCGACGCCGTCGAACAGCGTGTGCACGCCGAGACCGAGCGCGGCCAGCCAGCCGGCCGCGGGACGCAGCAGCGCCTCCGGGTGGGTCTCCTCGCCGAAGTGGAAGTGCGGCGCGAACGTGTGCTCGAACAGGTGCACGCCGAAGTAGCCGAGCAGCACGAACAGGAACGCGTGGGGCACCTGGGTGGCCTCCGGCAGCATCCGCACGAAGGCGGCCGCCAGCATGAAGCCGGCGCCCGCGGCCACGAAGTACCGGAGGGGCGCCTGACGCCGCTTGTGCGCGGTCGTCACGAGCACGGCTCCCGCCACGTCGGCGACGGCGGCGACGGCGGCGAAAGCCAAGTATGCTAACATGATCCGGAGCATAGCATGGGCATGGCCGGTCCCCGCCTTCTGGGCGAGATCCTCGTGCAGGAGGGCCTCACCACCCCCGACGTCGTCGAGCGCGCCCTGGCGCGCGCGCAGACGATGGGCGAGCTGATCGGTGAGGCTCTCGTCGCACTCGGCGCCGTCACCGCCGACGACGTGCTGCGCGCGCTCGCCCGGCAGCAGAACCTGCCCTACATGAGTGCCGACGAGCTGCCGTCGGCGCTGCCGGTGCTCAAGAATTTGTCGCCGAAGTATCTTCGCCAGAACGCGGTGTGCCCGGTGAGCGTGGAAGGCGGCCTCCTCACGGTGGCTACCGCCGATCCGCTCAACCCGATCATCGTCGACGACCTGCGTCAGTCCACCGGCCTCAACGTGAAGATCGTCGTGAGCCCGCCCGACGCGATCACCGAGGCGATCGACCGGACGTACGACGGCGCCGCCACCCCGCTGCAGCGCATCGTGGAAGGCATGGACGACGAGGCGGGGCCCGACGGCGACGAGGACGTCAATCACCTGCGCGACATGGCGTTCGAGGCGCCGGTGGTCCGCCTGGTCAATCTGCTGGTCGAGAACGCGATCAGCGCCGAGGCGTCCGACATCCACATCGAGCCGTTCGAGGACACGCTGCGCATCCGCTACCGCGTCGACGGCATCCTCTACGAGCAGGAGGCGCCGCCGCGCCGGCTGCAGGCGGCCGTCACCTCGCGCATCAAGATCATGGCCGAGATGAACATCGCCGAGCGGCGGCTGCCGCAGGACGGCCGCATCCGGGTGACGCTGCACGGCCAGCGCGTCGACATCCGCGTCTCCACGATCCCCACCGTGCACGGCGAGTCGATCGTGATGCGGCTGCTGCAGCGCTCCAGCGTGTTCCACCCGCTCGAGAAGCTCGGCTTCCCGACCGGCACCCTCAAGCGCTTCGAGTCGCTGATCAAGCGTCCGCACGGCATCGTGCTGGTCACCGGACCGACGGGCTCCGGCAAGACGACCACGCTCTACGCCGCGCTCGACAAGATCAACGCGCCCGGCGTGAAGATCATCACCGTCGAGGATCCAGTCGAGTACCAGCTCAAGGGCGTGAACCAGATTCCGGTGAAGCCGAAGATCGGCCTCACCTTCGCCAACGGGCTGCGCCACATCGTCCGCCAGGACCCCGACGTCATCCTCGTCGGCGAGATCCGCGACCTGGAGACCGCCGAGATCGCCATCCAGGCCTCGCTCACCGGTCACCTCGTCTTCTCGACGCTGCACACCAACGACGCGCCGGGCGCGATCACGCGGCTGCAAGACATGGGCGTCGAGGGCTACCTGGTCGCCTCCGTGCTGGAAGCCGTGCTGGCCCAGCGCCTCGTGCGCCGCATCTGCCCGGCCTGCCGCGTGCCCGACACGCCGTCGAAGGCCGACCTCGACGCGCTCGGCATCGAGGCCGGCCCCGACATCACGCTGTTCCGCGGCAAGGGCTGCGAGGAATGCCGCGGCACCGGGTACCGCGGCCGCTCGGGCATCTACGAGCTGTTCGTCCTCGACGAGGACGCCCGCAGCCTCATCCTGAAGCGTGCCTCCACCCGCGATATCCGCCAGCACGCCGTCGCGCGCGGCATGGTGACGCTGCGCATGGACGGCTGGAAGCGCGCCTGCGAAGGCGTCACCACGGTCGAGGAGATTCTCCGGGTCACGCAGGAAGACGCCTAGTCTCATGCCCGTCTTCACCTACCGGGCGGCCGACCGGCGCGGGCAGACCATCGACGGCGTCATGGAAGCGGCCGACGCGCGCGCCGTCGCCGAGCGCCTGCGCAAGGAAGCCTACTTCCCGATCAAGGTCGCCGCGCAGAGCGAGCGGGCCGGCTGGCTCTCACTGGGCGGCGGCTCCTCACGGGTCCGGCACCGCGACTTGCTGGCCATGACCCAGATGCTGGCGACCCTGTTCGAGGCCGGGTTGCCGCTGGACCGGGCGCTGGCGATCCTGGAGGAGCTGGCGTCGTCGGGACGGATGCGCGCGATCGTCAGCGATCTGCTGCGGAGCGTGCGCGGCGGCTCGTCGCTGAGCGAAGCGATGGCCAAGCACCACCCGCGGCCATTCTCGCGCCTGTACATCAACATGGTGCGGGCCGGAGAGAAGGGCGGCGTGCTGGAAGTCTCGCTGCGACGGTTGGCCGAGTTCCTGGAGGCACGAGCCGCCTTCAACGAGGCAGTGGTCTCGGCCCTGGCCTACCCCCTCGTCATCACCTTCGTCGGCGGCGCCGCCGTCGTGTTCCTCATGACCTTCGTCATCCCGCGCTTCGCGACGATCTTCAAGGATCTCGGCCAGGCGATCCCGCTGCCGACCCAGATCCTCATGGCGGTGAGTGCCGCCGTGACCAGCTACTGGTGGGTCGGCGTCTCCGTCATCATGGCCGCAGTGCTCGGCTGGCGCATGTGGACAAGCACGCCGCAGGGGCGACTGGGCTGGGATCAATTTCTCCTGCGATTGCCGCTCGTCGGCGTGCTGGTCCTCAAGATAGAGACCGCCCGCTTCGCGCGCACGCTCGGCACGATGCTCAAGAGCGGCGTGCCGGTGCTGGGGGCGATGGCGGTCGTCGGCGACATGATGTCGAACCAGGCCGTCGGCGGCACGGTGAGCCGTCTGGCCGACGGGGTCAAGCGCGGTGGCACGATCGCCGCCGGGATGCGCGAGCACACCGCGTTCCCGGCGCTGGCAGTCCACATGGTGCGGGTTGGCGAGGAGACCGGGCGCCTGGAAGAGATGCTCCTCAAGGTCGCCGAGACCTTCGAGACCGACGTGCGCACCGAACTGAAGCGTGTGCTCGGGTTGCTCGAGCCCGCGATCATCGTTGTCATGGGGGTACTCGTGGCGTTCATCGTCGTCGCAATGCTCCTCGCGATCTTCTCGATCAACGAGATCCCGCTATGAGACGGTGGCTGCGCGACCAGCGAGGCTTCACGCTCATCGAGCTGATGGTCGTCATCATCGTGCTCGGCCTGCTGGTCGGCCTCGTGGGCCCGCGGCTGTTCGGGCGCGTCGGGCAGTCCAAGCAGGCGGCGGCCAAGGCGCAGATCGAGCTGCTCGGCGCCGGCCTCGATCAGTTCCGGCTCGACATCGGCTCCTATCCGAACACGTCGCAGGGCCTCGACGCCCTGCAGAGGAACCCCGGCGCCCAGAACTGGAACGGCCCCTACCTCAAGAAGGCGGTGCCGAAAGACCCGTGGGGCAACCCGTACAAGTACCGCGCGCCGGGGCAGCACGGCGAGTACGACCTCTGGTCCGAGGGCGCCGACGGCGCGCCGGGCGGCGAGGGAGAGAACGCCGACATCGTGTCATGGGACGTGGGCCAGTAGCCCAGACGCGCGGCTTCACGCTCCTCGAGTTGATCGTCACCATGGCCATCGTCGCGGTCGTCGTGGGTCTGACGATTCCGGCGGTCGGCCGCTTCACCGAGGGGATCCGGGTGCGGGCCGAAGTCGCCGGCTTCTCGGCGCTGCTGCGGCACGCGCGCGAGCGGGCCATCGTGAGCCAGAAGCCTCAGGCGGTCGTCGTCGACGCCGCCGCCCATCGCATCAGCGTGCGGGCCGGTGGTCCCGACGGCGAGGTGCGCGAGACGCGGGCTCTCCCCGAGCGGCTCACGGTGGAAGCGACGCCGCCGCCGGCGCTCACCGTGCGCTTCGAGCCGCAGGGTGGCTCGAGCGGCGGCGACTTCCGGCTCGCCTCCGGCGCCATCACGTATCGCGTCACCGTCGACGCGCTCACCGGCCGGGTCCGGAGCAGCCGCCAGTGACGCGCGCGAGCGGCTTCACCCTGCTCGAGGTCCTGGTGGCGTTCGCGATCCTGAGCCTCACCGTCGTGGTCGCCGTGCAGGGCTTCGCCCAGGGCCTGCGCCTGCTCAAGCTCTCGGGCGATCACCAGCAGGCGGCCCTGCTGGCCGATCAGAAGGTGCGCGAGATCACCCTGCCCAAGGAGGGGCGCGAGAGCGGGACGGAGGGCGACTTCGCGTGGGAACGCGTGGTCACGCCGGTGCCGGCGCCCGATCTCGAGGTGCCCGGCCAGGCGCCCAGGTGGCACGTGTACTCGATCACCGTGAACGTCGCGTGGGGCGAGCAGAAACGGGCGGTGTCGGTGACGACGCTGCGCACCGTGTCGGACGCCGAGCAGAACGCGCCGCCGGGATCGTCGGTGCAGAGCGCGCCGCTGCCGGCCGGCCGGCGCCGATGAGCCGGCGGAGCCAGCGCGGGTTCACCCTGATCGAACTGCTGCTCGCGCTGACGATCGTCGGCGCGCTCATGGCCATCGCCTTCGGCGGCCTGCGGGTGGCCGTCGCCTCCTGGCAGCGCGGCGAGGACCGCGCGGAGACGCACCAGCACGTGCGCAGCGTCGCGCTCACGCTGGCCCGCGCCCTGTCGGCGACCTACCCGTACCGGGCGTCGCGCAGCCTGGCGCCGGAGCCGGTCGTGCTGTTCGCCGGCACCGACCGGCGCGTGGAGTTCGTGACGCAGACGGCGCCGTTCCCGTTCGCGATCCCGATCGCGTTCACCGCCGTCGTGTTCTCGTTCGACGACACCGAGGGCCTGGTCGTGAGCCAGCGGCCGCTGCCGAACCAGGATCCGTTCGACAAGGCCGAGGTCGTGTACCGCGACGCAACGGTCACCTCGCTGAAGCTGTCCTACATGGACGACAGCAGCGGGTGGAAGGACACCTGGGACGGCGCCGAGGCCAGGGCGACGCCCCGGGCGGTGAAGCTCACGGTCACCACGACGCTCAACGGCCGCGTGGCGGCGCTGCCGCCGCTCACGGTGTCGTTGCCGATCGCACCACCGCAATGAGGCGGCCGCCGTCCTCGACGATGCGCGGCGAGCGCGGGTTCGCCCTGGTGGCCGTGCTGCTGGTCCTCGCGTTCGTCGCCATCATCGGCGCCGAGTTCGCGTACTCGATGCGACTCGAAGCGACGGCCGCCCGCGCCTACAAGGAAACGCTGATCGCCGGTCACCTGGCCGACGCCGGCCTGCAGCAGGCGATCCGCGAGATCGTGGCCGACTACAGCTACGTCGGGGTCGGCGACGACAAGGAAGCCGAGCTCGACAAGGACTGCCCGCTCGTCCTCTACAACAGCGCGCGTCTCGCCCTCAAGCGCCTGCCGCATCGTAACGTCCCGCTCGGGGCCGGCCAGTTCACCTACTGCATCACCGATGAGGAGGCGCGGCTCAACCTGAACAGCTCGCCGCCCGACCGTCTGGACCGCCTGCTCCAGGCGATCGGCGTGGAGAAGGAAGACCGCGACATCATCAACGACAGCCTGCAGGACTGGAAGGACGCCAACGAGGAGCACCGGCTCAACGGCGCCGAGAGCGAGGACTACTACCTCAAGCTGGCCGTGCCATACCGCTCGAAGAACGGCAACCTGGACACCGTGGGCGAGCTGCTCCAGATCCGCGGCTTCACGCCGAAGCTCATGGACGGCGTCGACGGCAAGCCCGGGCTGGCGGCGCTGGTGACGGTGAAGGGGTCGCAGCAGGGCACGGTCAACATCAACACCGCCACTCACGAGGTCCTGCGCGCGCTGAACGTCTCGGAAGCGATGTTCAGCCAGATCGAGCAGACGCGGCGTCAGGGTCCCTACTTCACGAATACGGGAGGATTGCCCCAGGGCGTGACGTTCACCAGCAGAACGTTTCGCATCGAGGCCCAGGGGCTCATCGATGGCCAGGTCCGCGCGCGGCTCACCGCGGTCGTGCAGAAGCGCCAGGACAACACCGGGGTCGTCGTGCTCGAGTGGTCGGGCATCCGCTGATGGGCCGATTTCCCTTCTGGCGCCGAGGGTTACCGTTTAATCTCGTCTCATGAAGTGGAGTCTCCCGAAGTACAATGCGGTCCGCGTGGCCGTCGTCCTCCTGGGCGATCGCCTCGCGGTCGCGGCCGTGTCCGGTGAGCGCGTGGAGACGTTCAGCATCGCCACCGAGAACCCGGCGGCGGCACTGCGCGAGGAGCTGACCGCCCGCCAGATCGCGCCGCGCTCGGTCGCCCTCGGCCTGGCCCGCACGGCGGCCTTCGTGAAGCCGATCGACCTGCCGACCGTCGGCGGCGACGTGCGCGAGATGCTCCGGCTGAACCTCGAGGGCCACGTGCCGTTCGCCGCCGACGACGCCGCCTTCGACTTCGTCCCGCTCGCGGCCGACGCCGGCGACGCGGCCCCGCGCGATGAGTCGCTGCGGCGTGTGCTGGTCGTCGCCGCCGAGCCACGCGTGGTCGACGCCGCGCTGCGCCTCGCCGAGGAAGCCCAGCTGCGGCCGGCCTCGCTGACCGTCGCCGTGCACGACCTGCCGGTCCTGGCGCGATTCGACCGGGGCCAGCGCGTCGTCTGGGTGCATCGCACCGGCGCCGGCGCGGACGTCCTCTGCCTCGTCGGCGGCGCGCTGCAGCTCAGCCGGGCGGTGCCGGGCGGCGACGAGGCCACGATTGCCGAGGAGATCCGCCGCACGCTGACGGTCGTACGCTGGAAGGGCTGCGACGCGATCTGGGTCTCCGGCGACCTCAGCCCCGAGGCGGCGTCGCTGGCCACGCTCGACGCGCCCGTCACCGAGCCCGACTACACGCCGCGCGCGCAGGCCCGCCTGGCGGCGCTGGCGCCGGAGGAGCGCGGCGCCCACATGCTGGCGCTGGCCACGGCCAGCGCGCGGGGCGGCCGGCCGCTCGACCTGTTGCCGGTGCCGCTGCGGCCGCGGCGGCTCACGAAGGCACAAGCGTTCACGCTCGGCGTCGCCACCGTCGCCACCCTGCTGCTGATCACCGCCCTGCTCGTCCCCAGCTGGCGCGAGCAGCGCCAGCTGGCGCGGATCAACGTCGAGATCACGCGCGTCGATCCGGACGTGCGCTCGGTCGAGCGCGTCCTGCGCGACCTCGAGCGCAAGCGCAAGCTGCTCGCCACGATCAACGGGATCGAGGCCAACGCCATGCGCCCGCTGCCGGTGCTGCGCGAGCTGACGGAGCTCCTGCCCAGCGACACCTGGCTCACGACCTTGGCGCTCGATCAGAAGGGCGTCGAGCTGACGGGCCAGGCGGCGGCCGCCAGCGCGCTGATTCCGTTGCTGGAGAACTCCCCGGTGCTCGAGCGGGTCGAATTCTCGTCGCCGGTGACGCGCGGGCGCGACAAGGAGCAATTCCGGATCCGCGCGGCGTGGGAGGCGGGCGGCGCCCAGGCCCGCACGGCGACCCCGGTGAGCACGCCCGTCGCAGTGCCACCGGTCGTCGGCGTGCCGCCGGCCGGGCCCACGCCGCCGCCGACACCGGGCGCCCCGCCTCCGATCCCCGGTGGCGCTCCGACGGTCCCCGGTGGCGGCGGCGCGCCGTCGATACCGGGCGGCGTGCCCGTTCCGGGTGGGCCGCGTCGGCCGCAGCCGCCGGGCGTGCAGGCACCACCGGCGCCGATTCAGACGGCGCCGCCGCGGACCGGAGCCCAGCAGTGATCGGCGGCTCGCTGTCGCGGCGTGAGCGCACGATCGTCGGCGTCGGCGGCATGGCTCTCGTGGTCGTGCTGGGCTGGGTCTTCGTCGTCCAGCCGATCGCCGAGCGCAGCCGCCTCACCAGCGAGCTGGTCCCGAGTCGCTCGCAGGTGCTCGTCCGGCGGCTCGATCTGGTCGGTCGCAAGGAGGCCATCGCCAGGGAACTGGACGCGACGAATTCGGAGATCGCGCGCGCGTCGGCTCGCTTCCTGACCGAGGCGGCGCCCGCGGTCGCGGCCTCCGAGCTCCAGAAGCTCACCAAGGACATGGCGGCCCAGGCGAACACCGAGATCCGGAGCGAGCGGATCCTGCCACCGGTCGAGCGGGGCGAGATCCTCGAGATCCCCGTCGAGATCGCGGTTTCGGGCGAGATCCGCCAGCTCGTCGACTTGCTGTCGAGGCTCGAGGCAGCCCCAAAGTTATTGACCGTTCAGGACTTACGCGTCAGAGTAGTCAACGTCAGTCAGCCGAAGGAGCTGCTTGCGACGCTGACCATTTCCGGGTACATCCTGCCCGGGAAGTCGAAGACGTGATGCCCAAGAAGCTACTGATCATCAACCTGATCCTGCTGGCGATCGCCGCGGCAAGCGTGCTGTTCATCGTGCGCCAGTTCACGGCGCCGATGGCGATGCCCCTTGCCAGCCGCGGCCGTCCGGCGCCGGCCGGGACGGCCACCGGTCGCGGCCAGGATGGCTCACGCCCGCCGGCGGGGGCCTACGGCGTCGTCGCCTCCAAGAACCTCTTCAGCCCCACCCGCACGGAGGCTCCGGTCACGCAGACCACCGCCGCGGCGGCGGCCATGAAGCCGAACCTCTACGGCGTCGTGCTGCGCGAAGGCGCGCCGATCGCCTACCTGGAGGATCCGACGACCAAGCGCGTGTCCGGCTACCGCATCGGCGATGCCGTGGGTGGCGGCACCGTGCAGGCGATCAACGCCGACAGCGTCACGATCAACCGGCCCGACGGCAAGCTCGACGTTCGGCTGCGCGATCCGAGCAAGCCGCGGCCGGCCGCGGGACCCGCCACGGCCGGCGTGCCGCTGACGCCCGGCGCTCAACCGGCCGGCACGCAGCCGGGGCTGCCCGGCGTGATTCCACCGGCGATGCCGCCGATCGTTCCCACGATCCCTGGGCAGGTGCCGGGGCAGCCGGGCGTGGTGCCCCCGGCCGTCGCCCCGAGCGCGCCGCCGATCATTCCCGGACGTCGTCCGCTGCCCCCGAATCTCTTGCGTCGCCTTCCGCAAGCGCAGCCGGCCGATGCCCCGCAGCAGTGATGTAAGGAGCAGCATCGCCGCCGTCGTCGCTCTCACGCTGCTGAGCGGCTGCGTTTCCGGATCCCGCGCCCCGCGCGCCAAGCTCGCCTTGCCACCGCTGCCCGTGCCGGTCGTCGAGCCGTCGACGCCGCCCGCGCCGGCGGCGCCGTCCACGCCGCCACTGTCCGTCGGTCCGCGCACCGATGCGCCGCGCGCCGTGACGCAGGCCGCGCCGCCGCCCGCCGTCACCATTCCGGCCGCGCCGCCGACGGCGCCGCCGGTGCCGCCCGGCCAGCGGGGGCGCTTCATCGTGCTCAACTTCGACAACGCCGACATCGAGACGGTCGTGCACGCGGCCAGCGAGATCGTCGGCTTCAACTACGTGATCGGGCCCGGCGTGTCGGGCAAGAAGGTCACCGTGCAGACGTCGGGCCGGATCCCGCAGGAAGACGTGTTCGGGGTCCTGCTAGCGATCCTCGAGGTCCACGGCGTGACGGCGGTCCGCTCGGGGAACCTCTACAAGATCGTGCCGATCGAGGGCGCGCGCGAGCGGGCCGTGCCGACGATCGTCGGCGCGGCGGCGGACCCGACGCGGACCGGGGACGAGGTGGTCACCCAGATCGTGCCAGTGCGATTCGCGGCGGTGAACGAGCTCGGCACGCTGCTGCGGCCGCTCATCTCCGCCAAGGGCACCCTGATCGCCAACCGCGAGACCGGCGTGCTGATCATCACCGACTCGGCGTCGAACATCGCCCGGCTGCTCGACATCATCAGGCTGGTCGACGTCGAGATCTCGCTGGACGAGCTGCAGATCATCCCGCTCGCGTACTCCGACGCCGCCGAGATGGCGAACATCCTCAACCAGCTCTTCCAGGCCGGGCGCCTGCGCAGCACCGCGACCGGCGGCGGGCTGCCGACAGCGACACCGGCGCCGGCGGCGCCCGGTGGCGCCGCGCCCGGCGGCGCCACCGGCCAGACGGCCGGCGCCGACCGGCCGCCGCTGATCGTGGCCGAGCGACGCTCGAACTCGCTGATCATCAACGCCCGCAAGGGCGAGCTCGAGACCATTCGCCGCGTGATCGAGAAGCTCGACGTCAACGTCAGCGGCGGGCGGCGGGTCTTCATCTACTACGCGGAGAACGCCAAGGCCAAGGACCTGGCGGCGACCCTGAACGCGATCTACGGTGCGCGGGAGACGGTGCAGACGACGACCACGCCGACGACCACGCCGTCCAGCCAGGCCGGCCGCGTCCCCGGCCAGCCCGCCCCGCCGACGCCGCCGCCGCCCTCGGTGGCGCCGGGACCGCCGCTGGCCGCCGGCACCGCCGAGGCGCCGCTGGTCGAGGGCCAGGTCCGCTTCATCGCCGACGAG
>VBPC01000345.1 GCA_005887895.1 Candidatus Rokuibacteriota bacterium
GGGACAAGCGGTGGATACCTACGAGTTCACGCTCGTGATCAAGAACGTCAGCGACCGCACGATCGTATTCACGAGGATGGACCGCACGGTGTACCAGGCGGGCGGCGGCGATCCGGGCCGCGGGAGCCGCGAAGGGCCGTGGGCGCTGCGGCCGGGCGTCGAACGGCGGTTCCCACTCTACACGTACACCCGCTGCACCTCTCCGCGCGGCTGCGAGGACCGCGGCGGCGCCCAGCCCCTGTGGCAGATCGTCTTCACCGGCGTGGACGACCAGGATCGCCCCCTCGAGAGTCGCTTCGAAGTCAGGCTGCCACCGCGATCGGCGCCGATCTACGTGCAGGTCTCGCCCGCGACGCGGCGGGCCCCCTCGCCGGATCTTCCGGCCGAAGGCAGCGTCATTCCTGCGCCGACACCCGACCAGCCGGCTACCCAGGTGATCGCCCGCGCGACGTCCTCGAGCCTCACCGTCGAGGCGCCGACCTGGCGACGCGGGGACGAGTGGGAGTTCCGTACGGATAGCTCGACGGGGAAAGGCGCGTACGTGTGGACGGTCGACCGCGAGGAGACGATCGACGGGGTGCCGACCTACGTGATCCGGACCGGCACGCGGGAGATCTTCTACCGCAAGGCCGACATCGCGACGCTGCGGGAAACCGTCGAAGGCCGTACCGTCCTCACGCACTCACCGGCCCGGCTGCGGTACGTGTGGCCGCTCGGGGTCGGCAAGACCTGGGAGCAGCCGATCCACGAAGAGCGGCCCACGGAGCCGCGCACGACCGAGCGCGTTGACGTCGTCACGGTGGAGGCGGAGGAGACGGTCACCGTTCCGGCCGGCACGTTCCGCACGCTCAAGATCGTCTACCGCAACAAGGGCACGCAGGCCATTCGCTACGAGGAGTGGTACGCGCCGGAGCTGAAGCAGCCCGTCTTGCTCCGCGAGCGCCTCGGCTCGGGCCTGCGCGTCCGTGAGCTGACCGGTTTCAGGCTCGAGGACGCGCGCTAGGACCCGCGGTCATCGCGGCCCTCCTCCGATCAGCTTCTTCCGAAGTCGTAGAGCTTCGCGGGATTCTCCACCAGGATGCGGTGGCGCAGCTTCTCGTCGGGCGCCCAGTCGGCGAGGAGATCGAAGAGCACGGCGTCGTCCGGCAGCTCCTTCTGCTGCTCGGTCGGATGCGGCCAGTCGCTGCCCCACACGCAGCGCTCCGGCGCCGCCTTGGCGTAGGCGCGCGCCACCGCGCTGGAGTCCGCGTAGGTCGGCGGCCCGACCTTGGTGTCGGCGTAGGCGCCGGAGAGCTTCACCCAGGCCCGGCCCTTCTCGAGCAGTGCCCGCACCCTGGCGAAGAGCGGATGATTGACGCCGTCGGGCTGCGGAATGTGAGCCAGATGATCGAACACGATCGCCGACGGCACCCGATCCTCGAGGATCGTCATACAGCGGCTCCAGCATCTCCGGGGTCGTCGCCCCCGCCTGGGCCAGGTTGAAGCGAATGCCCCGGACACCGAGCGCGTGCATGCGCTTGAGCTCGTCGGTGGAGACGCCGTCGTTCACGACGGCGACCATCCGCGCGGTCGGCCCGAACGCCGCCAGGGCGTCCAGGTGGCAGCGGTTGTCGATGCCGTACGTCGAGGGCTGCACGAGCACGTTGCGCGTCGTGCCGATCCGCTTCTGCAGCGCGCGGTAGTCGTCGACGAGCGCGTCGGGCGGCCGCAGCGTGGCCTTCGGGTCGACGGGATAGCGGGCGTCGTAGATGTGGTGGTGGCAATCGGTCGCGTTGGCCGGCGCCTTCAGTTTCGGCGCCTCGGTGCCCGCCGAGTACTTCACTGGCTGGGCCTCGGCGCGCCCGCGGGAGGCGAGCACCCCGGTGACGGCCGCCCCGGACACCGTCTTGAGCACGTCGCGCCGACTCCACCGCGTGGTCTCCATGTCATCCGCCTCCTCTAGTTGCACATGGGGGCCCCGAAATGGCCCCCAAACCCCCGACGCTCGGACCGCCCCGGCGTAGCCGGCGCGGTCCTCGATGAGCCATTTGACCCGCGATTCATACGGGGGCAAACCCCCGACGCTCGGGCCGCCCCGTAGCCGGCGCGGCCCTCGATGACCCGGGTCGCCTTCGTGGGGCTGGGAGCGATGGGTAGCCGGCTCGCCCGGCGCCTGCTCGAGGCCAAACACCAGGTCACCGGCTACAACCGCACGCCCGCCAAGGCCCGCGCCCTCGAAGCCGCCGGCCTGAAGCTCGCGTCGACGCCGCGCGCGGCCGTCGAGGGCGCCGTGGCCGTCTTCAGCATGGTGACCGACGACCCCGCGCTGCGCGCCGTCGCGCTGGGCGAGAACGGGATCGTCGCCGGGCTCGGCCGCGGCGCGGTATGGGTCGAGATGAGCACGGTGAGCCCGGCCGTCACGCGCGAGCTGGGCGCCGTCGTGGCCGCCCGCGGCGCGGTCATGCTCGACGCGCCGGTCTCCGGCAGCACGATCACCGTCGAGCAGGGCGCGGCGTCGATCGCGGTGGGCGGCGAGCGCGACGCGCTCGAGCGCGTGCGACCCTATCTCGCCGCGATGGCGCCGGGCGGCATCACCCACGTCGGCCCGCTCGGCCTGGCCAAGACGATGAAGATCGCGACCAACCTCGGCCTCGCCGTCCAGATGCTCGCGTTCGCCGAAGCGGTCCTGCTCGCCGAGAAAGCGGGCATCGCGCGCGAAACGGCGGTGGAGGCGCTGCTGAAGTCGGTGATCGCCTCGCCGATGGTGAAGTACCGCGGGCCATACGTCGTGGGCACCATGGCGCGCGACGCATGGTTCAACGTCGGCATGATGCAGAAGGATCTTCAGCTCGCGCTAGATCAGGGCCATGCCACGGGCGTCACGCTGCCCACCACCGCGCTCGCGCAGCAGTGGCTGACGATGGCGCGTGGCCTCGGCCTCGGCGAGCGCGACGTCGGCACGCTCTTCGACGTGCTGGCCGGGCTCAGCGGGTTGCCGCCCTCCCCGAACACGTAGAGAGAGGGACCCATGGACTTCGAGTACACGCTCGAGCAGGACACGTTCCGCAAGGAGTTCCGCGGCTGGCTGGCGGCGAACCTGCCGGCCGAGCTGCGCGTCGACGATCCGGTCGACGATCGCGTCGCCTCCACGCGCGCGATGTTCGAGCGTCGTGTGGCGTGGCAGAAGGCGATGCACAAGGCGGGCTGGGTCGGTATCGCGTGGCCCAGGGAGTACGGCGGGCGCAACGCCTCGATCATCGAGCGCGTGATCTGGGACGAGGAGTACTCGGCCGCGCACGCGCCGGTGCTGCCCGGCATGGGCCTCAACCTCGTGGGCCCCACGATCATTCACTGGGGGAGCGACGCGCAGAAGGCTCAGTACCTTCCGCGCATCCTGAGCGCCGACGAGATCTGGGCGCAGGGATTCTCGGAGCCCGGCGCCGGCTCCGACCTCGCGAGCCTGCGCACGCGCGCCGAGGACAAGGGCGATCACTTCCTCGTCAACGGCCAGAAGGTGTGGACCTCCGGCGCGCAGTACGCAGACTCGATCATCCTGCTCGTGCGCACCGATCCGAGCGTACCCAAGCACAACGGCATCTCGTGCCTGCTCGTGGACATGAGGGCCCCCGGCGTCAGCGTGCGGCCGCTCGTGCTGGCGACGGGCCACCACCACTTCAACGAGGTGTTCTTTACCGACGTGATGGTGCCGAAGAGCCAGCTGCTGGGGCCGCTGAACGCGGGCTGGAAGGTCTCGACGACGACGCTGATGTACGAGCGCCACTCGTCGGGCGCGCGCAACCCGGTCGGCCAGGTGCGCGATCTCATCGCCG
>VBPC01000348.1 GCA_005887895.1 Candidatus Rokuibacteriota bacterium
CATCCACGCGATCTGCCGCTGGTAGAGGGCCGCCAGGAACCCGGCGGTGTCGAGACCCTCGCGCGTGAAGCACACCAGCGGCAGCGGCGAGCTATTGACGATGCGCCAGCCGGCGCGCTGCAGGGCCAGGCGCAGGACGTCGCCCATGCGCGTCTGATGCTCGATCATCTCCACGTACCCGGCTTCGCCGTGCTCCGCGAGAGCCAGGAAAAGCTTCAGGCCGATGAAGCGCCGCGACCACTGGATCGAGGTCGTGTACGGATCGTGCGTCGGCCCCGGCGTCTTGCCCGGCATGTAGGACGTCTCCACGCGGAAGGCGCGTCCGACGGCGTCCGGGTGCCGGCAAAAGAACATCCCGGCGCCCATCGGCACCGAGAACCACTTGTGCGCGTCGCAGGTGATCGAGTCGGCGGCCTCGATGCCGGCCAGGTGGCCCCGCAGGCGCGGGGAGATGATCGCGGCGCCGCCCCACGCCGCGTCGACGTGGAACCATAGGCCCTCCGATCGGCAGAACTGCGCCAGCTCCGGCAGCGGATCGATGACTCCGGCGGCCGTGGTGCCGGCCGTCCCGACCACCATGAACGGCGCGCATCCGGCCCGACGATCCTCGGCCACGCGCCGGGCGAGATCGCCCACATCCATTCTCAGGTGACGATCGGTCGTGACTGTCCGGATGGCCCGGCGCCCCAGTCCCGTCACGTGGGCGATCTTGCTGAAGGAGTGGTGGGCCTCCCCGGACAGGTAGACCGTCGGCGTCGCGGCGAGCGCGCGCAGGCCGTCCTCGCCGTACTCCGGGAACGCCCGCGTGAGGGCGACGACGACGGCCGAGAGATTCGCCTCGGCGCCGCCGCTCGTGAAGCTCGCGAGGGCCGTGGACGGGAAGCCGAACTTGCCCATCAGCCAGGCGAGGGTGTGGCGTTCGATCTCGTTGGCCGCCGGTGAGGTCCGCCAGGTGGCCAGCTGGGGGTTGAACAGGGCCACGAGGGTGTCGGCGACGACGGAGGCCAGCGTCACGCTCGGGTTGAAGAGGCCGAAGTAGCGCGGATGGGTGACGTGCACCTGCCACGTGCGCAACATGGCTTCGACGTCGGCGCCGACCTCGTCGAGGTCGAGCGGCCGCGTGAAGTCGTAGCGGGCGGCGAGGTGGCGGCGAATCTCGTGGGGCGCCACCGAGGGGACGATGGGCCCGGCGGCGATGTCGGACTCGAGCTTGGCGACGAGACTGTGGAGCTCCGCGAACGCCATGGTCGCGCTCATCCGCGCCCGCCGAACGCGCTGTCGCCATCCGCGGAGACCAGATCGAGTCCCGCGAGGGCGAGCGAGCGCCGGCCCTTCCCGGCGATGGCGAACACCGAGGCCGGCTCCATCGGGCGGCGGACGATCCAGCGCCCGCACGCCCGGTAGTCGACGCCGGGCCGCGGACGAAAGTACAGCGCGTCGGCATCGGAGGCGGCGAAGCCGAACACCGCGGCCAGGACGTCGTTGAAGGTCATGCGGTCCCGCGGCCACGTCGCATCCAGCAGCAGCCGCCCATGGATCCGGTATCCGTTTCCCCGGCGCGTGTCGGCGAGCGCGAACCAGCCCTCGTTGCCGCGCCGGTCGCGGAACACGCAGATGTCGGCCGAGGCGTTGGGCGAGCCGGCGCCATAGCGCCACTGCAGGAACTCCGTCGACCGCTCGTTCGTGATCCACTCGCGCGGACGGTGGCGGCGGGAGAGCTCGGCGAGCTTCTCCCAGTCCCGGCTGCGGGCCGTGCTCAGGCCGGCCGACGCCCGTCCGGCCCGGCGCAGGAGCGGGTTCGCGCACCGGCCGACGAGCCGGGCGCCGGCGATGGCGAGCGGGCTCGTCGTCCGGCCGGCCACGAACGCCGGCAGCACGACTCCGGCATCGAACGGCAGCACGTACTCGACGTCGCAATCGGGAACGGCCGAGGCTCCCAGCGCCCGCCAGAGCGCGCCGGAATGGGCGTTGCACGTGGTCGAGAAGAAGAACGCGTAGCCCGGCCACGTCAGGTGCCGCTTGAAGAGGTAGAAGCCGAACGTCTTCGCCTGCGGCTCGACGCAGAAGGCGCCCGAGCCGATTCCGAGCAGCCGCTGGTCGCCGAGCCGGAAGACGGCGGGGAACGCCAGGAGAAGGCCCGCGATGGCGCCGGAGCCGTTGCGAAGGCAGAGGCCGTGCGGCGAGGTCGCCGTGGTGAGCGGGTTGTCGAGCAGCAGCCACTGCAGGTGGCGCTCGATCGCCCGGGCGTCGTCGGGCAGCGCGGGCGCGCGGGGCGCTCCGTCATCGTAGGCGGCGAGGAAGCGGGCCACCTCCGGCACGGTCGAGGCCATCACCGGCTCGATCTCGAGCCGGCCGGCTACCCCCTTGGCGGGACTCTGCAGCATGGCTAGCCGCGGGCCGTTCACCGCGGTCGCCCGCCAGGTGTTGGTGACGCTGCCGGCCGCGAGCGCGGTCGGGAAATCGGTGAGCACCTCCTCGCGCCGATCGGCGACCGCGCGCTCGCGCAGCGCGGCCAGGGCCTCGACGGTCGCGTCGTCGAAGTAGCCGCGCGGCATCGGCGGGTACGTCTCCCGCTCGCGCAGCAGGAAGCGCTTGATGTCGCGACGGTACTCGAGCATCAACGTGTGCGCTTCGTACTCGGGATGGCCCTGGAAGAACACGAACAGGCTCTTGCGCTGCTTCACGAACGCATCGACACCGGCGTCCGTCGATCGGGTGAGCACGCGATAGCCGGCCGACGCCAGCGCGTCCTCCGGGATCTCGTTCCAGCGGGAATGCGGCATCTGCAGGCGGGGCGGGGCGCCGGCCGTGAGCGGGTGGTCGGCGACGCGGACGCAGTCGAAGACG
>VBPC01000073.1 GCA_005887895.1 Candidatus Rokuibacteriota bacterium
GCTCGACTCGGCCATCGAGTTCGTCGGCGGCAGCCTCGAGGCGGGCGCCGGCCGCGACGGGCTCACGGCGTCGCTGTCGATCCTCAAGCGGGATCTCACGCTCGGCCTCGACCTGCTCGGCGAGGTCGTGCTGTCGCCGACGTTCCCCGCCCAGGAGCTGACGCGCAAGGCCGCCCAGATCCAGGCCGCCATCAAGCGCTCGGAGGAGGACCCCGGCACCGTCGCCGGCCGCGCCCTGGCCCGGCTCGTCTTCGCCAACCATCCCTACGGCACGCCGGTCGAGGGGACGATCGAGTCGGTCGGCAAGCTCACGCGCGACGACGTGGTGGACTTCCACCGCACCCACGTCCGGCCCGATACGACGATCGTGGCGGTGGTCGGCGACATCACGGTGGACGAGGCGCGCGGCGAGATCCTCAAGCGCTTCGGGGGCTGGACGCGGCCGGCGACGCCGGCCCCGACCGCGTCGCCCGCGCCGGGCGGCGGTCCGCCGCGCAGCGAGACGATCACCAAGGACCTGACGCAGGCCACGATCCTGCTCGGCCGCCAGGCGGTGCGCCAGGTCGATCCCGACTACTTCCCGCTGGCGGTCGCCTCCTACATCCTGGGCGGCGGCTCGGCCTCGCGGCTCTACGGGCGCGTGCGCGACGAGGGCGGCCTCGCCTACGCCGTCTTCAGCTACGTCTCGCCCGGCCGGTACGGCGCCGCCTTCACCGTGTCGGCGCAGACCCGCACCGCCGAGACCGCCAAGGTCGTCGACATCCTGCGCGCCGAGCTCGGCCGCATGACGCGCGACCCCGTGAAGGACGACGAGCTGAAGCTGGCCAAGGACTACCTCATCGGCAGCTTCCCGCTGCGCCTGGACACGACGGCCAAGGTCGCCGACTTCGTGATCGCCATCGAGGAGCAGGGCCTCGGCCTCGACTACGCCGATCGCTACAAGGCCAGCATCGCGAAAGTCACCGCGGCCGACGTGCACCGCGTCGCCCAGAAGTTCTTCGCGCCCGACACCTTCAACCAGGTCGTGGTGGGCGCCGCGAAGTGATCCGGGCGCTCCTGGTGATGGCCGTCGTCAGCCTCGCGCTGGCCGGGCCGGCCCGGGCGGCCTCGTTCACGCTCGGCGACTCCGACCGGCGCGCGGCCATCCAGGCCGGCGAGCGGAGCACCACCAGCGAGGCGTTCGACCGCGAGTGGCGTGTCGCCAACGGCGGCGGCGAGAGCGCGCTGGTGCTCACGCCGTTCCATCGCCTCGTGGTGGCCGCCCGCCACGCCGCCTTCAAGAACGAGCCGCTCAAGCCCGGCGAGGTCGACCGCACGCTCAAGGAGGACGCCGGCCGGCTCGTCGTGTGGGTCAACCTGCGCGGCCGGAGCCAGGACTTCGCGCGCTTCTACGTGCCCCGCCTGGTGGCCGGCGACCGCGAGATCAAGGCCGCGTTCGTGCAGAACGAGCGCACGGCCATCCGCCAGGAGGACGGCGCCTACGTGGCCCGCTGCGTCTACGGCTTCCCGGTCCAGGATCTCGCGCCGCGCGCCCGCGTGGCGCTCATCGTGGCCGACGCCGACGGCCGCGACGTCAGTCGCTTCACGCTCGACCTCGCCGGCATGCGCTGAGCCGCGGTCATGCTGCCGGTCTCGTGGACGATTCATCGTGAGGTCGTGCTGCTGCTCGGCTGGGCCCGGGCGATCCTCATGCAGTTCGCGCATCCCCTGGTGGCGCGGGGCGTCGCCGATCACAGCGGGTTCACCCGGGAGGGCTTTGGCCGCTGGCGCCGGCTCCATCGAACGCTCGGCGCGATGCTGACGCTGACGTTCGGCACCGAGGCCGAGGTGGCGGCGACCCTCGCGCGGATCAACGGGATTCACCACCGGGTCCAGGGGCGGCTGGCTGTCCCCGAAGGACGCTTCGAGCCGGGCCACGCGTACGGCGCGGACGATCCCGCGCTGCTGCGCTGGGTGCACGCCACCTGCCTCGACTCGTTTCTGCGGACCTACGAGCTCTTCGTCGCTCCGCTGTCGACGGCCCAGCGCGACGCCTACTGCGCCGAGAGCGCGGACATCGAGGCGGCGATGGGCATGCCGCCCGGGTATCTCCCGCGTTCGCACGACGATCTCGCGCGCTACGTCGCGGGCATGCTGCAGGGCGACGAGATCGCGGTGTCCGACACGGCGCGGTGCCTGGCGCGCGAGGTGATCTATCCTCCGCTGGGCTGGGCCGCCTGGCCGGTGACCGCGCTGATGCGTCTCACCACCATCGGCCTGCTGCCCGCGTCCCTCCGGGAGGCCTATGGCCTCCGGTGGACGCCACGACGCGAGCGGACCCTGCGGCTGACCGCAGCGACCGTGCGACACCTTCGTCCCTTCGTGCCGTCCTTGGCGCGCGAATGGCCGATGGCCCGTCGCGCCACGCGGCGGAAGGCCGAAATCGCGGTGCTATAATTCGCCCGCACGCCACGACAGCCAGCCCGGTGTGAGGGGGGTCCATCATGAAGGCGGTTCGCATCCACGCTCCCGGCGGTCCCGAGGCGCTCACGTACGAGGACGCGCCGCCGCCGACGCCGAAGGCCGGCGAGGCGGTCGTCAAGGTCGACGCCGCCGGGCTGAACTACATCGACGTGTACTTCCGCACCGGCATGTACAAGGCCGAGTACCCGCTCACGCTCGGCATGGAAGCCGGCGGGACCGTGAGCGCCGTCGGACCCAATGTCACCGACGTGAGGGTCGGCGACAAGGTCGCCTACACCGGGATCCCGGGCGCCTACGCGGAGTACGCGGCGGTGCCGGCCGCGCGGCTCGTCGCGCTGCCGCCGGGGGTCAGCACCCGGCAGGGCGCGGCGGCCATGCTGCAGGGCATGACCGCGCACTACCTGGCCTGCAGCACCTATCCGCTGAAGAAGGGCGACACCTGCCTCGTGCACGCCGCGGCCGGCGGCGTCGGGCTCCTGCTGACCCAGATCGCCAGGATGCGGGGCGCCCGCGTCTTCGGGACGGTGTCGACCGACGAGAAGGCGAAGCTCGCGCGCGAGGCGGGCGCCGACGAGGTCATCATCTACACGCGCCAGGACTTCGAGGCCGAGGTCAAGCGCCTCACCGACGGCAAGGGGCTGCAGGTCGTCTACGACTCCGTCGGCAAGACCACGTTCGACAAGAGCCTGAACTGTCTCGCCCCGCGCGGCCTGCTGGCGCTCTACGGCCAGTCGAGCGGACCGATCGGCACCTTCGATCCGGGCCTGCTCGGCGCCAAGGGGTCGCTCTACCTGACGCGGCCGAGCCTCAACGCCTACATCGCCTCGCGCGAGGAGCTGACGCAGCGCTCGGGCGAGCTGCTCGGCTGGATCCGCGACGGCAAGCTGAAGCTGCGCACGGAGTTCGAGTTCCCGCTCAAGGACGCCGCCGAGGCGCATCGCGCGCTGGAAGGCCGCAAGACCACGGGGAAGGTCTTGCTCGTGCCATGAACCTCGCCCGGTGGGCGAAGTGGGCGATCGGCGTCGTCGGCGCGCTCGTCCTGCTGATCGTGGTGGCGCTGATCGCGGTGCCGTACCTCGTCGACACCCCGCGGATCCAGGCCTACATCGCCAGCAATGCGACCCAGACGCTCGGACGGCCGGTGAAGTTCAGCTCCGTCTCGCTCCTGCAGCTGCTGCCGCTCCTCACCGGCCGCGTCGAGCTGGGCGACATCGTGCTCGACAAGCCGACGGTCACGGTCGTGCAGGCCGCCGACGGCCGCCTCAACATCTCCACGCTCGGCACCACGCCGCCGCCGAAGGCGGGCGGCGAGCCCGGCAAGCCCGCCGAGCCGTCACGCCCGGGCGGCGGCCCGGGCGCGGCGGGCGCGGTCCCGATCTCGCGGGTGCTGGTCGAGGACGGCCTGCTGACCTACGTCGCGCACGGCAAGGGCGACGCGCTGACCCAGTATCGGATCGAAGGGCTCAACGTCACCGTGACGGGCGCCGGCACGCAGCTCGAGTTCAAGGGCGACGCCAAGGTCCAGCCCGGCGCCCTGTCGCTGAAGCTCAGCGACGGCATCGTGGCGCTCAGCGGCACCCGGCCGCTGACCGACGCCTCGCTGCGAGGCAAGGTCGGAATCGAGGCCAAGGACATCAAGGACCTCACGGCCGTGGCCGCCGGCCCGTCGCCCGCGCTCGGCGGCGGCATCAAGGGCACGCTCGCGCTCGGCGGCACGCTCGGCGCGCCGACGGCGGCGGGCGACGTGCAGCTCTCACCGCTGACGGTGACGCAGACGAATCCGCAGTGCCCCGAGCCCAAGCGCCGGACGCTGACGCTGCCGACGGTGAAGCTGAACGTCGGCTGGCAGGAGCAGCGCCTCATCGCGCACCCGCTGAACGCCGCGCTCGGCGACGGCACGGTGACCACGCAGCTCACCGTGACCCTGGGCCGCGGCATCCACGTGCAACTCGCCGACCTCGGCATCAAGGCGCTGCCACTCGAAAAGGTGCTGGTGGACTACCTCTGCCAGGGCTACGCGATCACCGGGCCGCTCGATCTCACCGGCACCCTCGCCTTCGACGTCAGCGACATGCTCAACACGCTGTCCGGTCCGGGCCAGATGAAGGTCGGCCGCGGCAAGGTGGTCGGCCCCCAGGCCCTGGCGCTGATCGGCAGCGTCGTACGCGTCGGCTCGGCGATCTCCTCGCTGCTGTCCGCCGATTTGCCGACCCGGATGTTCGACGCGCCGCTGGAGTTCGACTCGATCACCGGGACCTATCAGATCACCAACGGCGTCGCCACGACGAAGGACCTGCTCTACACGAGCCGGGCGATGAAGGTCCTGATCGCCGGCGACTACGGTCTCGCCAACGGCCGCCTGAATCTCGACATGACGGTCAACCACGGCCGCGGTGAGGTCAAGGCCAAGATCACCGGCACGACCTCGTCGCCGTCGGTGCGCGTCGCGCCGGGGACGCTCCTTCGCGACGTCGATCCCGGCAAGGCGGAGAAGGGAATCCAGGACCTGCTCAAGCGCTTCGGAAAGTAGGTCAACGCCCAGCGCCCGTCAGCAGCTGATGCACCTTGAACGGCCCGTCGGGGTCGCGCTCCTGCGTCTTGTCATGGTAGCGGTGGCACTCGACGCAACCGCTGCGCGCGCCGCCGGTCGGCTTGTGGCAGTCGCGGCACGTGCCGATCGCCGGCATCAACACGTCCTTCGTCTCGGTGCTGGTCGTCGCCTTGTGGCACTCCACGCAGGCCAGCGGGCGGTGCGGCGCGTGGTCGAAGCGCGCATGCGGTAGCCAGCGGGCGGGAATCGCCGTCGGGACCACCTGCGGCACCGCGCCGCCGCTCTTGGTCAGCGTGTGGCAGTACTCGCAGCGCTGCTTGAAGAGGCCCGGCTCGATCGTGCTCAGCTGGGTCGCGACCCAGGCGGCCCCGCCGCCACCGCCCGCGCTGCCACTGCCGGCGGCGCCGCCGCCGCTCGCACTACCGGTGGCCGCGTCGCCGCTCGGCTCGTCGCTGCCCCGCCGCAGGCGACGGGGCGAGTCGTCCTGCGCGAGCACGATCTCCGGCTCGAGCGACGACCGACGCCGCAGGCCGCGCGGCGTGTCGGGCGCCGGTGCCGGCGCCGGCGCCTCTTCGCCGCCGCCGCGGCGCAGGCCACGTGGCTGGTCACCGGCCGGCTCGGCCGGCGCCTTGACCAGCTCCAGATCGACGCAGCGCTGACGCAGCGTCTTGCCGGCCTCGCCGGCGGGAATCGACTGGCACTGGTCGAAGGCGTCGGCGATCGTGCCGCGCAGGTACGCGTGGACGACGCCGGGCCTGGTGTGCGGCACCACCGCGGGTCTGTCGGGGGCCGCGCTGTCGACGAAGCGGCCGTCGAAGTCCAGGGGATGGCAGACGGCGCAGTTCTTCTCGTAGGCCACCGGCTCCATGTACTCCCCGCGCCCATCCGGCCGATGGCAGAACGTGCAGGCGAGCTGACGGCCGCCCTTCGCCTTGGCCAGGTGCGCGGAGCCGAGCTGCGCCTCGACGTCCTCGATGCCCTTGAGATTGACCTTGAGGTGCTTGGCGTGATTCAGGTTGATCTGCGCGGTGTCGCGCAGCTCGGCCTTCTGATCGAGCCGCACGCGCCGCACCTTGTCGCCCTCGTGCAGGCTGACGGCAAACTCCGGATGCTGGCGCAGCGCCGTGATGCTGGCATGGTAGGCCGGCGGCGCGCCGTCCTTGGTCTTCAGATCGCGATGACACTGGGCGCAGTGCTGGTCGGCGATCTGCACGAGCAACGCGCGCCCGCCGTGCTCCCGGTGGCAGCTCGCACACCGCGGCTGGAACGTCTCGTTGACGTGATGCCGCGGTCCGGCGTGACAGGCCTGGCAGGCGTTGTCGGTGACGCGGGCCCAGTAGCCGCGCGGCGCGGCGCCGCCGACCCCCGCGGCCAGCATGGTCGCCGGCGCCGCCGCGGTCGGCATGGTGGCCGCCGGCGCCGGCCCGGGGCCGTGGCAGACCACGCAGTCCTTCTCGAACATCGTGTGGGCTGTCGAGACCCGACCGCCGTTGTAGATGCGCTGGTCCCCCCGGACGGCGTAGACGAGCAGCCAGAGGGCCGCCACCGCCGGCACCGCCACCGAGAGGATGAACCGCCAGCGGCGGAACGGGTGCGGCTGCTTGAAGTATTCGAGCGCGATCCGCTTGGCCCGAATCTTCGCCGAGTAGCGCGAATCGCCGGCCGCCATCAGTACCTCAGCGCGATGACCGCGTGGGCGGTGCCGAGCAGCAGCAGCGCCAGCGAGAGCGGGATGTGCACGAGCAGCCAGCCGTGCAGCCAGTGGTGCAGCCGCTTCTGATCGCGCAGCTGCCGGCGCTCGTCACAGGTGGCTTCCAGCTCGCTGACGGTGTTGTGCAGCAGCGGCGGCAGCGCCGTGCGCAGCTCGCGGAACAAGGTCGCCGCCCGGGCGGGATTGAGCATCACGCCGTTGCCGTGGACGAGCGGGTCGAGGAACGGGCGAATCTCGGTCAGATAGGCGTCTCGCAGCACGGCGCTCTCGGGCGTCGGCGCCAGGGGCGCCGGGTGCGCGCGCGGCGTCGAGCGCGGCTGCCCGACCCGATCGACCAGCCCGCCGCCGGCCCGCCGCTCGGCCGGCGCCGGCGGCGTGTCGACGAGCAGCGGGCCGCAGGCGGCGGCCACCAGCTCGTCCGACTCTCCGCGCAGCTGCAGCACGATCGAGTCGATCTGCTCGTAGACGGTCTCCAGCGGCACCCGGGTGAGCATGAGCCGCGGCATCACCTGTTGCAGGAGCACGCCGAGGATGCCGCTGACGATCACGATCCCGAACAGGATCATGAGCACGGCGGTCAGCGGCCCGCCCAGGCGGAAGCCGCCGTGGAACAGGATGAGCGGGAAGCTCAGCAGCCCGAGCCAGATGTGGCCGCGCATCCAGAAGGTCCCGCGCCCGATCTGCCAGGTCGGCACCTTGCGCCGCGCCCCCAGGGCGCCGGCGAAGATCATCAGCGCAAAGCCCACGACGCCGAACGTCAGCCCCACCGCGCTGCCGCCGCTGGGGCCGTTCAGCGCGTGGCGGACGTAGGGAACGTAGATCGCCGTCGCCGCCGCCAGGACCACCAGGCAGCCGATGATCCAGCCGCGATGGGACCGGTCGATCAGCATCCGGCGGCTGTCACTTGGCGATTCCGAAGAACTTCAGGGGCTCGATACGATGCAGCGCATCGTGCGGGCACGCGTACACGCAGGCCGGCTCCGAGTAGTCACGGCTGAGGTCGCAGGTGGTGGCCTTCTCGCGCACCACGGCCTTCCGCATCCCCGGCTGCTCGGGATCCTCGGCGTTGACCATGAACGGATGGAGGTTGATGTTGCCGTACGGGCACTGGTTGGCGCACAGGCCACAGCCGATGCACCAGTCCTCGATGATGATCTCCAGCGAATCGGGGTGCCGGCGGATCGAGCCCACCGGGCAGCCGACCATGCAGAGCGGATCGCGGCACGAGCGGCACGACGTGGCCACCAGGAACTTGTCGTAGCGCAGGCCGTCGCGCACCAGGCGGGTGACGCCGTCGTGGGCCGCGGCGCAGGCCCGCACGCACTGGTCGCAGCGCGTGCAGCGCTCGAGGTCGATGACGAGCAGATTCTGGGCCTCCATGAGGCCCTGGCTCAGGAAGTCGTCGAGCTGGACCGTGCCCACCGTCTGCCGCTGCTTGGCGTCGGCCTCCAGCCGGGCCTGGGCCACCTCGGCCAGCCGCGTCTGGATGTCGGGGAACTCGCGCAGCATCAGGTGGAAGTCCTCGGCCTTGATGCGCACCGCCTCCACGTGGTCCAGCGAGGTGCAGGTGCTGGTGCGTACGCCCTCGCCGCCGAGCAGGCCGATCTCGCCGAAGTAGTCGGGCCGGGTGAGGTAGCGCAGCACCATGTCGCCGCCCGGGAACGCCTGGCTGACCTTCACGAAGCCGATGCGGATGAGGTAGAGGCTGTCGGCCTGCTCGCCCTGGCGGCAGATGACCTGGCCCGGCTCGAAGCGTACGAGCTCGACCCGGTCGCGTAGCCGGCGCACGAAGTCCTGGCTCAGGGTGTTGAAGATCGGGACCGTGCGCAGGTGGGTGTCGAGCGCCCGCTCGCGATACCGGCGATCGAGCAAGGCCTTGAAGACCTTGTCCTTCTGGAGCATCTGCAGCACGTTGCGCAGCATCTCCAGGACTTCGGTCTCCTCGACGGCCCGGACGGTCGCCGAGCGCGGGTAGAAGCTCAGACACGTCATCTCGCCGAAGAGGTCGCCGGCGCCCAGCTCGGCGACCGGATTGCTCAGCTCCAGGTCGACCGAGGCATCGATCGGGATATAGCGCGGCGCTGCCGCCGCCGGGGCCGGCGTCGCATCGCTCAGCACCAGCTCGGTCAGCTTGCGGAAGAAGCCCTTGCCGCCGCCCGGCTGCCCGCGCCGCGTCGAGCTGTGCCCCATCGGCGTCGCCAGCGACACCTGCACCTTGCCGCTCAGGATGTAGAAGGCGGTCGAGCCGAAGTCGCCCTCGCGGCAGATGATCTCGCCGGGCTCGAAGCGCCGGCGGACGACGGCCCCGCGGTTGAGGTCGAGGAACGTGCCCGACATCCGCTTGAAGATGTCCAGCTTCTGCAGCTGCTCGGCGCTCATCTCCTCGCCGGCCGGCGGGTCGACGTCGACGATCTTGCGATTGGTCAGGGCCCCGGTCGGGCAGGAGACCATGCACTCGCCGCAGCCGACGCAGGTGGACGCGGCCATCGGCACGTCGGTGTCGAACGCGATGCCGGCCTGGTGGCCCTTGCCGGTGCGGCCGATGACGAAGTTGTTCTTCACCTCGGAGCAGCCGCGGATGCAGCGGTCGCAGAGGATGCAGGCGGTGTGGTCCACGGCGATGAAGAAGGACGACTCGTCCCGGCCGCGCGACGCGTCGTGGTGGCCGAAGCGCGGCGTCGTCACGGCGTAGCCGGCGCCCAGCCGCTCCAGCTCGCAGTCGCCGGTGGCCCGCTGCCGCGCGCACGGCGAGGGATGATCGGACAGCAGCAGCTCGACCAGCGTGCGACGGGCGCGCTGCACGCCGTCGGTCGCCGTCGCCACGATCATGCCGTCCTCGGCCGGCCGCACGCAGGCGGCGGCCAGGACGCGGTTGTTCTTGACCTCCACCGTGCAGACGCGGCACACGCCGACCGGCGTCTGGTGCTGCGCGTGGCACAGCGTGGGGATCTCGATGCCGAGGCCCCGGGCGGCGTCGAAGATCGTCGTCCCCGGCGCCACGCTCGTCTCGCGCCCGTCGATCGTCAGCTTGACCGCCGCGCCGGGACTCATCACACCCCCGTCATCGGACACACGCCGGCGGGACAGCGCCGACGCAGCAGGTGATCGTCGATCTCCGGGCGGAAGTGCGTCAGCACCGACTTGATCGGCACCGGCACGACCTGGCCCAGGCCGCAAATGGACGTCAGCGTGAGCGCGTGGGCGAGGTCGTCGATCACCGTGAGATGCTCGGGCCGGCCGTGGCCGCGGGCGATGTCGCCGAGGATCTCCACGAGCTTGGCCGAGCCGACCCGGCAGGGCACGCACTTGCCGCACGACTCGTTGCGGAAGAACCGCACGGCGTTGAGCGCCATGTCGAGCATGCAGGCGTCCTCGCTCAGCACCACGATGGCGCCCGAGCCGAGCATGGAGCCGACGTCGGCGAGCGCCTTGAAGTCGAGCGGGGTGTCGACCAGCGCCGGCGGCAGGTAGCCCGACGACGGCCCCGACGGCGCCCACGCCTTGAAGCGCCGGCCGCCGGCGATGCCCCCGGCCAGGTCGAAGATGACCTCCCGGGCCGGCGTGCCCATCGCGATCTCGTAGGCGCCGGGCCGGACGACGTCGCCGCTGATGCCGACGAACTTCAGGCCGGGCGCCCCCGACTTGCCCTGGGCCTTGAACCACTCGGGGCCGCGCAACAGGATGGTGGGAGTCATCACGAACGTCTCGACGTTGTTGATGACCGTCGGCTTGTTCCAGAGGCCGTGGGTGCCGGGGAAGGGCGGCTTGTTGCGCGGCTCGGCCCGCTTGCCCTCGATCGCCTCCAGCAGCGCCGACTCCTCGCCGCAGATGTAACCGCCCGGGCTCACGAAGACCTCGAGCTCGAAGGCGCGGCCGGAGCCGAAGACGTCGGGGCCGACCGCGCCAGCCGCGCGGGCCCGCGCGATCTCGCGCTCCACGATCTCGATCTGCGGCTCGTACTCGTGGCGAATGTAGACGATGCCCTGGCGGGCGCCGGTCACCAGGCCGGCCAGCACCATGCCCTCCACCAGCAGGTGGGGGGCGTTCTCGAGGATGTAGCGATCCTTGAACGTGCCCGGCTCGCTCTCGTCGCCGTTGCAGACGATGTACTTCTCGCTGCCCTCGGCGTTGCGCACGATCTCCCACTTGAGGCCGGTCGGAAAGCCGGCGCCGCCCATGCCGCGCAGGTTGCTGGCCTTCAGCGCGGCGATGACGCCGGCGGCGTCACCGTCGGTGGCCAGCTTGCGGGCGGCACCGTAGCGCTGGCCGGCCTCGGCATACGGATCGACACGCAATGCGCGGCCGTCGGGCGTGGCGTGCTCGGCCGGCAGCGTGCCGCCGACGGCGGCCGTCAGCAGGTGCGGGGCGAGCCCGTCGAGCGTGACACGCGAGAGGATCGTGTCGTTCACCGCGCACGCCGGCGCCCGGTCGCAGCGGCCCAGGCACGACACCGGCCGCACGACGGTGCCGGGCGGGCCAGCCTGCGCCACGTGCTCCTCCAGGGCGGCCAGCAAGGCGCTCGCGCCCCGTCGATGGCACGACATGTCGTCGCAGACGAGGACCTCGACCGGGGGCGCCGGCGACTCCCGAAAGTGGGGGAAGAAGCTGACGACGCCGTGCAGCTGGTAGAGCGGCACGCGCGCGCGCTCGGACAGATCCCGCAGCGCCGTCACCGGAATGAATCCGTGCGCGCGCTGGATCGCCC
>VBPC01000074.1 GCA_005887895.1 Candidatus Rokuibacteriota bacterium
TGCCGCTGCTTGTGCCGCGGGTTCTTGCAGATGATCCGCACCACGCCCTGGCGCTTGATGATCTTGCAGTGCTCGCAGCGCGTCTTGACTGACGGTCTCACTTTCATCGCTTCGCGTCTCGCCGACGCTCCTCCGTTATTTGAACCTGTACGTGATGCGGCCGCGCGTGAGGTCGTACGGCGACAGCTCGACCTTCACGCGGTCCCCGGGCAGGATCCGGATGAAGTTCATCCGCATCTTGCCGCTGACGTGGGCCAGCACGCGATGGCCGCTCTCCAGCTCGACGCGGAACATCGCGTTCGGCAGCGGCTCCACCACGGTCCCCTCGACCTCGATCGCGTCTTCTTTGGGCATCGCTCGCGCTCTCAGGCCGCCCGGGCCGTGCCGCCGGGCTTCCGCGTCAGCACTTCGGGCCCGCTCTCGGTCACCGCGATCGTGGGCTCGATCGCCAGCACCATGCCCGGCCGCAGCTGCGGTCCACGGCCGGGATCGCCGAAGTTCGGCACCTGCGGCTCCTCGTGCAGCGCACGGCCGATCCCGTGGCCCACGAAGGCGCGCACGACCGCGAAGCCGTGCCGCTCGACGTGCGACTGGATGGCGTGCGAGACGTCGGACAGCCGCCGGCCGGGCCGGCACTCCTGGATCCCCAGCTCGAGGCTTTCCCGGGTGACGTCGAGCAGCTGTTGCACGCGCGACGGCACCTCGCCGACGGCGAGGGTGAACGCGCAATCTGCGTAGTACCCTTCCACGATACACCCCAGGTCCAGGCCCACGATGTCCCCCTCCTTCACGCGCCGGTGCGCGGAGGGGATGCCGTGCACGACCTCGTCATTGATCGAGATGCAGACGGTGGCCGGGAACCCGCGGTAGCCCTTGAAGGCGGGGACCGCGCCCTGGGCGCGGATGAAGTCTTCGACGTCCTCGTCGATCTCCAGCGTAGACTGGCCGGGTTTCACGCTGCCGCGCAGGCGATCCATGACCTCGGCCAGGATGTGGCCGGCCCGCCGCATGAGCCCGATCTCCCGCGCGGACTTCAGCTCGATCACCGCGCCTCCGTGACCGCGCGCCGAATGGCCGCGGCGATCGCCTCGACGCTGCCCTCGCCGTCGATGGTGGAGAGCAGGCTGCGCCCGCCGTAGTAGTCGAGCAGCGGCGCCGTCTGCCGCGAGTAGACCTCGAGGCGGCGGCGCACGGTCTCCTCGCTGTCGTCCGGCCGCTGGTAGAGCTCGCCGCCGCAGCGGTCGCACACGCCGGGCCGTCGGGGCGGCGCCGACACCAGGTGATAGGCCGTCTGGCACCGGCGGCACAGCCGCCGCCCGGTGAGTCGCCGCAGCAGCTCGGGCTCGGAGACCTGGAAGTACAGCACGGCGTCGAGCGAGTGGCCGAGGTCCTTGAGCAGGCGATCGAGCGCCTCGGCCTGGGCGATCGTGCGGGGGAAGCCGTCCAGGATGAAGCCGCGCGCGGCGTCGGGCTGGCGCAGCCGCTCGGCGATGAGGCCGATCATGACGTCGTCGGGCACCAGGCCGCCGCTGTCCATGACGCGCTTGGCCTCGCGCCCGAGCGGCGTGCCGGCCGCCACCGCCTCGCGCAGCATCTCGCCGGTGGCGATCTGCGGCACCCCCCACTCGCGGGAGAGCTCGCGGGCCTGGGTGCCCTTGCCGGCGCCGGGGGGGCCGAGGAAGATCACGCGCACCGTCAGCTCCTCCGCGCGAACGCGCCCGAGCGCGACTTCGAGCGCTTGAGGAAGCCCTCGTAGTTGCGCATCAGCAGGTGCGACTCCATCTGCCGCACCGTGTCGAGGGCGACGCCGACGACGATCAGGAGGCTGGTGCCGCCGAAGTAGAACGGCACGTTGAACACGCGGATCAACAGATCCGGCAGCACCGAGATCAGGGCCAGGAAGATCGCGCCCGGCAGGGTGATCCGGGTCAGGACGTGGTCGATGTACTCCGCCGTCTTCTTGCCGGGCCGCACGCCGGGGATGAAGCCGCCGTACTTCTTCATGTTGTCGGCGAGGTCGACCGGGTTGAAGACGATCGCCGTGTAGAAGTACGCGAAGAAGATGATGAGGCCCATGTACAGCACGGTGTAGGTCATGCGGCCCGGACTCAGCGAGTCGGCGATCGAGCGCATGATGCCGTAGTCGAGGAAACGGGTGAGCGTGGCCGGGAACAGGATCAGCGAGGAGGCGAAGATGACCGGGATGACGCCGGCCGTGTTGATCCGCAGCGGGATGTGCGTCGACTGGCCGCCGTAGACGCGCCGGCCCACCACCCGCTTGGCGTACTGGACGGGGATCTTGCGCTGGCCCTCCTGCATGAGCACGACCGCCGCCGTCACCGCGACCATCAGCAGGATGATGGCGACGAACACCCCCAGTTGGAGCTCGCCGTTCTTGAGCAGGACGAAGGACGCCGAGATGGCCGAGGGCAGCCGCACCACGATGCCGGCGAAGATGATGAGCGAGATGCCGTTGCCGATGCCCTTCTCGGAGATCTGCTCGCCCAGCCACATGATCAGCGCGGTGCCGGCGGTGAGCGTGATCATCGTCAGCAGCCGGAAGCCCCAGCCGGGATGGGGGGCGATCGCCAGCCCGCTCGGGCTGCGCATGCCCTCCAGCCCATAGGCAATGCCGAGCGACTGCACGAGCGAGAGCGCCACGGTGCCGTAGCGCGTGTACTGCGTGATCTTCTTGCGGCCGGCCTCGCCCTCCTTGGCCAGCCGCTCCAGCGCGGGGATCACCACCGTCAGCAGCTGCAGGATGATCGAGGCCGAGATGTACGGCATGATGCCGAGGGCGAAGATCGACAGCCGTCGAAGGTTGCCGCCCGAGAACAGGTCGACCATGCCGAGCAGCGTGCCCTGCACCTGGTCGAAGAACTGGGCGAGGGCGTGGCCGTCGATGCCGGGCGTGGGCACGTGGGCGCCGACCCGGTAGGCGAACAGCAGCAGCGCCGTGATCAGGACCCGGCGCTTGAGCTCGGGGATCTTGAAGACGTTCTGGAACGACTGCAGGCTCTCGATCACGAGGCCGCCACCTTCTCCTTCGCGGGCAGCACTTCGATGCGGCCGCCCTGGCCCTCGATCTTCGCCCGCGCCGACTCGCTGATGGCGTGCACCTTCACGGTGAGCGCGTGCGGCACGTCGCCGTCGCCGAGCAGCTTCACGCGCGCGCGGTCGCCGCGCTTGATCAGGCCGGCCTTCACCAGGCCGTCGGGATCGACCACGCTGTTGGCCGCGAACGCCCCCAGCGATTTGAGGTTGACCACCGCGTACTCGGTCTTGCCGCCGTAGGGCAGGAAGCCGCGCTTGGGCAGCCGGCGATAGAGCGGCATCTGGCCGCCCTCGAAGCCGCCCGTCTTGCCGCCGCCCGAGCGCGCCTTGTGGCCCTTGCTGCCCTTGGTCGACGTCTTGCCGTGGCCGGAGCCCGGCCCGCGGCCGACCCGCTTGCGACGGGTGACCGCGCCCGGCGCCGGACGCAGATCCTCAAGCCTCATGGCTGACCTCGAGCACGTGCGGGACCTTGGCGATCATGCCGCGGATGACGGGCGTGTCGTCCTGGGTGACCGACTGGTGCATCCGCCGCAGTCCGAGCGCCTTCACGGTGCCCTCCTGCTTGGGGCTGAGGCCGATGATGCTCCGCGTGAGCGTGATCCTAAGCCTCTTGCTTGACACCGACCGTCTCCTCCGCCAGGCTGCCGTCGCCGCCGCGGCGGCGCGCCGCGTGCAAGTCTTGAAGACGCTTGATCCGCCGGAGCGCGTCGATGGTGGCCTTGAGCACGTTGTGCGGGTTGTTGCTGCCCAGGGTCTTGGTGAGGATGTCCTGCACGCCGGCCGCTTCCAGCACCGGTCGCACGGCCCCGCCCGCGATGACGCCGGTGCCCTGCACCGCCGGCTTCAGGAACACCTTGCCGGCGCCGAAGTGCCCGGTGATCTCGCAGGGAATCGTCGTCTCCTTGAGCGGCACGAAGATCAGGTCCTTCTTGGCGTGCTCGACCGCCTTGCGGATCGCCTCCGGCACCTCGTGGGCCTTGCCCAGGCCGACGCCGACGTGACCACGCCCGTCGCCCACCACCACCAGCGCCGTGAACGAGAACCGTCGTCCGCCCTTGACGACCTTGGCCACCCGGTTGATGGAGACGACCCGGTCATTCAACTCGAGCACGCTAGGATCGATCTTCGCTTCCGCCACTCAGTTCCCCCTCATTCTGTTCACCATCGAACTGTCCCTCACGAGACCCCCTCCGATCGAACGACGCAGAGGGCCATGTTCATCGGCCCGTTAGAAGACAAGGCCGCCGGCGCGCGCGGCATCCGCGAGCGCCTTCACCCGCCCGTGATACTTGTAGCCGCCGCGATCGAAGACGACCTGGGCGACGCCGGCCGCCTTGGCGCGCTGGGCCAGCAGCTCGCCCACCGCCTTGGCGCCGGCGACGTTGCCGCCCCTGGGATGGGCGCCGCGGAAGTCCTTGCTGCGGCTGTCGGCCGCCGCCAGCGTGCGCCCGCTCTCGTCGTCGACGAGCTGCGCGTAGATGTGATTGAGGCTTCGGAACACCGCCAGCCGCGGCCGCGCCGCCGTCCCCCGCACCCAGCGCCGCAGGCGCAGGTGCCGCTTGTCCCGTGGCGCCCGCCGGTCCTTGATGATCATTTCGCGCCCGCCTTCTTGCCGACCTTGCGCCGCACGACCTCGCCGGCGTAGCGGATGCCCTTGCCCTTGTAGGGATCGGGCTTGCGCAGCGCGCGCAGCTTGGCGGCCGTCTCGCCCAGCAGGGCCTTGTCGGCGCCGCGGAGCGTGATGGCCGTCTGCTTGTCGATCTCGGCCGTGATGCCCTCCGGCAGCGGGAAGACGATCGGGTGCGAGTAGCCCAGCGCGAGCTGGATCGCCTTGCCCTGCATCTGGGCGCGGTAGCCGATGCCGACGATCTCGAGCTTGCGCTCGAAGCCGTCCTTCACGCCGTTCACCATGTTGGCGACGAGCGCGCGGGCCAGGCCGTGCAGCGCCCGCACGTGGCGCTCGTCGCTGCCGCGCTCGATGACCACGGTGCCGTTGTCCACGCGCGGGGTGAGCCCGGCCGGGACCGGCTGGGTCAGCTTGCCCTTGGGCCCCTCGGCGCGGACGGTGCTGCCGTCCACCTGGACCTTCACGCCCTGCGGAATCCGGATGGGTTGCTTGCCGATGCGAGACATGTCCGCGTCTCCTACCACACGTAGGCGAGGACTTCGCCGCCGACCTTCTGCTTGCGGGCCTCGCGGTCGGTGCACACGCCGCGCGAGGTGGACAGCAGCGCCACGCCCATGCCGGCCAGGATCGAGGGGATCTTGTCGTGGGTGACGTACACGCGCCGGCCCGGCGTGGACACCCGCACCAGACCCGAGATCATCCTCTCGTTGCCGGTGCCGTACTTGAGATAGACCCGCAGCATGCCCTGCTTGCTGTCGTCCAGCACGCGGAAGTTCTTGATGAACCCCTCGTCCTTCAGCAGCTCGGCGATGCGCACCTTGAGCTTGGAGGACGGGATGTCGACCTTCTCGTGCTCGGCGTTGCTGGCGTTGCGAATGCGCGTGAGCAGATCGGCGATCGGATCGGTGCGCATGACTTACCAGCTCGCCTTCACGATGCCCGGCACCTCGCCCTTGAGGGCCAGCTCGCGAAAGCACAGGCGGCACATCTGGAACTTCCGGAGGTAGCCGCGCGGGCGACCGCACAGCTTGCACCGGTGGTAGCGGCGCGTGGAGAACTTCGGCGTCGCCTGGGATTTCATGATGAGCGAGGTCTTGGCCATGAGCTTAGGACTCCCTGAACGGCATGCCGAGCTGGGCGAGGAGGGCGCGCGATTCCTCGTCGGTGCGCGCCGTCGTCACGATGACGATGTCCATGCCGCGTACCTTGTCGATCTTGTCGTAGACGATCTCGGGAAAGATGAGCTGCTCGCGCAGGCCCAGCGCGTAGTTGCCGCGGCCGTCGAAGCCCTTGGGGGGCACACCCTTGAAGTCGCGCACGCGCGGCAGCGCGACGTTCATGAGCCGGTCGAGGAACTCGTACATGCGGGCCCCCCGCAGGGTCACCTTGGCGCCGATCGGCACGCCCTCGCGCAGCTTGAAGTTCGCGATCGACTTCTTGGCGCGGGTGACGATCGGCTTCTGGCCGGCGATGAGCTGCAGGTCGGCGGTGGCGAAGTCGAGGACCTTGGCGTTCTCGCGGCCCTCGCCGACGCCCATGTTGATGACGATCTTCTCCAGCCGCGGCACCTGCCACACGTTGCTGTAGCCGCGCTCCTTCATGAGCGCCGGCGTCACCGCGCGGCCGAAGTGCTCCTTCAGGCGCGGCGGGACCTCCCCGGTCCCCTTGGGCCGCGTCTTGGCAATGGGCGCCGCGTCGGGCGCCGGGCCCTTGCGGCCGGGCTGCGGCTTGGCGGCCGGCTTGGCACCCGGCTTGGGGGCCTGCGCTTTCGGTGCGGGGGGACTGCCTGGATTCGCCATGTCTCCTAACCCTTGTCGATCGACTCGCCGCAGCGCTTGCAGACGCGCATCTTGCGGCCGTCGGCCAGCACCTTCACGCCGGTCCGCGACGGCTTGTCGCAGCGCGCGCAGATCGGCAGCACGTTGGAGAGCGCCAGGGCCCCCTCTCGCTCGATGATGCCGCCCTGCCGCAGCTTCTGGGTCGGGCGCTGATGCCGCTTGATCATGTTGACGTGCTCGATCAGCACGCGGCCCTTGGCGGTGAGCACCCGCAGCACCTTGCCGCGCTTGCCGCGCTCGCGCCCGGTGATGACCCCGACCAGGTCGCCCCGGCGAACGTGGATCGCCTGCATCAGATCACCTCGGGGGCCAGCGAGATGATCTTGGTGAACTGCCGCTCCCGCAGCTCGCGGGCCACCGGCCCGAAGATGCGGGTGCCGACGGGATTCTCGTCGGGCTTGATGAGCACGACGGCGTTGCGGTCGAAGCGGATGTAGGAGCCGTCGCGGCGGCGGACCTCCTTCACCGTCCGCACCACCACCGCCCGCGCCACCTCGCCCTTCTTGACGGTGCCGTCCGGCGCCGCCTCCTTGATCGCCACGATCACGGTGTCTCCGAGGGAGGCGTAGCGCTTGTTGGCGCCACCCATGACCCGGATGCACTGCACCTTCTTGGCGCCGGAGTTGTCGGCGACGTCCAGCATCGAGCGCGGCTGGATCATGCCGGCCCCACCCGCGTCAGCACCTGGCGGATGCGCCACCGCTTGTCGCGGGAGATCGGTCGCGTCTCCTCGATCAGCACCCGGTCACCCACGTGGCTGGCGTTGTCCTCGTCGTGGGCCTTGAGCTTCTTGGACATGC
This sequence comes from Candidatus Rokuibacteriota bacterium, assembly GCA_005887895.1. Lineage (GTDB taxonomy): Bacteria > Methylomirabilota > Methylomirabilia > Rokubacteriales > CSP1-6 > AR5. Next base: position 7,320 of record VBPC01000074.1, read on the forward strand.
GGATGACGCGCTGGTAGCGGGGATGGCGGTAGACCCGCTCGATCCGCACCACCCGCGTCTTCTGCATGGCGTCGCTCACCACGACGCCCTCTCGTGTCTTGCGCTCGCCCACGGCCTATCCCTTCGCTTTCTTCGTCTTGGCCTTGGCGGCCGGCTTGGCGGCCCGGCCGGGCTTGGCGGCCCTGGCTCTGGCCGGCTTGGTCCGGCGGGCCGTCCGGGCGGCCGGCGCGGTCGCCGGCGCCGCCGCGGCCGGCGCCGCGGCCGCCGCCACTGCGGCCGGCGCGCCACCGCGCTCGCGGATGATCGTGTAGGCGCGGGCCAGGTCGCGCCGCGCCTCGCCGATCCGTGACGGGTTCTTGGCGACGCCCATCGTGAGCTGGAACCGCAGGTTGAAGACCTCCTCGGAGAGGTCGCGGACCTTCTGCGTCATCTCGTCGTCCGAGAGCTCGCGCCACTTGGCCGCCTTCATAGCGTCCTCGTCCGCGTCACGAACTTCGTCGTGATGCCGATCTTGTTGGCGGCCGTGCGGAAGGCCTCGCGGGCGGTCTCCTCGTTCACGCCCTCCATCTCGTAGAGGATGCGGCCGGGCTTGACCACGGCCACCCACTCCTCGGGGTTGCCCTTGCCCTTGCCCATGCGCGTCTCGGCCGGCTTCTTCGTCACCGGCTTGTCGGGGAACACGCGGATCCACACCTTGCCGCCGCGCTTGAGGCTGCGGGTGAGCGCCACCCGGGCCGCCTCGATCTGGCGGTTGGTGACCCAGCCCGGCTCCAGCGCCTTGAGGCCGTACTCGCCGAAGGCCAGGGTCGAGCCGCGAAACGCCTTGCCTCGCATGTTGCCCCGCTGGGCCTTGCGGTACTTGACGCGCTTGGGCATCAGCATCGGCGCGCCCTCACGCCTCCGGCGGCGCGGCGCGGAGCACCTCGCCCTTGAAGATCCACACCTTCACGCCGATCGTTCCGTACGTCGTGTGGGCGGTGGCCAGCCCGTAATCGATGTCGGCCCGCAGCGTGTGGAGCGGCACCCGGCCGTCGCGGTACCACTCGCGCCGCGCGATCTCGCCGCCGCCCAGCCGGCCGGCACAGGCGATGCGGATGCCGTCGGCGCCGAGCCGCAGCGCGGACGTCACCGCCTTCTTCATGGCCCGGCGAAACGCGACGCGCTTCTGCAGCTGGAGCGCGACGTTCTCGGAGACGAGCTGGGCGTCGAGCTCCGGATGGATGACCTCCTCGATGTTGAGGTAGATCTCCTTGCCGGTCCGCATCTGCAGCTCGT
>VBPC01000075.1 GCA_005887895.1 Candidatus Rokuibacteriota bacterium
CAAGAATCCGACAGTCGCCGCGACGGGGCCACAGCGGACCTCGTCACAAGTACGGGAAGGACTCGTCCACTGAGCTGTTCGGAGTGTTGATGACGAAGGGAGACCACAATGAGCACGGTCGCTGAGCAGCTCGTCGACGTCCTCCTCCAGACCGGCGTCACGCGTGTATATGGCGTCGTCGGTGACAGCCTGAACCCCTTCGTGGACGCCATCCGACGAGCGACGGGGATCGAGTGGGTCCACGTCCGCAACGAGGAGGCGGGGGCGTTCGCGGCGGCGGCCGAAGCGCAGCTCACCGGGCGGCTGGCGGTCTGCGCCGGCAGCTGTGGGCCAGGGAACACGCACCTGATTCAGGGCCTGTACGACGCTCACCGCAGCGGCGCCCCGGTATTTGCGATCGCCTCGCACATCCCGACCGAGCAGATCGGCACCTCATTCTTCCAGGAGACGCATCCCGAGCGGCTGTTCGTCGAATGCAGCCACTACTGCGAGCTGCTGAGCCAGGCCTCGCAAATGCCGCGGCTCGCGCGCGTCGCGATCCAGCACGCGGTCGGCCGCGGCGGCGTCGCTGTGCTCGTCGTGCCGGGCGACGTCCTTCATCGGGCCGCGGAGCATCCGACCGGCGCGACCGCGGCGGTGACGGCGGGGACGGTGGTGCCGGCCGACGACCAGGTCCGCGACCTGGCCGACCGGCTCAACGCCGCGCGCGCGGTGGCGCTCTTCTGCGGCGCCGGCGTCCGCGGCGCCCACGACACCGTGATGGAGCTGGCCGGGAAGCTGTACAGCCCGGTCGGGCACTCGCTGCGCGGCAAGGAATGGGTCCAGTACGACAACCCCTACGACGTCGGGATGAGCGGGCTGCTGGGATACGGCGCCTGCTATGACGCGACCCATCAGGCCGACCTGTTGCTGCTGCTCGGTACCGACTTCCCCTACGATGCGTTTCTCCCGCAGCGCCGCACCATCCAGGTCGATCACGATCTCAGCCGCCTCGGCCGGCGCACGCCGCTCGACCTCGCCGTGCACGGCGACGTCGCCGCCACGCTCCGCGCCGTGCTGCCGCTGGTGGAGCAGAAGCGCGACCGCTCGTTCCTCGACGATATGCTCCGCCGGCACCGGGACGCGCTGGAGCACGTCGTCGACGCGTACACGCGCGACATCGAGCAGCATGTCCCGATTCATCCCGAGTATGCGGCGAACATCCTCGACGAAGTGGCGGCCAATGACGCCATCTTCACTGTCGACACCGGCATGTGCAACGTGTGGGCGGCGCGCTACTTGACGCCGAACGGCCGGCGACGGGTCATCGGCTCGTTCCTGCATGGCACGATGGCGAACGCGCTACCGCACGCCATCGGCGCCCAGCTCGCCTACCCGGGACGGCAGGTGATCTCGATGTCCGGCGACGGCGGTCTCGGGATGCTGCTCGGCGAGCTGCTCACCGTCGCGCTCCACCGGCTGCCCGTGAAGATCGTCACCTTCAACAACTCCTCGCTCGGCATGGTCAAGCTCGAGATGCTCGTCACCGGCATCCCCGACTTCGAGACCGACCACGCGAGCGTGGACTACGCCGCGATTGCCCAGGCCGCGGGCATCCACGCGATCAGGGTCGAGCAGCCCAAGGACGTCCGGGCTGCGCTCCAGGACGCGCTCGACCATCCGGGGCCGGCCCTCGTCGACCTCGTCACCGATCCCAACGCGCTGTCGATACCGCCGCACGTTAGCGGGGCGCAGGTCATGGGCTTCGCGCTGGCGGCCACGAAAGTGGTGCTGAGCGGAGGTGTGGGGAGAATGCTGGAAATGGCGCGATCGAACTTGCGCAACATCCCGGGCGCGGCGCTGGTCCGGTGAGGTCAGATGGCAAGCGTTCCGTAAGCCCTGAATAATCGGGTCCCGGTGAAACCAGACCGACTTCACGGTCATCCCAAGGGACCATGAGCCCTACCGAGACCGTCGGCGTGCTCGAGCACTACGCCATCGTCATCCTTCCTGCGCTCGTCGTCGCCGAGCAGTTCGGGATCCCGCTTCCCGCGGTGCCGGCGCTCCTGGGCTTCGGCGCCCTGGCCGCGCACGGACGGGGGAGCATTCCGCTCATGCTCGGCGCGCTCGTGGCCGTGGCGCTGACGGTCGACTTCGGCTGGTATACGCTCGGCCGTCGCCGTGGCGCGCCGCTCCTGGCTCGGCTCTGTCGCTTCTCGCTGGAGCCGGATTCCTGCCTGCAGCGCGCTGACCAGGTCTTTGCGCGGTACGGCGCCCAGGCGATGCTCGTCGCCAAGTTCGTTCCAGGGTTGACGACGATCCTGCCTCCGCTCGCCGGTATCTTCCGGACCGGGCGCGTGCGGTTCGCCGCCTACGAGGTCGCCGGCGTGCTGCTCTGGGCAGGGACATGGATCGGTCTCGGATACGTCTTCAGCGACACTGTGGCTCAAATCGCCAGTCGCGTCGCGTCCTTCGGGCTGGGCGTTGGCCTGACGCTCGGATCCGTGGTCGGCGGGTACGTCCTGGTCAAGTACGTTCGGCGGAAGCTATTCCTTCGAAGCCTTCGGATCGCCCGTATTTCGCCGGAGGCACTGAAGCGGCGGCTCGACGCCGGTGAGGACGTCACCGTCGTCGATCTTCGCACGCGGTTCGATGTGACCGCCGTGCCGTATGCAATTCCCGGGAGCCGGTGGATCCCTGCCGAGGACCTCGATGCGCACCAGTCGGAGATGCTGCGATCGCGCGAGCTCGTGCTGTATTGCTCGTGACCCAACGAGGCCACGAGCGCCCGGGTGGCGCTCCAGCTCAAGCGTAAGGGCATCACGCGGGTGCATCCGCTCGACGGTGGCTTGGCGGGCTGGATGGCGCTGAACTACCCGGTTCAGGCGCTCCAGCTACCGGCGGTTGCTGTCAGCTCGGCTTCGCCGTCGTCCGCGCCGGGCCGGTGAGGACTTTATTGACGCGAGCGCCGACGAGAGCAGCATCGGCGCCCTGAACAGCCTTGGGCGTCACGCGGAAGCGATGCAGGCGTATCTCGAGGCGGTCCGGGTGCGGCCAGACTATGCCGACGCCTGGGGGAAATCTCGGGCTCACCGCGAACTTGATCGGGCACTACCGTGAATCGGCAGACGCGTTTGAGCGGGCGAAAGCGCGCCAAGAGAGACGTATCGCAAGGGACCGAGTCAAAGCGGCCACGGCAGGCATGTGTTGACGCTTTCCCCGGGTGCGCGAGAATTGGGCGCATGACGGATGAGCCCACTCGCGGCCCCCGACGGCTCCGGCGGCTGGGCACGGGCCGTGCGTTCCTCATCACCCTCGCCGTGGTGGGGGTCCTGGCTCTGGCGTACACGCTCGCCGGGTTCTTCCTCGTCCCCCGGCTGATCACGACTTACGTACCCCGGTACGTACAGACGGAGCTCAAGCGGCGGGCGGAGATCGGCGAGGTCCGGCTAAACCCGCTCCTGTTCAAACTCGAGATCAAGCATTTCCGCCTCCAGGAGGCCGACGGGCGGCCGCTGGTGAGCTTCGACCGTCTGTTCGTTGATTTCGAGCTTTCGAGCCTTTTCCGCCGGGCATGGACCTTCGCCGAGATCCAGCTCGAGGCGCCCCGCTTGGACGTCGTCATGGCCCACGACGGCCGACTGAACGTGGCGGATCTGCTCGACGCCTTTCCCAAGAGCGAGCCGGCTGCGCAGCCGGCGCCTACGACCCTGCGGCGGGTGCTGCTGCAGCATGCACGGGTGAGCGGGGGCGTGTTGTCCTTCACGGACCTGTCGCGCCGAGCGCCGCAGACGGCCACCGCCCAGCCGATCAACGTCGAGCTCCACAACATCGCAACCTTGGCCGGTCGCCGCGGTCCCTACGCGATCTCCGCGACGTTGACCGGTGGCGGCGTCGTCGACTGGGAGGGTGACGTTTCCCTCGTCCCACTCGGCTCCGCCGGTCGTCTCGGTCTGCGCGGCTTCCCGCTGGCCACCGCCTGGCGCTTCGCCCAGGAGGATGTCGCGCTCGCCGAGCCGGGCGGTCGTCTCGACGCGGAAGCGCGCTATCAGTTCGCCTATCGGGACGGGGCGACCTCGCTGAAGGTCGATGGCGTCGATGTCACGGTGGCGGACCTCGTCCTCACCGAGCGTGGAGAGAAGGCGCCACTCCTCGCGCTGGAGAAGGTTCGTCTGGCGGGCGGGCGTGGTGATCTCATCTCACGCGAGCTGAGTGTCCCTGAGATCTCCGTGAGCCGCGGTCGGCTCGTCGCCACGATGGCTCGGGACGGCACCGTGAACTGGCAGCACTTGATGGTCACGCGCGCCGCCGCTCCCCCAGCCCGCGTCAAACCGCCGGCGGTCGCCCCGCCGACGGCCACTCCCCGCGAGCGCGACTGGCGTCTGGTGCTAGACAAGGTGCGCGTCGAGGAGGTCGCGCTGTCCATCGCCGACCGAAGTCACGCAGCTCCGCTCGATGTCGACGTCGGCGATCTCGCCGTTGATCTTTCCGCGACGCTCGAGAGTGGCCCGGCGGGCCTCGCCGGCACGGTGGAGGGCCTGGGCGTGAAGGTCGCGCGTGTGGCGGTCGGCGACGCCACCGCCGCCAAGGGTCGGCTGCTCTCGCTGGACCAGATCCGGCTCGAGGATGGCCGCGTCGATCTGGGAGCGCGGCACGTTGCGGTCTCCCGGGTCGCCGTGACGGGCGGGGCGACGACGGTGGTACGTGCCGCTGACGGGTCCATCCCACTCGTGACGATGCTGGGCCCTGCGGATCAGGGCAAGCGCGGACGTCCAGCCGCCTCGGTCCCCACTCGCGCTCGCACCGCGCCGGCGGCAGCCTCCACGCCCTGGACGGTCGCGCTGGGGAAGTTCGACCTCGCCGATCATCGCATCGCCCTCGCCGATCGGAGCGTCACCCCCAACGTCCAGCTCGAGCTCAGCTCCATCAAGATCAGCGCCCGGGAGCTGCGTAGCGACGGCAAGAAGCCGATTCCGTTCGACGCAGCATTCCGCATCACGCAGGGCGGGCGCTTCACGGCCAAGGGGTTGGTGGTACCGGACGGTACGACGGCCGAGGCGACGTTGACCGTCTCCCAGCTCGCGCTCACCCCGGCCCAGCCCTACATCGCCAGCAACGCCGACGTCGAGCTCCGTTCCGGCGAGGTGTCCACGGCCGGGCGGCTGACCTACCGCGGCGGCCGCGATCGCGCCACGATCACGTACACGGGTTCGGCCGACGTCAACGGCGTGAACGTGATCGAGGCGACGACCGGGGATCCCGTCGTGGCGTGGAAGTCGATGCGCGTCGATACCCTGCGGTTCGGGCTGGCCCCCGATCGGCTGGAGGTTGACGAGGTGCGGCTGACCGGGCTGGACGGACGACTCATGATCTTCAAGGACAGGAGCCTCAGCGTGGCCAAGCTGATGAAGCCCGCCGGCGCGCCGGCGAGCTCGAGGCCGGCCAGCGAACCGCCGGCGGCGAGCGCCCCGCCGGCCACGGCGGACAGCCCCGCTGCCCCCGGCTTCCCCATCGTCGTCGAGCGCCTGCGTCTCGAGGAGAGCTCGATGAGCTTCGCCGATCTCAGCCTGGTCCTGCCGTTTGCGACTCGCATGCATGGGCTGAACGGTGTGGTGGTCGGCCTCGGGTCAGACCCGGGGGCCCACGCGACGGTGAAGCTCGACGGCCGGGTGGACGAGTTCGGTCTGGTCAAGATCGATGGCGCGCTCAGCGCGTTCCGTCCCAAGGTCTTCACCGACCTCACGATGACCTTTCGCAACGTCCCCATGTCCACGCTGACGCCCTACAGCGCCACGTTCGCTGGGCGGCGGATCGTGGCGGGCACCATGGACCTGGATCTGCAGTACAAGATCGACCGGAACGCGCTGGTGGGCGAAAACAAGGTCGTCCTGACGAAGCTCCAGCTTGGTGAGCGGGTCGAAAGCGCCGGTGCGATGCGCCTGCCGCTGGACCTTGCCATCGCGATCCTGAGCGATTCGGAGGGACGCATCGACATCGCGCTGCCGGTGAGGGGCAACGTCGATAGCCCCGAGTTCAGCTACGGCCGTCTCATCTGGCAGGCGCTGCTCACAGTGATCACCAAGATCGTGACGTCGCCGTTCCGCGCCCTGGCCGGGCTGTTCGGCGGTGAGGCGGACGCCGAGCGCCTGCAGACCATCGTCTTCGAGCCGGGCAGCGATGTCGTGAAGCCGCCCGAGCGCGAGAAGCTGCAGCGCGTGGCCGACGTGCTGGGCAAGCGCAGCCGGCTCAAGCTGACCGTGCACGGCGGTTACGAGGCGAAGGCGGATGGCGAGGCGCTTCGCTCGCTCCGCGTGCGCCACGAGCTGGCGCAGCGCCTGGGGGTGAGGGCGAAGCCTGGTGAGGATCCCGGCCCCGTGGCCTTCGACCAGGCGAAGACCCAGCGCACGCTGGAGGCGCTGCTGACCGAGCGCGCAGGTGCCAAGGCCATCCAGGAGTTGCAGGCGAGCTTCGAGAAGAGCACCGGGAGGAAGGCCGAGCGCGCCAACGCCGTGCTGGCGCTGGTGGGCCGCGGCAGCGCCGACCGCGGCTTCTACGAGGCGCTGTTCCGGCGGCTGGTGGAGACGGCCCCGCTGACCGATGCCGAGGTGACGTCCCTCGGCCAGCGCCGGGCCGAGGCGACGGCGCGCGCGTTGAAGGAGCGCGCCGGGACGGCCGCGGCGCGCGTGGAGATCGGTGATACGCAGGCTGCCGGCCGCGCCGAACCGAACGCCGTGCCGACTCGTCTCGAGCTCGGAGCCGTCGGATCGTGACCCGTCAGGCAGCGTGATCTCGGCTGATCAGCGGCTGAGTGTTACGGGACGCGAAGACTACCGCCGCGCGGTCGTCGGCGGCACGATCCCGTTCATCCGCAGATAGACCACGAGCTGGCCGTGGTGGTTGCGGATCTGGTACAGCGGGCCCTGCCAGAACGTGGCGCGAGTGACCGTCCGGTCGCCGAACGGAAACTTCACGGGCTCGAGGAGCTGGGCGTCGGTCAGCGGCGTGATCATCTCCTGTGCGCCCTGGAACGTCTTCTTCAGCAGGCCGATGATCTCGGGCTTCGCCATCGCATCGTGATGGGCGGCTTCGGTCTTGGTGCCCTTGGCGGCGTCGATGAAGCGCTGGGTGATACCGGCGACGTGCACGAGCTGGTCGCCGAAGCTCGAGATCTCCGGCGTCGGCTTGAAGCCGTACTTGTCGGCGGGCATCACTTCCGCGACGTCGACGATCTCGGTGGCGGCGCGCTGGAAGGTCGCCGCGAGTTCCTTGGCCAGGCTCGGCGCCGGCGTCTGGGCCGAGAGCCACGAGGGCACGGCGGCTGTGACGACGGCGAAGAATACCACGCACGCGTAGGTCAGGGTTTTCATGGTCGCCTCCCGGCAAGATTCATCCCACGGCGTTCACTCCTGGTCAAGGTGACCGACCCCCGCGCGCGGGCGGGGGCCGTCACCGGCACAACCGGCGGTAGAGCGCTTCGTAGCGCGGCACGATGACCTCGGCCGAGAACCGCTCGCGCGCGCGCGCCTGCGCGGCGCGCCCGAGGGCGTGGCGTCTTGGCTCGTCGTGGATCAGGGCCTCCAGCGCCTTGGCGAGCCCGGCGACGTCGCCGGCCGGCACGAGCAGGCCGCTCTCGTTGTCCTCCACCACCTCCGGGATACCGCCCACGCGCGTGGAGACGCTCGGGCAGCCGAAGCACATGGCTTCGAGGATGCTGAGGCAGAAGCTCTCGGCGTCGGAGGTGTAGAGGCCGACGTCGGCGATTTGAAGATACTCCTCGACGGCGTGGACCTTCTCGCGGACGATCACGCGGTCGGCCAGGCCGCGGCGCCGCACGTCGCCGGCGAACGGCGCGAACGGCTCGCCGGCGAGGATGAGGAGCTTGAAGGCCTCGCGCGGGCGCACGCGCGCGGCAGTCTCCAGCAGGAGGTCGACGCGCTTGCCGTGGCGCAGGTTGGACGAGTGCACCACGAGGACTTCGTCGCCGAGGCCGAGCTCGCGGCGGACGACCTCGGGCGAGCGGCTGGGCGGGCGCGGCGCGAAGAAGTTG
>VBPC01000076.1 GCA_005887895.1 Candidatus Rokuibacteriota bacterium
GAGCCACGACAACGCCGCCAAGGCCTGGAGCGGCACCTCCATGAACTTCGGCACCGGTACGGCCGCCCTCACTCGCTCCGGCACCGCCACCTTCACCTTCAGCGGTACCAGCGTGAGCTGGATCGGCTTCCGTGCCCCCTCCACCGGCATCGCCCACGTCACCCTCGACGGCGTGTCGCAGCCCGACGTCGACACCTACGCCCCGGCCGAGCAGGTCCGCGCCGTCCTCTTCACCGCCACCGGCCTGGCCGACACCACCCATACCCTGACCATCACCGCCTCTGGCCAGCACAATCCGTCCTCGATCGACTCGCTGATCTTCGTCGACGCCTTCGACGTCACCTTGTCGGCCTCGCTGCCGACCATCGCCCGCATGCAGGAGCTCGATCCCTCCGTCGCCTACACCGACGGCTGGACCGAGGGCGCCACGCTCGACCTGTGGACCAGCGAGCACGCCGCCTACTCCATGACGACGGGGGCGCGAGCGACGTTCACGTTCACCGGCACTGCCGTCCGCTGGATCGGTCAGCATGCGTTCGCCGGCGGCATCGCCCACGTCTACCTCGACGGCGTGCAGCAAGCCGACGTGGACACCTTCGCGCCGATCCAGGAAGAGTTCCAGGCCGTCATGTTCACCGCCACCGGCCTGGCCGCCGGGCAGCACACGCTGGCCATCGAGGTGAGCGGCAACAAGAACCCCGCGTCGCAGAACGTCATGGTCGTCGTGGATGCCTTCGATGTGGACTAGGACCTTCCGTCGCACCATCCCCCCGGCGGCCGCGCCCCTGCGGTGGGCGGATCTCTGGCATGGCGTTGCCGGGATCTTCTCCTCCTCACGGTCTCTCCGCGCCCGCGAGGAGGAGATCCGGCGGCACTTCGGCGTGAGCCACGCGTTTCTCGTCTCCTCGGGCACCGCGGCGTTGACGCTGACGCTGGCGGCGCTCAAATCGCGCTCGCCGCGGACCGGCGTGGTGATCCCGGCCTACACCTGCTTTTCGGTGGCGGCGGCCGTCGTGAAGGCCGGCCTGCGCCCGGTGCTGTGCGACATCGATCCAGCCACCTTCGATTTCGACCACGTGCTGCTCGAGCAGACGCTGAAGTCCGACACGCTGTGCGTGGTGGCTCACCACCTGTTCGGGATCCCGTCGGACATCGAGCGCCTCCGCACGCTCTGCCACCGCCGGGGAGTCACGGTGGTCGAGGATGCCGCGCAGGCCATGGGCGCCGACCTCGACGGCCGCCCGCTGGGAACGCTCGGCGACGTCGGCATCTTCAGCCTCGGGCGCGGCAAGAACATCACGTGTGGCTCGGGCGGGATCATCGTCACCAACTGCGCCCCGACGGCCGCCGCCATCGAGTGGTATCACCGGCGGCTGCCGGCGGCGTCGGCGGGCGACGTGCTGAGGGAGCTCGCCCGGCTCGTGTTCATGACGGTGTTCATCCGGCCGAAGCTCTACTGGCTGCCGGCCGCCCTGCCGTTCCTTCGCCTCGGCCAGACGCTGTACCCCACCGACATCACCGTCAAGCGCCTGTCCGGGATGCAGGCCGGCCTGCTGCGCGACTGGCAGCGACGGTTGACGCGCTCGAACCGCTCGCGGGCCGAGACGGCGAGCGATCTGAGCCGGCGCCTGCGGCTGCCGTTGCCCCACGGGCCGCGCCCCTACCTGCGCCTGCCGATCCTCGCGGCGACGCCGGCCGAGCGGCAGCGACTCTATGCCCGCTCACAGGAGCGCGGCCTGGGGCTGAGCGTGGCGTACCCGACGCCCATCAACGAGATCCCCGACATCCGCGCCGTCTTCAACGGCGCGCGCTTTCCGTCGGCCCGCCGGGTGGCCGAGAGCCTCGTGACGCTGCCGACGCACCACTGGCTGTCGGAAGAGGACAAGCGCGCCATCACCGAGCTGTGCCAGGAGGTCCGAGCGGCATGATCCTCGACATCGCGTTCTGCGCCGCCGTCGCGCTCGTCCTGTACGCCTACCTCGGCTATCCGGCGGTGCTGATGGCGCTCCTGCTCGTCCGGGACCGCCGCGTGACGAAGGCGCCCGTGCTGCCGTCCGTCTCCTTCATCATCACGGCCCACAACGAGGAGCGGCGGATCCGCGAGAAGCTCGAGAACACGCTGGGCCAGGACTATCCCGCCTCGCGCCTGGAGATCATCGTCGCCTCCGACTGCTCGACCGACCGGACCGATGAGATCGTCGGCGTCTACCCGGACCGCGTGCGGCTGATCCGGGCGGCCGAGCGCCGGGGCAAGGAAGCCGCCCAGCAGCTCGCCGTCCGCGCCGCCGGCGGCGACATCCTGGTCTTCTCGGACGTCGCCACCGCGCTGGCGCCCGACGGCATCTCGAGCATCGTCGGGAATTTCGCGGATGCCTCGGTCGGCTGCGTCAGCAGCGTCGATCGCTTCGTCGATGCTGACGGCACGCTCAGCGGCGAGGGCGCCTACGTCCGGTACGAGATGTTCCTGCGAGCCCTGGAGAGCCGCGTGAACAGCCTGGTAGGGCTGAGCGGCTCCTTCTTCGCGGCGCGGCGCGAGGTGTGCCGCAACTGGGCGGCCGACCGCCAGAGCGACTTCAACACGCTGCTCAACGCAGTGGCGATGGGCCGGCGGGGCGTTCTCGACGCCGCCAGCGCCGGCTACTACCGGAACATCGTCGACGACCGCCGCGAGTTCCAGCGCAAGGTGCGGACCGTCGTGCGCGGCATCGACGTCCTCGCCGCCAACGCGCGGCTGCTGAACCCCGTGCGCCACGGGGTGTTCGCCTGGCAGCTCCTGAGCCACAAGCTCTGCCGCTGGCTCGTCCCGTTCGCCATGCTCGTGGCCCTCGCCAGCAATGCGATGCTGGCCCCGCGCTCGACGTTCTATCTGGCGATGCTGCTCGGGCAGGCCGGGTTCTACGCCGCCGCGCTCGCCGGCCACTGGACCGGGATCCGGATCCTGAAGCTGCCGTCCTATCTCGTGGTGGCGAACGTCGCCGTCCTGATGGCCTGGGTCCGCTATGCCCGCGGCGAGCGGATCACGACCTGGAATCCGTCGGAGCGCGTGCGGGCGCTGCCCCAGACCACCGCGCGCTGAAGGTTGCCGCTTGCGCTGCGATCACCAACCCGCTCGTCCAGGGAAGACCTCATGCAACTGAACATTCTCAGCATCGACGTGGAGGAGTATTACCATGCGGCGATCTTCCGAGCCGGCACCGAGCGGCTCGGCCGGAGGCAGTTCGCCAGTCGCGTCGAGCAGAATGTCGAACGCACGCTGACGCTCCTGCGCCGTCACGACACGTCGGCCACGTTCTTCGTCCTCGGCGAGGTGGCGGCCGCCCATCCGTCGATCGTCCGCGCCATCGCCCGGGAGGGCCACGAGGTCGCCTGCCATGGCCAGCGGCACGAGGACGTCCACCGCCAGACGCCCGCGGAGTTCCGTGACGACGTGCGCCGCGCCAAGGAGCAGCTGGAGGACCTCCTGGGCAGCCCGGTGATCGGCTACCGCGCGCCCAACTTCTCGATCGGCCCCTCCCAGTCGTGGGCGTACCCCATCCTCGTCGAGGTCGGGTTTCGTTACGACTCCAGCCTGTACCCGATCCTGCACGATCGGTACGGGCAGCCTGGCGCGCCACGCTTTCCGTACGAGATCTGGCGAAGCGGGACGGCCGCGCTGGTGGAGTTCCCGATCGGCACCACGCGCCTGCTGAACGTCAATCTTCCGATCGGCGGCGGCGGCTTCTTCCGTCTCCTGCCCTTCGCGTGGACCCGCCTCGGCATCCAGCGGGTCAACACCCGCGAGAACCAGCCGGTGGTGTTCTACTTCCACCCCTGGGAGCTCGATCCCCAGCAGCCCCGGCCGCCGATGGCCTGGCACCACCGCCTGCGCCACTACATCGGCATCGACAAGGAGGTGGCCCGGCTGTCCCGCCTGCTCGCGCGGTTCCGGTTCGGCACCGCGCGAGACGTCCTGCAGCGCGCCTTCGCGGATCCCGCGACGCGGCATCACGAGGCGGTGGGACTCTCGTGACCGCGATCCTGAGCGGCTCCGCGGTCAGGACGATCGACGCGGTGAGCGAGCCGGATGGCGCCTGGCGCGAGGCCGTCGAGGCGCTCGACGCGTCGACGCTGGCGCACGCGCCCGAGTGGTTCACAGCCATCCGCGCCGGCTATGGCCACGCGCCGCTCTACCTGAGCGGCGAGGACGGCGAGGGGGGGCGGGGCGTTCTGCCGGCATTCGTGGTCCGGCGGCCGCTCCTCGGCACGGTGGTCAGCTCGATGCCGTTCCTCGACACGGGCGGCCCCTGCAGCGCGTCGCCGGCCCTGGCTCACGCGCTGGTCGCGCACCTGATCGACGCGGCCCGCGGGCTCGGCGCCAGGGCCGTGGAGCTGCGCTGCACGGAGCGCCTGGCTCTCGACCGAGCGCCGATCGAGAGCAAGGTGAGGCTCGCCCTGCCGCTGCCCGCGGATCCAGACGAGCTGTGGCGGCGGGTCGGCGGGACGATCCGCAACCAGATCCGGAAGGCCGAGCGCTCGGGCCTGACGGTCGACTTCGGCCACACGGAGTACCTGGCCGCGTTCTACGACGTGTTCGCCGTGCGCATGCGGGAGCTCGGCTCGCCGGTGCACGCGCGCGGCTTCCTGCGCGCCGTGCTCGAGGCGTTCGGCCCGCGCGCGCGGATCGCCCTCGTGCGCAAGGGCTCCACGCCGGTGGGCGGCCTGGTCGCGGTTGCCTGCAAGGACACCCTCGTGATCCCGTGGGCGGCGTGCCTGAAGGAGTACTTCGCGCTGTGCCCCAACATGCTCGTGTACTGGGAAACGCTGCGGGCGGCCTGTCGCGAGGGCTTCCGTCGCTTCGACTTCGGCCGGTCGAGCCGCAACTCGGGGACCTATCAGTTCAAGCGCCAGTGGGGCGCGCACGAGGAGCCGACGTTCTGGTACACGCTTCCGCTCACCCCGCGCGGGAGCGTGCGCGACACGGACGAGGGCGCCCGCGGGCCGGCGGCCGGTCACGGCGCGGCGCTCGCCGTGAACGCGTGGCGGCGGCTGCCGCTGCCGGTGACCCGCTGGCTCGGACCTCACCTTCGGAGATATCTGACCCAATGACCACCAGAGCCCTTCGTGTCGCCTTCATCGGGACCGGCCAGATGGCCCGCCATCACCTGCGAATCGTGCAGCGCCTGCCGGTCCCCGCCGTCGTGGTCGGCGTCCACGATCGCGCGCCGGCGCCTGCGGAGGAGTTCGCGCGGCTCGCCGCGACCCGCGCGTTCCGCTCGCGCGACGAGCTCCTCGCCGAGTCGCGGCCGGACCTCGTCCACGTCTGCACGCCACCGGCGACACACGGCGAGGCCGCCTACGCGGCCCTCGAGGCCGGCGCCCACGTCTACGTCGAGAAGCCGTTCGCGGTGACCGTGCGGGACGCCCGGATGCTGCTGGACCTCGCGCGCTCGCGTGGCCGTCTCGTGTGTGCCGGCCACCAGCTGCTCCGTGACCCGGCGTTCGAGGCGCTGGTGGCGCGCGGCGTCGAGCTCGGCACGCCGGTGCAGGCGGACAGTCATTTCGCGTTCCGGCCCGTCGGGCCGGCGGCGACGCGGACCGGCGCGCAGGCGCTCGCCGCGCAAGCCGTCGACATCCTGCCGCACCCGCTCTACACGCTGATCGCGCTGCTCGACCGCTTCGCGCCGGTGCCCGGCCCCATCGAGGTCGCCTGGGCTCATGCCGGGCCGGGCGATCTGCAGGCCATCCTGCAAACCGGCGACCTCGTGGGACGCCTCTCGGTCAGCTTGCGGGCGCGACCGGTGGCCTCGTGGCTGACGCTGGTCGGCACCGGCGGCTCGCTCACGTGCGACTTCGTCCGCTCGATCGTCGTCGGCGCGGCGAATCCGGGCACGGAGATGCTCGAGAAAGTCCTCAATCCCATGGTCGAGGGCCTGCAGCTGCTGACGCGAACGCCTGTCAGCGTGGGCCGGCGGATGCGGTCGGGCGTCGGCTATCCGGGCCTCGCGGAGCTGATCACCGCCTTCTATCGCGCCGTGGCGACCGGCAGCGCGTCGCCGGTGAGCCCGGAGCACTTGTTGCGAGTGACCAGCGTCTTCGAGCGGCTGGTCGCCGAGATCGACGCGGCCGCGCGGCGGCATGCGCCCGCCGGACGGCAGCGGCTCCCCGTGGCGGCGCCGCTGGCGGTGGTGACGGGCGCGCGCGGCTTTCTCGGCGCCGAGATCGCCCGGTCGCTGCCGCGCGTCCGAGGCCTCGGTCGCGCCGCGGATCTCGACGATACCAACGTCGACGAGTGGGTGGTCACCGATCTGAGCGTCGGCCTCCCGGCGGGAGCCCTCGACGGCGCCGACGTCGTCGTGCACGCAGCGGCCGAGACGGCCGGCGGCTACGAGGCCCATCAGCGCAACACCGTCGACGCGACGCGGAATCTCCTGCGCGCCATGCACGACGCCGGTGTTTCTCGTCTCGTCCTGGTGAGCAGCCTGTCGGTGTTGAGGCCGCCCCGCACGCCTTGGGAGCGCCAGGACGAACGGACGCCGCGACCGAGCGACCCGCGCGCGCTCGGGCCCTACGTCTGGGGCAAGTGCATGCAGGAGGAGCTGGTGGAGCGCGAGGCGCCAGCCCTCGGCATCGCGACTCGCATCATCCGCCCGGGTGCGCTGCTGGACTGGAACGACCCCGCGCTGCCCGGCTTGATGGGACGGCGTCTGTTCGGGCGCTGGCACCTCGGCCTCGGTCGTCCGAAGCTACCGATCGCGGTATGCGACGTCAGGCGCTGCGCCGAGGCGATCGCCTGGTGCGCGACGCACTTCGAGGAGGCGCCCGCCGTGGTGAACCTGATCGACCCAGCCCTGACGACGCGGGGGGCCCTCGCAGCGCGCCTGCGCGCCGACGGGTGGACCGGACGCGTGGCCTGGGTGCCGATCAGTGTCCTCGCCTCGGCGCTCACCACCGCCCGCGCCGGTCTCGCCCTCGCGCACGGCCGGCGTCCCGGTCGGTTCGCGGCGTGGTCGATCCTTCGTCCCCGGCGCTACGACGCCCGCCTCGCCACAGCACTCCTCGACGCGGTCGCACGCGACGCCGACGCGGTGCCGGCGGCCCTGGTGACGGTCCCGGCGTGATCCCGCCGACGGTGTTCGTCACGGATGGCCACCAGCGGCCGGCGCTGGCCATCGTCCGCTCCCTGGGCCGCCGCGGGATCCGCGTGCTGGTCGGCGAGGAGCAGGCGGTCAGCCTGGCGTCCGTGTCCAGGTACTGCGCGCGCCACGTGACCTATCCGTCGCCGTACCGGCATCCGGAGGCCTTCGGCGCGTGGCTCTCGGCGTTCGTCCGGCGAGAGCACGTGGACGTCGTGATCCCGGTCAGCGACGTCACCACGCGCCGGGTGTCCCAGCATCGGGCCGCGCTCGCCCGGGACAGCGCGGTCGTGGTCCCGTCCGTGGAGGCGTTCGACGCCCTGAGCGACAAGTGGAGCCTGCTGCAGCGCGCCGCCGACTGCGGCATCCCGATTCCCCGCACGCACCTCGTCGACGGCATCGCCGGACTGAAAGACGTCGTCCCGCGGGTCGATTACCCGGCGGTCGT
>VBPC01000077.1 GCA_005887895.1 Candidatus Rokuibacteriota bacterium
CCGCGCTCGCCCTCGGCTCGCTCGACGACCTCAAGGGCCTCACGATCGAGATGGCCAGCGGACCCGGCACCAACGTCGTCCTCGATGCCGCGCGTCCGCGCGAGGTGCTCGACCGATTCTGGCTCATCGAGGATCTCCAGGTCGGGTTCCAGCCGGGCCGCACCCGGCTCACGCTGCGCAACCCGAGCCAGCTCAATGTGGCGGCGCTCGACCCGACGGCCGTGCCCGACGCGAGCAGCGAGTACGCGATCACCACGCTGTCCGTCAACTTCTTCGTCGACGAGACGACGCAGATCGACTACATGTTCGTGCACGATGAGGACAGCCCGGCGGACAGCAGCGGCGTGCTCACGCCCACCCGGCTGTACGGCCTCAACATGGGTCCGGATCTCGTCATCGGCGGTGCGCTGCGGCCGGGCGGCATCACGTACAGCGGCCTCGAGGCCCTCGAGATCAACCTCGGCACCGGCAACAACACCTTCACGGTCAAGGGCACGCCGACGCGCGCCGACGGCTATCACACGTGGACGTTCCTGAACACGGGCGACGACATCGTATGGAACGGCGTGCAGGGCGACACCGTGACGGTCACGCTGAACGCCGAGGCCGAGGTCGCGGCAGCCGGGGTGGTGAGCAGCGCGGCGAACCCGAACGGGACGACGACGTTCGCGACCACCACCGTCATTCCCGGGACGTTTGCGGACAATGCCCTCGAGGGCGACCTGATCACGATCCTCAGCGACGGCCTCGGCGAGAACGGCCACGAGGCCGACGGCCAGGTGCGCCGCATCGTCGGCAATACCGGCAACGTGCTGCGTCTCGATCGGCCGTGGGAGTTCATCCCGGACAACGAAGCGTTCCAGATCGTCAATCCCGCCGACGGGGCATTCGCCGTCAACACCCAGGGCGGCGACGACACCATCGACGCGTCGGGCTCCACTCTCGGCATCGTGGCCTTCGGCGGCCTGGGCACCGACCACATCACGGGCGGCAGCGGCGACGACATCATCTTCGGTGACCGCGGCCGCGTCGATTACGTCGACGAGAACGGCGTGATCGTCACGCGGCTGGGCGACGCGCCTGTTCCCCTCACCGGGCTGGTGACCACGCAGGTGACGCCGGCGACCCTGACCACGCTGGTCGACGCCGGGGCGAGCTTTCCGGTGCCGGACGCCGTGGCCGACGGCGCCGGGACGGATGACGTCGGGCTGGCCGGCCTCTTCGTCGACATCAATGACGGCAAGGGCTTCCTGCAGACGCCGCGTCGCATCACCAGCAATACGGCCACCACGCTGACGCTCGCGCCCGGCTTCGACGTCAACGAGGAACTGCCCGGGCCCGACCCGAGCCATCCGAGCAAGTACCGCATCTCGACACGGCCCGAGAACCAGACCGACGGCATCGTCCGCGATCCTTCGCTGCTGCTGACCGTCGACTCCGGTCTCGGCGGCGTCGACGTCATCAGCGCCGGCGGCGGTAATGACGAGATCTTCGGTGGCGCCGGCGGCGACACGATCGCGGCCGGCACGGGCAACGACATCGTCGTCGGCGACGGTGGTCGGCTCGATCGCTCCCGCGATCCGGGGGCCCCGGCGGGCCCGGTCGTCTTCTCCTCTGCCGCCGGCCGCGTGGTCGTCAGGACCCTCTTCGACCGCCTGCGGACCATTGACTTTGCGGACGGGGGCGCGGATGTCATCAGCGGTGGCGCCGGCGCGGACGACATCCTCGGCGGTCACGGCGGCGACACGATCTACGGTGACGATGCGGCCGCCTCTGCCGGCACCGCGGACCTGGGCGACGTCGTGCTGGGCGACCACGGCGAGGTGGACTTCGTCAACGGCGCGGTGAAGCACATCTTCACCACGGACGTGGTGGAGTCCACCGGCGGCGGCGACACCCTCGCCGGCAACGGCGGCAACGACATCATCCTCGGGGGCGTGAACGGCTCGCCCGACGTGCTCAGCGGCAACGACGGCAACGACATCCTGCTCGGCGACGACGGCGAGCTGATTTACGACGACGCGGCCTCTCCGGCCCTGTCGACGCTCGACGTCGTCCGGACCGGCAATGTCAACCTCGGTGGGCCGGACGTCATCAACGGCGATGCCGGGGTCGACCTGATTTTCGGCGGCAAGGGTGGTGACACGCTCGGCGGCGGCAGCGGCGACGACGTCGTGTTCGGAGACTTTGCCGAAGCGCGACTCGTCGCCAACCAGCTCGATTCCATCCGCACGACCGACCTCACCCAGGGCGGGGCGGACACGATCCAGGGCGGCGCCGGCAACGACGTCCTGGTCGGCGGCGCGGCCGGTGACAGCCTCGATGGCGACGAGGGCGACGACCTGATCTTCGGCGATGCCGTGCAGCTGCAGTGGCGTGGTAGCGACATCACCAGCCCACGCTTCCAGACGCTGAGTGGAACCCAGATCTACGCGACGCCGGCCACCAATGCCGCCGGCGCCGACCAGGTAGACGGCACCGCCCGCAACTATCGCGATCCGAGTGGCCCGAGCGTGCCCGCGTGGGCGCACTGGCTGATCCAGGACCTCTTCCACACGGCCGCGCTGCAGGCCGCCCCGGACAACAGCTTCGGCGACGACTACATCGCGGGCGGCGCCGCCAACGACGTCATCTTCGGCCAGCTCGGCAACGACACGATCCAGGGCGACGGCGCCATCGAGGGCAAGCTGTCGGGCACCCCGGTCCTGGCACGACGCGAAGCCGACGGCTCGCTCACCCTGGTCCCGTCGTTCGAGGCGAGCAGCGACGGCGACGACTACATCGAGGGCAATGGCGGTAACGACGTCATCCTCGGCGGTCTCGGCCAGGATGACCTCATCGGCGGCAGCTCCGACCTCTTCACGCTCGACATCTACACGGCGGGCGCGAACGAGCGGCCCGACGGTGCGGACCTGATCTTCGGCGGCGCCGGCACGCATGCCGGCCGCAACGACACCGGCGCGCTCGGCGGCGTGGCGAGCAACCAGCTGCACGCCCGCGATGCCGACATGATCGTCGGCGACAACGGCGACATCTTCCGGCTCGTCGGCACCAACCACGCCGACACCGGCTTCCTGGCCTTCAACTACGACCTGACCTCGGCCGCCGAGGACCGGGGCTCGCTCCGCATCATCCCGCGGGCGGTGAGGCTGCTCGACTACACGCCGGGCGGACCGGACTTCACCCCCGCCGTCGAGTCGGGTCCCGCCGACATCGCCATCAAGCCGGCGACCGGGCTCCGCGATATCGGGGCCGCCGACGAGGTGCACGGCGAGTCGGGCGATGACGCCATCTATGGCCAGGTCCGCAACGACGTCCTGTTCGGCGACGCTCAGAACGACGTCCTGATCGGCGGGTACGGCGCCGACTGGATCTCCGGCGGCACGGGCGACGACGGCATCCTGGGTGATGACGGCCGCATCTCGGTCAGCCGCAACAGCATGAGCCTCGGCGAGCCGCTCTACGGCACCGCGCCCGTTCCGGCCGCCGAGATCAACCGGCTGATCACCGACTCGAGCGGCTCCTGGGTGGCGATCACCAACGTCGCGGGTCAGCTCAAGTACACGGTCGATCTGACGCCGAACAGCCTGGATCCGACCAACGCGGCCCCGTCGACGACGATGCCGCGCCCGCTGTACGCGAACGACCTCATCTATGGCGGCCTCGGCAGCGACGCGCTGCACGGTGGCGCCGGCGACGACGCGATCTCCGGCGCCGAGGCGCCGATCCTGTCGTACGTGAACAGCTACGACCAGAACGGCGTCAAGCTCAACGCCGCGGCCATCGAGAGCGACTACGCCCGTCCGGTGAACCCGGGCAACGTGCTGGGCTACAGCCCGAGCACGACCAAGTTCGCGCTGTACGACGCCAACGATGCGTTCCGGAAGATCCAGCTCACCGCGACGGGCGCGCTCTCGAAGACGGGCACCGGCCTGGAGTGGGCGATGAACTTCGACTTCACCGAGGGCCCGATCGACACGTTCTGGGTCACCGGCAGCGCGTACGCGGGTGTCGCGACGGACGGTGACGACCGCATCTTCGGCGACCTCGGCAACGACTGGCTCGTCGGCGGCACCGGCCGCGACTCGGCCTACGGTGGCTGGGGCAACGACCTGATGAACATGGATGACGTCCTGACCACGGGCGGCCCGACGAACAATGGCAACGACACCAACCCGTCATACGAGGACCTCGCGTACGGCGGCGCCGGTCGGGATGTCCTCTATGCCACCACCGGCGGTGACCGTCTCGCCGACTGGACGGGCGAGTTCAACAGCTACATCGTGTCGTACTCGCCGTTCGGGCCTCCCACGGTGGCGCGCTTGCTGCAGCCGGATCTCGAGGCGTTCCTCTACGCGCTCTCGAAGAGCCAGGGCGCCGACCAGACCCTGGCCGCGCAGTACGGCGGCGCCCCGGCACGCAACGGCGAGCCGTTCGGCGAGCTGGGCCTGGTGCGGCAGCAGGACGCGGCCTGGAACGATCAGACGGGTGGGCCGCGCGATCCGCAAGCCGGTAACAACCACAACGGCCGCGACGTCCGGCTCACGGCCGGTAGCCAGCCCTTGTGGGAGACGGCCGCCGACCCGGCACCGGCCAGCCCCGTGTCGACCCTCACCGACGCGCAGCTCACGTCGGCTGTCGCGGCCGCCCGACAGATGTGGACGGCTGCCCTCGGAGCCGGCGACAGCCGCCTGGCTGCGCTGGCCGACGCGCAGTTCAACGTTGGGAATCTGCCCGACGATCGGCTCGGGGTGACCATCGGCCACCAGGTGACGATCGACAGCAACGCCGCCGGGTATGGCTGGTCGCTCGATCTCAGCGGCCGCCCGCAGTCCGGGCGAATGGACCTGGTGAGCGTCGTGGCCCACGAGATGGGTAACGTGATGGGCGTGGCCGAGTACGGGCATGAGACGGCCTCGATCACCTCGCCGACTCTGCGCCCCGGCGTGCGGCTCCAGCCGTATGGCTGGCAGCAGGAGGAGGGCGGCGCCGCCTCAACGGCCGTCCCGTCGCGCGAGCGGCCGGATATCGGATGGGACGGCCGCGCGGAGCTGGCAGCGTGGCTCGGCGGCCGCGACGGATCGGGGCTCGCGAGCGCCTGGCTGGGCGAGTTCTCCCTCACGACGCGCGCCAAGAGCACTCTGGACGCTCCGTCGGGCTTCATCAATTGGCGGAGCGCCGAGGAGACGCTCGCCAAGGCGCGTCCTGTCGTGCACTGGACCGACGAGGTGTCGAGCGAGCTGGCCGCCCTGAGCGGGGCGACCCCGGCCGTGGAGCCGTGAGCGGCTAGGTCTTAGAGGAGCGACCCGGCTTTGCCGGGGCGCTCCGAACGCTGGGGGGTTTGGGGGGCCATCTCAGGGCCCCCCATGAGGACCGCGGCGAGCGCCGCCGTCAGGCGGTCGAGCTCCACGTCGAGCGTGACGCAGGCGATGTCGGCGCTCTGGAGGTCGCCGGCACGCCCGAGCATCTCCACCCGCGCGGCCGCCTCCGCGGCGGCCGGCGCGGGAAAGTTCAGCACGGCGCCCTTGAGCCAGTGCGCGCTCGTCGCCACCGCGCCCGCGTCGCGGCGCGCCAGCGCCTCGCGTAGCCGCGCGCGCGCTGCCGGCGCGTGCTCGACGAACAGGCGCGCGATCCGCTGCTGGAGCGCGGCATCGCCGCCGGCGCGCTCGAGCAGCGCGGCGTCGAAGTCGGCCCCCGGGGCCGTCAGCGTCTCCAGCGTCTCGAACAGCCGCTCGGCCTCCACCGGTTTGGCGACGTAGGCGTCCATCCCCGCCGCCAGGCATTGCTCGCGGTCACCGTCGAGCGCGCGCGCGGTCATGGCGACGATGGCCAGCCGCCCGCCCATCGCCGCCTCGCGGCGGCGGATCTCGCGCGTCACCTCGAAGCCATCGGCGCCGGGCATGTGGACGTCGAGCACGGCGGCGTCGAAGCGCTGCCGCTGGAGCAGCTCGAGCGCCTGCCGGCCGTCGGCCACCGGCGTCACCGCGTGGCCCCAGCCGGCGAGATAGCCGATGGCCACCTCGCGGTTGATGGCATTGTCGTCGGCGAGCAGGATCGTGAGCGCGCGACGCGGCTGCCGTGGCGGCCCGGGCGCGACGGGGCGGGCGAGCGACAGGGCCAGGGCGTCGAAGACCTCCGACGGCGAGAACGGCCGCGTGACCACGCCGTTCACGCCGAGCTCGACGCAGCGCTCACGATCGCCGCGGCGGGCGACCGCGCGCATCAGCATCACGATGGGCGTCGCGAAGCCGGGCGTCGCGCGCAGCCGCTCGACCATGCGCAGGCCGTCCATGCCGACGAGGTCGATGCCGAGGAAGAGGACGTCGAAGGGTTGCCCGTCGTCGCGGCCGCGCGCCACGGTCGCCAGCACCTCGTCGCCGTCCTCGGCCTGGGTCGTCACGAGGCCCCACGCGTCGAGCATGTCCACGAGCGTCGCACGGTGGTCGCGGTTGGGCTCGGCCACGAGCGCAGCGAGGCCGACGAGGCCGGGCGCGGCCGGCTCCGTGCGCGGCGGCGCCAGCCGGCAGCGGAGCGTGGCGTGGAACGTCGAGCCGCGGCCGAGATCGCTCTCGACCCACAGGCGCCCCCCCATGAGCTCGGCGAGCCGCGAGGCGATGGTGAGCCCGAGCCCGGTGCCGCCGTGCGTGCGCGTGGTGGAGCCGTCGGCCTGGGTGAACGCTTCGAAGATCGCCTGGCGCCGCCCGGCGGGGATGCCGATGCCCGTGTCCCGGACGGCGAGATGGAGCACGATCGTCTCGGCGTCGCCGGCCTCGAGGGTGGCCAGGAGCTCGACCTCGCCGTCGTCGGTGAACTTGATGGCGTTGCCGACGAGGTTGACGACGATCTGCCGCAGCCGCCCAGGGTCGGCGACCAGGGCGTCGGGCACCTCCGGCGCGACGCGCACACGGAGCACGAGGTCCTTGGCGTCCGCGCGCGGCGTGAGCGGGCGCACGCTCTCCGCCAGTGTCGCGCGCAGCGAGAAGACGACGGGCTCGATGGTCAGCTTCTTCGCCTCGAGCTTCGAGAAGTCGAGGATCTCCTCGATGAGGCGCAGCAGCATCTCCGCCGAGCCGCGCACGGTCGCCACGTGATGGCGCTGGGCGGGGCTCAGCTCGGTGAACTCGAGCAGGCGCGTGCCGCCGATGACCCCGTTGAGCGGCGTCCGCAGCTCGTGGCTCACGTTGGCGAGCAGCGACGCCTGCGCCTGCCGCGCGCGGCGGCGGGCGGCGCGAAACACCTCGGCCGCCTTTGACGTGTAGGCCAGGTAGAGGTTGGCCGCGTAGAGGATGCCGACCTTGACCAGCTCGGCGGGCCAGTCCAGACGCCTGTCCAGCATGGCCACGTAGAGGAGCAGGCACGCGTAGCAGGCGACCGAGAAATGGCCGAACAGCAGGATGCGACGGAAGCTCGCCGTCCGCATGTCCGCCGCCCGCAGCACGACGAGGAACAACAGCAGGCTGCGCTCGGCGCCCGTGAGATAGATGACGACGGTCCACACCACCACGTCGCCGAGCTCCACGGCCAGGCCGAGGTCCAGGCGACCCGCGCGTCCGTACCAGCGACGCAGCGCGCTCCAGGACAGCAGCGACCATGCGGCGAGGCCGCCGACGATGGCGAGCAGGTTGGCGACGGAAGATCGGTCGAGGACAAAGACGTTGTGGAGGACGGCGGCGGCGGCCAGCGCCGCCGCGCCGCCGAGGCGAAACAGCGGATACCAGCGCGTGTGGAGCGCGCGCTCCGAGGGCGGGGCG
>VBPC01000168.1 GCA_005887895.1 Candidatus Rokuibacteriota bacterium
GGCCACCTGCCGAAGGACATGATCCACAAGATCACCTGCGAGAACGCGGGCAGGCTCTATGGCTTGATCAACTAACCTTGATTGAATGAGACGACAATCAGCCGATGACTGAAACGGTCAAGGCCGTCCAGGGCCGCTGACTGATGGTCGATCACCGGCGGCTCCGCCGGTAGACAGCCTGGCCACGAACCTCCGGGAGGCCCGGCGGCACGCGCTCCTGTACGCGGGAATCGCTCCGTTCCGCTCCGTTCCTGGTGGCCGCGCTCTTCCCGGGTAATCTGGCGATCACCGCGTTCAAGCAGGGGGCTCCTGTTCGAGCACACGTACTTCGGCACCTAGCTGGTCAACACCATGCTCCTTGCGGCCCTCGTCGTGCCGATCACGCTCTTCACCGCGATCCCTGTAGGCTATGCCCTCGCGCGCCTCAGGCTCCCCGGCGCGGGCTCCATCGGAATCGCGACCTTCATGACCTACATGGTCCCGCCCACCATCCTGTTCCTGCCGCTGGCCCGCGTCGTCGGCGCGCTCGGGCTCTTCGACTCCTGGTGGGCGCTCGCCACCGGAGCGGCCGCGGCCAGCCAGTAGGACGAGTCGACAGGTCAAGTCGCGGATACACCTGTTGCCTCCCCGCCGGCTGCGCGTGACCCCGAAAGGCTGATCAGAGCCGATGCTTCGGGTGGGGATCTGCGGCCCAGCGGGCGCTGGGCACCAAGTCATTCTCGCGAAAGCGCGTCCAGCGGAAGGGGGTGAGGTCGAAGTCCTGCGTCTTGCCGTGCAGGATGAGGTCGGAGATCAGATCGCCGATGAAGGGCGAGTGCTTGAAGCCGTGGCCGCTCCAGCCGAAGTCCACGTAGAGGCCGGCATACTCCGGGATGGCGCCGAGCACCGGGTGGTGATCGGGCGTGGCGTCGTAGAGGCCGGAGTACCCGCCCATCGCGAGGCCGTGCTCCATCACCGGGAAGCGCTGGGCGATGAGCTCGGCGTTCTTCACGATC
>VBPC01000169.1 GCA_005887895.1 Candidatus Rokuibacteriota bacterium
GCGGATCTCGTCGGGCGTGATCAGCTCGACGCCGGCGCCCAGGGTGCGGGCGCGCTCGGCGTTGTGGCGCAGGTGCGGCGCCGTGTCGGGGCCGGCCAGGGCGAGCATGCCGACCTTCTGGAAGCCGGGATCGCCGTCGCCCCCGACCACGTCCTTCCAGTGGCGGAACATCTTGTGCGCCGCGCCCGCCGTCCGCGTGAAGAAGTCCATCGCGTAGAACTGCCGCACCAGCGCCGTCGAGCGCCCGGTCGGCCCCGAGGCGATGAACTTCTTCTCGATCAGCAGCACCCGCCCGGCCTTCTTGCGCGCGAAATGATAGGCGGCGCTGGCGCCGTGGACGCCGCCGCCGACGATCACGACGTCCGCCGTCCGGGGCACGTCTACCATGATCGGGGGCCCCGACATGGCCGGCAAACTGATTGGGGGCCCCGACATGGCCCCCAAACCCCCAGGCGTTCGGAGCGCCCCGGCGTAGCCGTGCCGCTCCTCGATACCGCGCGCATGTCGGGGGTCCCCATCTATTCCTCGCTCACGATGAGGCGGCCGTGCGCGGTGGGCTCGTCGATCGCCATGCCGGCCTCCCAGTGCGGGCTGAACTGCGTGGGAATCCCGAACCAGCTCACCCAGTCCTCGCGCATCGCCGGCGGCTCGTCGGCCGGCCACAGGACGTTCAGCGGCAGCGGCCGGATCGGCGGCCGGAACGTCGGCAAGGGAATGCGCTCGACCGGGGTGGCCGTCGCCTCCGCCAGCAGCAGGCCCACCTGCTCGCGGCAGCGGCGGCTCTGACACGGCCCCATGCCGGCCCGTGTGAGGCGCTTGATCTGGTCCTGGTTGATCGGCCCGTCGCGCAGCAGGGTCCCGAGGTTCCGCGCGCTCATCGGCGCGGAGTCCCACGCGAGATATCGCGGGGGCCGGGTCTCGACGAGCTCGCGGCGGGTGACCTCCTCGCACTGACAGACGTTGACGTCCCAGCCGCCGGCCTGGATCAGCGAGCGTAGCCACGCCCGCCAGTGACCGTGCACCTCGGCGCCGGCGGCCGCCGGAACGGCAGCGCTCGCGCGCAGCGCCGAGAGCGCAGCCGGCCTGAGAGCGCCGAGCGACTCGGCCGCGGCCAGGCCGGCCAGCCGTCCCTGGCTGCGCGCCAGGTCGGCGTCGCCGAGCCGGCCTCCGTGGACGCCCGCGCAGTCACCGGCGGCGAACACGCCGGCGGCGCTCGTGCGCATCGAGCCGTCGATCTCCGGCACCCAGCCACCCAGCGCGGAGCTGAACCGCAGCCGCGCGCCGGCCAGGGCCAGCAGCTCCACGCTCGGCGCCAGGCCGAGCGCGAGGCACACGGTGTCGCAAGCGATCTCCCGCTCGGTCCCGGTGATCGGCTTCGCCTCGCCGTCGACGGAGACGAGCACGACGGACTCGACCTCGCCGGTGCGCCCTCGCGCCTCGCGCACCGTGTGCGAGGTCAGGATGGGCACGCCGGCGTCGGCGAGGGCGCGGGCGGCCTTGTCGTCGCCGCGGACGGCGTCGGCGACCTCGACGATCGCGGCCACCTCCACGCCGTGCTTGACCGCCAGCGCCGCCGTGCGCAAGCCAACCTCGCCGGAGCCCAGCACGACCATCCGCCGGGCAGCGAGCGCGCGATAGCGCGTGAGCAGGGCGGCAGCGGCGTGAGCCCCCATGACGCCAGCGCGCTCCCAGCCGGGAAAGCCGAGCACGACGTCGCGGGCGCCGGCGGCGACGATCAGTCGCTCGTAGCCGACCAGCCACGAGCGGCGCTCGTCGGCGAGCCCCAGCAACGGACCGTCGAGCTCACGGAAGGTCGGGCCGGGCACGAACGCCGCCCACACGTAGGTGCCGACCTGGACGTCGACACCCGCCTCGGCGGCGGCCGCCAGCGCCGGGTTCGACTCGACCACGCGCTCGAGCATGAGGCTTCGATTGCGCACCGCGGGCTGCATGCGGCCGCCGAAGTAGAGCGGCACGTCCATCGCCATCATGTCGTTGTCGACGGGATGCTCGTCGACCAGGAGGACCTCGACGCCCGCCCGCGCCGCCTCGACCGCGGCCGCCACGCCGGCCGGTCCTGCGCCGACGACCACCAGCGGCACGTGGCGATCCGGTCGGGCCGCCTTGCCGGTGAGCGAGCGCGCGTCGATAACGTGGGGGGCCCCGACATGGCCCCCCACACCCCCCAGCGCTCGGAGCGCCCCGGGAAACCCGGGCCGCTCCTCGTTCACGCGTCTGCTCATCGGTCCACGTGGGGGGCCCCGACCTGGCCCCCTACACCCCCCAGCGCTCGGAGCGCCCCGGGAAACCCGGGCCGCTCCTCGTTCACGCGTGTGCTCATCGGTCCACGAGCCCGTGGCGCCGCTCGGGCAGGCGCGTGATCATCGCGTCTCCGCCAGCCGCGCGTCCGCGACGACCCAGCCGGCTCGCTCGCGCCAGTCTGGCGGGGTGTCGGCGAAGCGGCGGAGCGCGAGCGCGGCGAGGTCGGCGAAGAGGCAGCGCCCGTGCAGCACGAGCTCGCTGATGCCGCGCCCGGCCGCCGGCGAGAGCCCGAAGCCGACGCTCGACATCGTGGCCAGCACCACGTTGTCGGGATCGGACAGGCGATCGATGACGGGCAGCCCGTCCGGCGTGTTCTCCACGACGCCGCCCCACGAGCGGATCAACCGCACGTGGGCCGCGCCGGGGAAGAGCTCGGCGAGGCGGCGCGCGAGGTTGCGCACGAGCGGCGAGTTCGGATGCTCGGGCGCCGCCATGTCCGGCACGTTGACCCACTCGTGCGGGCCGCCGCCGTAGACGAGGTTGCCGCGCAGCGTCTGCCGGCCGTAGAGCCCGTTGCCGGCCACGCCGCCGGTCGGCATGAGCGGGATCGGCTCGGTGGCGATCATCTCCACGCGGGCCGGCGCCAGCGGCAGCGCGACGCCGAGCATGTCGGCGAAGAGGCCCGTCTGGGGACCGGCCGCGATCACGACGGTGTCGGCGCCGAACGGGCCGCGCGTGGTCTCGACCGCGGTCACGCGCCCGCCGCGGACGGTGAACCCGGTCACCGTCGTGTGCTGAAGAATCCGCCCGCCGTGATCTTGCAGCGCCCACGCGTAGGCCTGCACCGTGCGCTGCGGATTGGCGTGGCCGCCGAAGTGCAGGTACGTGCCGCCGATCGCGTTGTCGCCGACGATCGGGACCAGCTCCTTGAGCTGGCGCCGATCGAGCGACTCCCAGCGAAAGCCGCGCATCTCGCCGATCTCCGCCCACCGGCGGGCCAGTGCCCACTGCGGCTCGGTGAGCGCGACGCCGATGCGGCGCGGCTGGTATTCCGTCGGATAGCCGAGGAGGTCGTCCATCTGCGGCCAGAGGCGCTGCTCCTCGAGGCCGAACGGGCTGTAGACGTGCGTCGCCCCGCCGCCATTGCGGCCGGAGGCCTCCCAGCCGACGATGCCGCGCTCGAGGACGAGCACGTCGACACCGGCCCGCGCCAGCCACCAGCCGGCGCTGAGACCGGTGACGCCGCCCCCGATGATGACGACCGCCGCGCCGCTCGGCTCGCTCATGGCCCGGCAATCATACGCTGCAGGCGCTGGAGCTCGGCCGCCGGAATGTGGCAGACCAGGCGGTGGCCGTCGGCGAGCCGCTGCACGGGCGGCGGCGTGTCGTCGCAGACGGCGCCGACCTTGCGCGGGCAGCGGGTCGCGAACGGGCAGCCGCGTGGCCGCTCGGTCGCGCGCGGGACGGCGCCCTCGAGGACGATGCGGCCGCCCACCGCGTCGGGATCGGGCACCGGCACCGCCGACAGCAGCGCCTCCGTGTAGGGATGCCAGGGCGGCGCGAACACGCGCTCGACCGGGCCGAACTCCGCCACCGCGCCGAGGTACATGACGGCGACGTGGTCGGCGAGGTAACGGACGACCGCGAGGTCGTGCGAGATGAAGATCAGCGTGGTGCCACGCGCCGCCTGCAGCTCGGCGAGGAGGTTCACGATCGCCGCCTGCACCGACACGTCGAGCGCCGAGACGGGCTCATCGGCCACGATGACGTCGGGGTCGCCGGCCAGCGCCCGCGCGATCGCCACCCGCTGCTTCTCGCCGCCCGAGAGCTGGCGCGGCCGCCGCCCGGCCATCGCCGGCGACAGCTTGACGACCTCGAGCAGGCGCGCCACGCCGGCCGCCGCGTCGGCGGGCGCGCCGCCGCGCAGCCGCCGCAGCGCGCGGCCGATCGCGTAACCGACGGTGTGGCTCGGATTGAGCGTGCTGTCGGGATTCTGGAAGACCATCTGCAGCTTGCGCTTGAGCCGCCGATCGCGTGCGTCGATGCCGAGACCCCCGATCTCGACGCCGTCCAGGCTCACGCGGCCCTCGGAGGCGACCTCGATCCCGGCCAGCACCTTCGCCAGCGTCGACTTGCCACAGCCGGACTCCCCGACGATCGCCAGCGTCTGCCGGCGCCCGGCAGCGAGGTCGACGTCGCTGAGCGCGCGCACGCCGGGCCGGCGCCGGCCGAAGAGACCGCGCCGCGGGCGGTACAGCTTGCCGAGATGCTCGGTGGCGACGAGCGCCGTCGACGCCACGGCGGCGCCTGCCGCCGGGGCCTCCGCCCGGCGCCGGCTCCACACCGGCAGCTCGGCCGCGCGCACGCAGGCGGCGCGATGACCGGCGTCGCCGTCGATCGGCGCCAGCGGGATGGGCCCGACCGTGCAGCGCGCCGGCTCGACGTGGACACAGCGGGCGGCAAAGCCGCAGCCGGACGGCCGGCTGGACGAGGACTCGAGGTGACCGGGGATGGGCACCAGCGGGGCGTGGCGCTTGTCGCGGCCGAGCGTCGGCAGACAGTCGAGCAGGCCCCGTGTATATGGATGGCGCGGATCACTGAAGATGCGGCGGACGGGCCCGTCCTCGACCAGCTCGCCGCGATACATGACCCCGATCCGGTCGCACACCCGCGCCACCGTGCCGAGGTTGTGGCTGATGAAGACGATGGCCGAGCGGTGGCGCCGGCGGAGCTCGCGGACGAGATCGAGCACGGCGGCTTCGACCGTCACATCGAGCCCGGTCGTCGGCTCGTCCATGATCAGCAGGGCGGGCTCGGCGATCAGGGCCATCGCGATCACGATGCGCTGCTGCTGGCCGCCGGAGAGCTGGTGCGGATAGCGATCCATCACGGCCTCGGGGTCGGACAGCTTGACCTCGCCGAGCATCGCCAGCGCCCGCCGCCGGGCGGCGTCCGCGCCGGCGCCGTCGTGGATCATCGGCACTTCCATGAGCTGGCGGCCGACGGTCATGACCGGGTTGAGGCTGGCCATCGGGTCCTGGTAGACCATCGCGATCCGCCGGCCCCGGAGCGCCCGCAGCTCGGCGTCGCCGACCGTGGCCAGATCGCGTCCCTCGAACAGGATCCGGCCGCGGGCGATGCGTCCGGTGCGTCCCAGGTAGCGCACGATCGACAGGGCCACCGTCGACTTGCCGCAGCCCGACTCGCCGACCAGGCCGAGCGCCTCGTCGGGCTCGAGACGCAGGCTGAGCCGGCGGATCGCTTCCACCTCGCCGCCGCGGGTGGCGTAGGTGATCGCGACGTCCTGCAGCTCCAGGAGCGCGTCAGTCACGGAGGCCGATCTCCCGCAGCCCGACCGCGAGCAGGTTGAAGCCGACCACGAGCGAGGAGATCGCCGCGCAGGGCACGAGCGCCATGTGCGGCCACACCATCATCATCCCGTAGGTGTCCTTCACCATGCCGCCCCAGTCCGGATCGGGCGGCGGCAGGCCGATGCCGAGGAAGCCGAGCACGCCGATGATGATGATGTTGTAGCCGGTGCGCAGGCACATGTCGACGATGAGCGGCCCCCGGGCGTTCGGCAGGATCTCGACGAACATGATGTAGAGCGCCGACTCGCCGCGCATCTTGGCCGCCGTCACGTACTCGCGCTCGCGCAGGTCCAGGGTGAGGCCGCGCACGATGCGCGCGATGATCGGCGCCTTGGTCAGCGTGAGCACGCCCACGATGTTCCAGGCCGACGAGCCGAAATGGGTGAGGATGATCATGTAGAGGATGATCACCGGGAACGAGAGCACGATGTCGCAGGCCCGCGTCACCACCAGGTCGATCCAGCCCCCCTTGTAGCCGGCGGCCAGGCCGAGCAGACAGCCGAGCGCGGTGGCGCCCAGCACCGCCAGCGGGGCGATGACCAGCACCGGCCGCGCCCCCCACAGGATGCGCGAGAGCAGGTCGCGGCCGAGGTGATCGGTGCCGAGCCAGTGCGCCTTCGAGGGCGTGGTGTGCGCCAGCGCGGCGAGGTCGGTGGCGTTCGGGGCGTACGGCGCCACCACCGGCGCCAGCGCGGCCATCGCCAGCCAGAAGAGGATGACGGCCACGCCGACGGTGGCCGGCGTGGAGTCGCCGACGGCGGCCAGCCGCCGCCACCAGCCGCGCGCGCGCCGGCGCGCCGCCGCCGGGGAGGGGACGGCAAGCGCCTCGGCCGTGGCCGGCGTGGGCGGCATGTCAGGCGCGGATGCGCGGGTCGAGCAGCATGTAGGCGGCGTCGCCCAGGATGTTGGTGACGACGGCCAGGGAGACGGCCACCAGCGCGCCGGCCTCGACCAGCGCGATGTCCTTGAAGAGCGCGGCCTCCAGCATCATCCGCCCGAAGCCCGGATAGGCGAAGACCGTCTCGACGACGACCACGCCGGCGACGAGATAGTTGATCTGCAGCAGGATCACCGTGATCGGCGTGATCATGGCGTTGCGGACGGCATGGCGCAGGATGACCGCGCGGAACGGCAGGCCCTTCAGCACCGCGGTGCGGATGTAGGGCCGTTGCATGACCTCGACCATCGACGCGCGGATCATGCTGATCACGTAGCCGGAGTCGAACAGCACGACGACCGCCACCGGCAGCACCAGCTGCGCGCCCACCGACCAGCCGCCGCCGGCCACCAGCGTGGCGGTGCCCGGCAGCCAGCCCAGCCACACCACGAACACGCTGGCCAGGAACACGCCGAGCGCGAACTCGGGGATCGAGGCCATCACCGTGCTGAAGATCAGGATCGCGCGGTCGAGCCGGGACGACTCCCGCATGCCGGCGGCGATGCCGAGCAGCATCGAGAACGGCACGATGCAGGCGAAGGCCAGCGCGGCCAGCAGCCCGGTGTTGCGCAGGTGCTTCCAGATGACGCCGGTCACCGGCGCCTTGAAGCGCGCGGAGTAGCCGAGGTCGCCGCGGGCCACCTTGCCGACGTAGTCGGCGTAGCGGACGAGCAGCGGGCGGTCGAGCCCGAGCTGGCGCGTCAGCAGCTCGACCTGCTCCTGCGTGGCGTAGGCGCCCAGCTCCTTGCGGGCCACGGCGCCGGGCGAGAACTCGTTGAGCGCGAAGACCAGGAAGGAGACGACCGACAGCGTCAGCAGCAGGAAGGCGCAGTGCTTGGCGGCGAAGCGCGCCATCGCGCTCCGCCGCTACGGCGTGCGCGCGTTGCGATAGTTGCGGCGGGCGTACTCGAGATAGTCCTGGCGCAGGCGCTTGTCGGTACCGAACAGGATGTGCTTGGACATGTCGGGCGAGAAGCGGCTGGCCGGCGGCTGGCGGCCCAGCGCCTCGGCCAGGCTGCGGATGTGGTGCGGACCGGCGCCGCAGCAGACGCCGAGATAGCGCACGCCGAGGTCCCAGGCGGCCTTGCCGAACTCGGCGATCTCGAAGCGGTTGCACACGAAGGGATCGAGCGCGATCGGAAACGGCCGGTTGTCCGGCAGGCCGGGGTAGCCCGGATCGGTGAGGCTCTGGAACGTCGGCTCGGCCGGCGTCGTCCGGTACGGCACCGGGGCCCCGGCCACGTGACAGCGCACCGCCGCGCGGATCTCGCGCAGCAGCGGCAGCGTGGTCGCCGGCCCGCGTGCGCAGTTGAGGCCCACCACGTCGGCCCCGGCGCCCTCCAGCCGCTTGCAGGCGTCGGCCGCGGTGTCGCCGTCGCGCATGCGCCCCTCGCGCGGGAAGGAGAGTGTCATCACCGCCGGCTTGCCGGAGCGCTTGATCGCTTCCAGCGCCAGCAGCGCCTCGCCGGTGAACGAGTACGTCTCGCCGACGATGAAGTCGACGTTCGCGTCCACGGCCCAGCCGACCTGCTCGTCGAAGATCCGGCGCGCCTGCTTGTGCGAGGCCGGGTCGGCGGCGCCGTAGATGCTCGTGTTGCAGATGTCGCCGGCCAGCAGCGTGCCCGTGCTCTTCGCCACCTTGGCGGCGATGCGCAGCGCGGCCCGGTTGATCTTCTCGAGGTCCTTCTCGCGCCCGACCATCTTCAGCTTGGCGCGATGCGCGTAGTACGTGAACGCCTCGACCACGTCCGAGCCGGCGTGCACGAAGTCGCGGTGCAGGCCTTCCACCAGGTCGGGGCGCTCCAGCACGATCTCCGGCACGTAGGCGCCGGCCTGCAGGTAGCCGCGGCGCTCGAACTCGAAGAGATAGCCCTCGGCGCAGATGACCGGCCCGGCGGCGAGTCGCTCGAGCAGGCCGACGGGCTTTCGACCGGTCTTCGCTTTGGCGATCAGCGTCTTGGCTGGCATCCCCGGACGGTATCCTACGCCCCCTCGCAATTCAAGGGCTTGAGGCGCAGGGCCGCTCCTTCGGGGCGATTGCGCCTCTCAGTAGACGTCGCGCGCGCGTTCCGGCGCCGAAGTTCGGGCGCGATGCCCGACGCGAACGCCCCGGCCTTGATGCCGAGAGCTCGATACGACATGAGCCGGACGCCGTAGACTTCGTGAGCGCGCGACCCGACTCCATCGTGAAGCTCGACGAGCGCCCCCGCGCCACGCTGGCCGCCGCCCTCGCCTTCGCTCAGCTCGAGACGTCCGAGCCCGAGCTACAGCGCCCCACCGCTGGCCCGATACCAGTGGGCGCCGGCGGGGCTACGGCGTCGCTCCGACGCTGTGGACGGCAGTGCAGCGGGCGGCGTGGGCGGCGATCGGGCGCGCGTGAGCAGTTGGCTCCTGGAGCCCCAAGCACATGACGTGACGGCGTGAGAGGAGTGCGAGGTCGTCCCCCGGCGCCGTACTGGTCGCCGGGGGATTCGACTATGAGAGGAGCGTTACGGACAGGTCGTGCCGCCGTTGCTGTTGGCGGCCGTGCTGTCGCCGCTGCCACAGAGCATGAACGTCCCGGTCGCGCTGCTGGAGTACTTGTAGCTCGTCCCGCTGCCCGTCCAGCCGGCCGGAAGCGTCGGCGAACTGTTCAGGAACGGGCCGCCGAGCTGGTTCTGCGCGTTGGTCTGCTGCGTGAGCAGCACGGTCGGCAGCGCGCCCGACTGGTTCGTGGCGCTCGGGCAGTTCGTGGCGGACGAGCCGTTGTCCGGCAGGCCGCCGCAGAGCGCCGAGTAGATGCTGACGGCCGAGGCGATGGCCCGCGTGTCGGCCTGCGCCTTGGCGATGCGCGCCCGCGCCTGCACGTTGGCATAGAGCGGGACGGCGATGGCGGCCAGGATGCCGATGATCGCCACGACGATGAGCAGCTCGATCAGGGTGAAGCCGCGTTGACCGCGGATCGGAAGCGTCATGTTCCCTCCCACGAAGCTGGATAGTCGGTCACTGGCCTGACCACGCACAATCAGGGCCAAAGCGGCTGCACCATGAAACCACGGAGTTGCGGACGGCCGAGCGAGATCGCATGACATTTCGCGTTCCCCGACTGCCGAAAATCGTCACGTCCGATCTGCTCACGGCGCATCCTGCGTCGGCTTCTGAAGAATTGGTTAAGAATCTCTGAACACGATGCCACTAGTGCGAGCCTCAGTTCGGATGCTAGGAATGTTGCGTGGACAACCCAGAGTACGTGGCGGCGATTCGAGACAAGATGAGGTTCGGTCTCTTGCCGACATCGCCCACCACTCAGATTGTCGCGAGGCCCAGCGACGGCCGAACGTGCGACGGTTGCGGGCTCGTCATCGGCAAGACGAGCACACAGGACGAGTTCACCGCCGGGGACAGGTCGTCGCGGATGCATCTGGGCTCTTTCGCCGTGTGGTCGGAGGAAGTCAGCAAGGTCAGGTGAGCCGCCGTCTGCCTCCTGCGCGGACGGAACGGCGGTGGCCCGTTCCTGGGAGGAGGCCATGAACGCTGGGAAGTGGGTCACGATCCTCGGGCTGCTCATCACGTCTGCCGGGGCCGTGTTCGCCGCCGTGTTGGGCACGCTGACGCCGTCCACGGGCATCGCGA
Organism: Candidatus Rokuibacteriota bacterium; assembly: GCA_005887895.1. Classification (GTDB taxonomy): domain Bacteria; phylum Methylomirabilota; class Methylomirabilia; order Rokubacteriales; family CSP1-6; genus AR5. The sequence continues at coordinate 10,183 of VBPC01000169.1, forward strand.
CGGAAAGTCGCGGCGACTTTCGTCGGCAGCAGCAGAATACCGTCTGGTGGTTCCGTTTCGGGTTGGGACTGATCGCCCTCGGCGCGGCGCTGCAGGTTCTCGGGACGCTGCTCGGCCCGTCGCTTCGCGCACTCGCGAGCGGGTCGCCGATCGTGCCCCCCAGACGGGGGTCGATTGCGTCCCCGCCCGGACATCCGAGATCGCCTCGAAGTCGCGCAGCGCGCCGGCGCGCCGATTGCTTGGGTTGCGGGCGCTCGACGCCGGTGGTGCTATCGCTCCGGCCGTGAAGCGTCTCCTCCGCGACGCTATGACGTGAGACGCGCGTGGGTCGCCAGGTCGCCGCGCCAGAGGTAGACGGCCAGCAGCGGCGCGTCGCCCGCCCGCATGGCGTGGCGCACGTGGGGCGCGTGGACGATCGCGGTGCCCGGCGGCTGCGGCCGCCACGGTCCCTCGTCGCGCCACCACTCACCGTCCGTCAGCGTGTAGTAGACCTCGACGGCGGGATGGGCGTGCCGCGGGTAGTGCGTCCGCGGGCCGAGCAGCAACACGCCGAGCGCGAGCGCCGGCGCGCGGGCGAGCGCCGGTGGACCGTCGGGCGGCCCGGCGATCACGGAATAGCCGTAGCGGTCGAGAAACGTCGGCTCCGGCGGCTGACGACGGTAATTCGGATTCTGTGTCCAGGCCAGCGCGGGCATCAGCGGCGCCAGGGCGGCGGCGAGCGGCGCCGCGACGGCGCGGGACGCGGCCTCGAGCGCGGCCGGCCAGAATCGGCAGACGGGCAGCCGCGCGGGCGCCGGGCCACTGCGGGGCGAGCCGGGAGCGATTCCCCGAACGAGCGCCGCGAACTCGTCCAGTCCGGTCGCCGCGGCCGGCTCGCGCGCGGACATCCCGGCCGACGCCAGCGCCGTTTCGAGCTCGAGAAGAAATCGCGGAAGTGTGTCGCGCACAGACGCTATGCTGTCGGCCATGCCCGATCGGCCTCGTGTCTCCGAGCTTCGCGTACCGAACCTCGGCGAGCTCGACTTCGCGGCCCTGCGCGCCGGCCGGCTCGCGCGCCTGCAGGCGATGCTCAAGCGGCACGACATGCCGGTGGCGCTCCTCTATAACACGGCCAACGTGCGCTACGCGACTGGCGTGGACGTCATGGCGATCTGGACGGCCGGGACGTTCGCGCGCTACTGCCTGGTGCCGGCCGAGGGCGTGCCCATCCTCTTCGAGTACTCGGGCTCGATGCACGTCTCCCAGAAAATCGTGCGCGACGTGCGCCCGGCCTACACCTGGCGGTACGGCGGCTACGCCGCCCGCGACAAGGCGCGGGAGTGGGCGCGCTCGATCCGGGCGGCGCTCCGCGAGCGGGGCCTCGAGGGCGAGCGCCTGGCCGTGGACAAGCTCGACACCCCGGGCTTCCTCGCGCTCCAGGAGGAGAACATCGCGGTCGTCGACGTCGGCCCGGCCACGGTGGACGCGCGCGAGGTGAAGACGCCCGAGGAGATCCAGCTCTTCGCGGTCAATGGATCCATCGGCGACGCCATGCTGGCCGACTTCGAGGCGGCCATCCGGCCCGGCATCCGCGAGTACGAGCTGCTGGCGGTCCTGAGCGACGCGCTGCTGCGCCGCCAGGGCGAAGGCCTCTTCACGCGGCTGGTGGCCTCGGGCACCAACACCAACCCGTGGTTGACCGAGGCCCACGACAAGCTCGTGATGCCGGGCGACCTCGTCGGCGTCGACACCGACGCCAACGGCTACGAGGGCTATGTCATCGACGTCTCGCGCACGTTTCTCTGCGGCGACCGTCCGTCGCCGGAGCAGCGGGAGGTGTACCGCGTCGCGCTCGACTGCGTCAATGGCATGTTCGATCTCGTCCGTCCCGGCCTCAGCTTCGAAGAGTTCGCGCGCAAGGCGCCGCGGCTGCCGGAGGCCTACGTCGCCCAGCGCTATCCCACGATGGTCCACCAGGCGGGACTCGAGGACGAGGGCCCGGGCATTCCCTATCCCGACGACGAGCGCGGCCCGCGCCGCATCATGCCCGAGCGCGAGCTGAAGGAGAACATGGTGCTGTGCCTCGAGTGCTACGCGGGCAAGGTCGGCGCGCCGTTCGGCGTCAAGCTGGAGGACCAGGTCCTGGTGACGAAGAGCGGCGCCCGGCTCATCTGCACGTATCCCTACGAGGAGAAGCTCCTCACCCGCTCCTGACGCCGCGTGGTCGGCGTCGTGATCACGTCGTGGATCGTGACCTGCTGGGTTCCGTCCGGGCAGACGTAGACGCGATACCACACGTTGGTCCCCACGCCGTCGAGCCATTGCCAGAGCGCGTACTCCGAGACGAGCCGGGCGCCCGGGCACGGGACGATGAATCGCAGGATCCACTCCATCGCGCCGGCCGGGGCGCTGATGGCGCTGCCGAGCGCGTCGAATCGCCCGTGCGTGAAGCCATTGCGGCTCCGCTGCGACAAGTCGGCGAGCGAATGCTCGGCGACGGCCCGCCGGCGCTCCGCGAGCAGGCGCTCGGCGACGCCCGCCGGTCCCCGCCCGACGATCGCGCGCACCATTGCCGTCGCCGGGACCGTGTTGACGACGTCGGCGGCCGTCGGTCGTCGGGGCGCGCGCCGGCGGCGATTCTTGCGCGCGAGACGCTCTCCCACGTTCGGCCTTCGTCCTCCCTGGCGCGAAGCGTCCATCCCCGGCCGCTCGCCGTCAATGTACGTTTTGGCCCAATCGCATGTACTTTTTCGGGGGCCGGCGTAAACATCCCCGCTCGGCCTCGCGTCTCTCCCTACGAGTCCTCGTCGACTCGAATGGAGGGATGTGATGGGTAGTAAAACGTTTGCGCTGTTCGTCCTGACCCTGCTCGTCGTCTGGCTGTCCGGCACCCCGCTGGTCGATCGCGTGGTCGACCGGCTGGCCGCGCAGCCGCAGCTCGGCCAGACGCTCGTCCGCGCGGACCTGGACACGCGGACGGACGCGCTGACGCTGCTGTTCTTCTGCACGTTGGCCGGACCGCTGGCCGTGGCCGTCGCCATGGGCACGGGGGCGTTCCTGTTCGCCGTGCTGGTCGAGGCGGCGCGCCCGGCCACGCGCGCGCTGGCCATGCCCGACGGCGCGACGCGCGCCACGATCGCCCTCGCGGTGGGCTCGGCGGCCTGGCTGGCCCGCGACGCCTGGCTTCCGCGCTCGCTGTGGGTGCTGGGGCTGCTGGCGCGCGCCTATCGCGTCGTGGTCACGTAGCGGGCGGCGAGGCTTCGTGCTAGCGTCACGCCGGGAGGGCCGGGCATGCGCCGATCGCTCGCCGCGTCGCTCGTCGTCGCCGCCGTGCTGCTGCTCGCCGCCGCGCGGCCGGGGTCCGCGCAGCCGGCGGGCGAGCTCAGCGTCTCGTTCCACGTGACGATCGCGCCGAGCTGGTTCGATCCGTCGACGGCGCCGCCGCAGATCACGCCCTTCGGTGTGCTCTACGCGATCCACGACGCGCTGGTCCGCCCGCTGCCCGGGCAGAAGATGGGCCCGAGCCTCGCCGAGTCGTGGAAGGAAAGCCCCGACGGCCTCACCTACGAGTTCAAGCTGCGGCGCGGTCTCAAGTTCCACAACGGCGAGCCGGTGACCGCCGACGACGTCAAGTTCAGCTTCGACCGCTACCAGGGGGCCGGCGCGCGCGAGTTCCGCGCGCGGGTGCGCCACTGCGAGATCGTCGATCCGCTCACCGTGCGGTTCCACCTCAAGGAGCCGTGGCCGGACTTCATGACGTTCTACGGGACGACGGCCACCGCGGCCGGCATCGTGCTGCCGCGAAAGTACTTCGAGCAGGTCGGCGCCGAGGCCTTCCGCCAGCGGCCGATCGGCGCCGGCCCCTATCGGCTCGTCGGCCAGCGGCCCGGCGTCGACGTGACGCTCGAGGCCTATCCCGCTTACTGGCGACACGCGCCCTTCGTGCAGCGGCTCGTCTTGAAGAGCGTGCCGGACAGCACGACCCGGCTGACGATGCTCAAGAGCGGCCAGACGGACTTCGCGATGTTCCTGGACGGCCCCGACGCCGAGAGCGTCAAGAAGGATGCTCGCTTCACGCTCGTGGACACGCGTCACGCGTCGATCTTCTGGATCGAGTTCCCCGAGCAGTGGGACCCGAGGTCGCCGTGGAACGACAAGCGCCTGCGGCAGGCGGTCAACTATGCGCTCGACCGCAAGACGACCAACGAGGCCGCCTGCCTGGGCTTCTGTCCGCCGGCCGGCGTCATCGTGCCGCGCGTGATGGACTTCGCCCTGCAGGTTTCGCCGCCGCCGTACGATCCCGACAAGGCCCGGCAGCTCCTGGCCGAGGCCGGGTATCCGCGCGGCTTCGACGCCGGCGAGTTCGTGCCGATCCCGGGCTTCCCCACGGTGGGCGAGGCCGCGCTGAACAACCTCAACGCGGTCGGCTTCCGCACGCGCATGCGGCCCATGGAACGCGCCGCCTTCTACGCCGCCTGGCAGGAGAAGAAGCTGCGCGGCCTCTTCCTGGTCGCCGTCGGCAATGCCGGCAACGCCGCCAGCCGCGTGGAGTCGTTCATCTATTCCAAGGGCAGCTACGCCTACGGCGGCTACCCCGACCTCGACGAGATGTTCCTGCACCAGGCGCGCGAGCGCGACCCCGCCAAGCGCGAGGCGATCCTGCACCGCATCCAGCAGCTGACCATCGATCGCGTGATGTTCGCGCCGCTCATGGACCTGCGCGGCCTCGTCGGGGTCGCGCCGCGCGTGGTGGAGCACACCATCAACTCGATCCCCGTCTATCCCTGGCCCGCCTACGAGGACGTCCGTGTAAAGAATTAGGGCGCCGCCGTGCCATACTCGGCGCAATGTCGCGTCGGACGTGGGCGCCTGTCCTGGGCGTGGTCGTCTTCTGGTGGATCGTGTTCTTCCTCGCGCAGGGCGCCGACCGCGCGTTCCTCCTGCGCGACGCCGCGCGGCTCGAACCGCCGACGGTCGCCGTCCTGACGCTCACCCTGCTGGCCGGGGCCCGGGCCGACCTCGTCGTGGCGAGCCTGGGCATCCTCGTCGCGCTGCTGATCGCCGGCGTGATGACGGCGCCGTGGGCGCTCGTGGCGTCGCGGCAGGGCGGGCGTCGCGCGATGGAGGTCTTCCGCGCGGCGTTCGGCATCGGGTGCTGGGCACTGGCCGTGCTGTGCGCGCTCGTGGTGACGGTCGACATGGCGTACTACGGCTACAACCGCCAGCACCTCGACGCCATCTTCTTCGAGTACGTGGACGAGATGCTCTGGCGCGGGCCGGCGAGTCCGGGCGCCGCCGAGACACCGCGGGCCTCGCGGCAGGCGCTCGAGCAGACGCGCGCCGAGATCGGCGAGGCCGGCAAGTGGGGGGCTCGGCTCGCGGCCTTCGCCCTGGTGCAGGCGGTGGTGATCCTCGCCTGGCGCTGGACGTTCCGACGCCGGGTGGAGCCGGCCCTGACCCGATGGTCGGCGAGGTGGCCGCGGGCGAGCCTCGTCGCGCTCGGCGTCGGTCTCGTGGCCGGCGCCACCGGCCTCGATCGGGAGGGGCCGCTGGCGATCGCGCGGGTGGGAATCCCGAGCACCACGTACTACGTGCTCGCTCAGAATCCCATCTGGCAGACCGTGGACGCAGCGTTGCTGGCCTTCGGCTCCGACCAGCAGCGTGCCCGGTCGCGCGCCGAGGTGCTCATGCCGCTCGACGAGGCCATTCGCGTCACGCGCGAGGCCGTGGCGCCGGACGGGGTCTTTCCCTCCGACCACTACCCGCTCGTGCGGGGCGCGGAGCATCCCGCGGCGGGGCGCGAGGCGCGGCGGCTCAACGTCCTGCTCGTCTTCGTCGAGGCGCTCGATCGCCGCTACGTGGGCCCGCGCCTCACGCCGTACCTGGACCGCTGGGGCCGCGACACGATCGTGTTCGACAACTTCTTCGCCAACGGCGAGCTGACCCATCACGGCCTGTTCTCGTCGCTGTGCTCGCAGCTGTCGGGGTATGGGCAGTCGCCGATCAAGGTGCGCCACACGAACGACTACCTCTGCCTGCCGTCGCTGCTGGAGCGCGCGGGCTACTGGACCGAGATGGTGATCGGCTACAACCGCGATCACCACCAGGACCACACTGCGCTCTTCCTGGCGCGCAACGGCGTCCGCCAGTTCCTCGACGAGGGCAACTTCCCCGCCAACGCCGAGCGCATGGGCCTGGGCGTCACCGACGGCGCGCTCTTCGATCAGGTGCGGCGCCGCATCGAGGCGCTGCGGCGGACCGGGCAGCCGTTCTTCCTCACCACCCTCACCCTGAGCACGCATCACCCCTTCGTGATGCCACTGGTCCATCCGGACGTCGCGGCCCTGGCGCGGGACCCGGACCGTTACCCGGCGGCGCTGCGCTACCTCGACGGCGAGCTCGAGCGCTGGTTCACGGGTCTGCTGCGTGACGGGCTGCTCGACGACACGCTGGTGCTCGTCCTCGGCGACCACGGCCGCCACGAGGTCATCGGCAAGGGCGCCGACGAGCGCTGGCTGGGCCACCACCTCACGCCGCTCTACGTGTGGCTGCCGCCCGCGCTGCGCCCCGCGCTGCGCGTTCGGCCGCGTCACGTGGACGTCGTGGCGAGCCAGGTCGATCTGACGCCGACGATCCTGGGCCTCATGGGGCTGACGCCGACGGTGTCGCCGTTCGTGGGACAGGACCTGAGTTGCGTGATCGTGGCGGACTGCCGGCCCGACACCGAGGCAGTGCTCCTTACGAGCCACAGCGCGGCATCGGCCCGCCGCGACGGCATCCTCACCTATGGCGTCAAGAACGGCCTGCTCCGGGAGATCGAGCTCGGGTTCCAGCGCTCGCGCAGCGTCGATCCGGCGGTCGAGCCGGGCGCCGCCGATCGCGTGCGGCGCCTCAAGGCCCTCATCGTCACCTCGACGCTCCTGGTGGACCAGAACCGCGTGTGGTCATGGGCCCAGCTCGGCTCCGCGCTCACGGCGCCGTCCGTGCCGCCGCGACGCGCGGTGCGGTGACGAGTCTCCTGGGTTAACGAGGGCCGTCACGGCTCCGCCGGGGCGGCCCGAGCCGTGTCGGGGGGTTGGGGGCCATTTCGGGGCCCCCATCTCTATTGGCGGCCGTCACGGCTCCGCCGGGGCGCCCCGAGCGATTGGGGGGTTGGGGGCCATTTCGGGGCCCCCATCTCCATTGGCGGCCGTCACGGCTCTGCCAGGGCGGCCCGAGCCGTGTGGGGGGCTTGGGGGGCCATGTCGGGGCCCCCCATCTCTATTGGCGGCCGTCACGGCTCCGCCGGGGCGCCCCGAGCCGTGTGGGGGGCCATGTCGGGGCGCCCCTTCTAACTAATCAGCCTCCTCGCGGATGAAGCTGCCGGTGCGGAGCTCGTGCAGCGTTTGCTCGATCTCCGCCCGCGTGTTCATCACGAAGGGCCCATAGCGAGCGATCGGCTCGCCCAGCGGGCGGGCGGCGGCCAGGAGGAACCGGCCGCCACCGGGCTCCGCCGAGGCCTCGACCACGTCTCCCTCGCCGAAGACGACCAGGGCCGGCGCCTCGACGCGTGTCCGCTCGGGACCGAACCGGACCGCGCCGTGGTCGACGTACGCGAAGGCCGTGTGACCGCGCGGGACCGCCTCGCGGAACGCGGTGCCGGGTCGCAGCGTCACGTCGACGAATTTCGGCGCGACGGCCAGGCCCTCCACCGGTCCCGACACCCGCCCGTCGGCGCTTTCGCCGGCGATCATCCGGAGGCGCGCGCCCTCGGCGGTCTCGGCTTCGACGAGCTGCTCGGCGGCAAGGTCACGGTACTTCGGGCGGCTCATCTTGTCGCGCGCCGGCAGATTGAGCCAGAGCTGCAGGCCGGCGATGCCCTCGGGGCGCACCTGCGGCATCTCCTCGTGGAGGATCCCGCTGCCGGACGTCATCCACTGGATGTCGCCGGCGCCGATCATCCCGCGATGGCCCAGCGAGTCTCCGTGCCGCACCTGCCCGTGGCGCACGAGCGTGACCGTCTCGATCCCGCGGTGCGGGTGGTACGGGAAGCCCGCCTCGTAGTCCACCGCGTCGGCCGACTCGAAGTGGTCGAGCAGCAGAAACGGGTCCAGATGATCGAGCGCGCGCGTCCCCAGGCTCCGGCGCAGGCGGACGCCGGCGCCTTCGACGACGGGCTCGGGCTGAACGATCCGGACCACGGGACGCGATGACTGGCTCACGAGCGTCACCTCCCCCTGTCGATATCTCGTCTGACCATGTTGGGACGCGAGCCCTCCGGCCACGGATTCGACGTCGCGGGTACCCTGTCGGGAGAGGACGTCCCGGGCATGAGGTACGTGATCGTCTGTGCGGTCTTCGTGGCCGCCGTCGCCCTGCTTGCCGTGGTCGCCGCGATGCGCCAGCCCGCCCGTCGACCGGTCCCCTGCAACGGACGAATCGTCATCATGCGCGCGCCGCGAGGCGAGCCGCTGGAGTGCGTCTGCGTCGAGGGCGTGCTCTCGACGTGCTTCAGCCCCGGCCCGTGAGGCACCTATCGATCCCGTTTGCCCCCAGCCTGACGCCTGGCAGCGAACCTTTCGGTGTCAATTATGGGTAGCGAGTAGGAAAAGGCTTTCAGGGATTGCGCCGACGGCCGGGGCATACGTAACTCTACGCAGAGGTCCCTTCAACGACGATGGCTATTGAGCGAGCGGCTGCCGGGAGCAGCCTCATCGACGTCCTCGATCGCGTGCTCGACAAGGGCATCGTCATCGACGCCTGGGTGCGCGTCTCGCTCGTCGGCATCGACCTCATCACCGTCGAGGCTCGTGTCGTCGTCGCGTCGATCGCGACGTATCGGCAGCACTGGGAAACCGTGGGAGAAATGCCTCGGGTGGCGCCCCCGCGGTCGGTCGATGGAACCTCGCGGCTGGTCGGGCGTCGCCTGCCCATTGCCCCGCGACCGCCGGCCACGCTCTCGTAACGCTGCGTGACCCGGTTCCTTTTCATCGTCGCCCGGCAGCTTCCGGATGTGTACAAGCACCTGCGCGAGCAGTTTGGCCAGGAGCCCGACGTCGAGGTCATCCTGGATCGCCGGTTCGGCGATCGTCGTCGGGATGCCGCGAGCGATTCACCCGCCGGCGCCGACGAGGGGCCGGGTGAGCGACGGCAGAACGCCGTGGTCTCCGAGCAGCTTCGGGTCATGGGGTACGCATTCGTGCGACTCGCGAAGTGAGCCACCGTTCGTGCTAGTCTCGTAGCGCCTTCCCTCGGCCTGCGGCAAGCGCTCCGACGGCATCTGGCTTGGCCTCCATGATCGTTCCGCAGCGGGGTCCGCCGGGTGGACGAGCACACGCTCCGCGAGAAGGCCCGCTCGGTCCTGCACAACGGCAAGCTCCCGAACCGAAGGCCCGACCGCACGTGGGGCGGGCCGGGCGTCGGCGCCGCCTGCGCGATCTGCGACCTGCCGGTCGCGCGCGACCAGATGGAATTCGAGATCCAGTTCGTCCGCGATGGCGACAGCCCGGGTCTCGACAAGTACCACGTCCACATCCGCTGCTTCGCGGCCTGGGAGCTCGAGCGCAAGCGCGACGAGCACTGAAACGCGTCCCCACGGTTTGACAGGCTCGCGGGCCGTTCCTACACTAGCCCGCCATGACCCCGGAGGCGCGCGTGCTCGGACTCCAGTGCCTCCGCTGTCACAGCCGCTTCGAGGAGCCGCGCCTGTTCACCGGCTGTCCGCGGTGTCGCGCGCAGGGCATCGCCGTCAATCTCAGCGTCGAGTACGATCTGGGGCCGCTCGCCGGCGTGACGTCCGAGGTGTTCAGCGCCGGCGGGCGCGGCCTCTGGCGGTTCCGTCATCTGCTGCCGGTGCGGTCGGAGCGCCCCGTCTCGCTCGGTGAGGGCGCGACACCGCTCGTTCATCTCGAGCGTCTCGGCCGGCGGCTCGGTGTGCCGCGGCTCTATGCGAAGGACGAGAGCCAGAACCCCACGTGGTCCTACAAGGACCGGCTGTGCGCGACGGCGGTCACGCACGCCGTCGAGACGGGCGCCCGGGTGATCACGATCGCCTCCACCGGCAACCACGGCGCCTCCACCGCTGCCTACGCGGCGCGCGCCGGCCTGCCCTGCGTCATCTTCACGCTCGCCTCGGTGCCCGAGACGATGAAGACGCTGATGCAGGCCTATGGCGCCGCCGTCGTCGCCTGTCCGACGTCGGAGTCGCGGTGGGACCTCATGCGCCAGGGCGTCGAGCGCTTCGGCTGGTATCCGACCAGCGGCTTCGTCGCGCCGCCGGTCGGCTCGAATCCGTGGGGCATCGAGGGCTACAAGACCATCGCGTACGAGATCGCCGAGGATCTCGGCTGGACGGCGCCCGACGCGGTCGTCGTGCCGAGCGCCTACAGCGACGGGCTCTACGGCATCTGGAAGGGCTGGACGGAGCTGCACACACTCGGCCTCGTGAAGCACACGCCGCGCATGATCGCCGCCGAACCGTTCGGTCCGCTCGCCCACGCCCTCGAGCGCGGGCTGCCGGCGCCGGAGGCGGTCGAGGCGCCGGCGCCCTCGGTCGCCTTCTCCATCGCCTCGCGGTACGGCACGTGGCAAGGGCTCGCCGCCCTGCGCGACTCGGGCGGCGCCGGCGTGCGACTGACCGACGAGGGCGTCCTGGAGGCGCAGCGCGCGCTGGCCCGCGAGGAAGGCCTGTTCGTCGAGCCGTCGGCGGCCGCGTCGCTGACGGCCGTCATGCAGCTTGCTCGCCGCGGAGCGCTCGAGGCAGGACAGACGATCGTCGTCGTGCTGACCTCCGGCGGACTCAAGGACCCCGGCGCCAGCCGCGCGTGGCTGCCGCCGGTGCCGGCCGCCGACGGCGATTTCGATCGCCTCCTCCGCGTCCTCCGCGAGGCCTATGGACTGGCGCTGGAGCGATAGCCTCGGCGTTGCGCTCATGGGTCACGGCCTCCCCGGCCGCATCGTCGACCGGACGCGCGCCGCCGAGCGCGCGGGGCTGGGCAGTCTCTGGGTCATGGAGGACTACTTCCGTCCCGGCGCCTATTCCCTGGCGGCGGCGGCCGCCGCCGTCACCGAGCGCATCGTGATCGGCCTCGGCGTGGTCAACCCGTACACGCGCCACCCGGCGCTGGTCGCGATGGAGACGGCGACGCTGGCGGCCATCGCGCCCGGCCGCGTCGTCCTCGGCCTCGGCAGCAGCAACCGGCGGTGGATCGAGGAGCAGATGGGGATTCCCTTCAAGACGCCGCTGCGCGCGCTGCGCGAGAGCGTCGAGATCGTGCGCCGGCTGCTCGACGCTGAGCGGCTGACGTATGCGGGCGAGGTGTTCGCCGTGCAGGAGGTCGCGCTCGAGGCTCCGCCGCCGGCGCCGGTGCCCCTCCTGCTCGGCGTCAAGGGGCCGCGCGCCCTCGCGCTCGCGGCGGACGTCGCCGACGGCGTGCAGTGCTCCATCCTGGCCTCGCCCGCTCACGTGCGACGAGTGCGCGCGACGACCGCCGCGCGGGCGCGCGGCGAGTTCACGGTCATCGCTTACCTGCCGGTGGCGGTGGCCGACGACCGCGCGCAGGCGCGCGCGTGGATGCGGCCGCTCGTCGCGTACTACCTCGGCCTGCTCCACGGCCAATCCATCCTCGTGGACGCCGGGCTCGGTCCGGCGCGCACCCAGCGCTTCCGCGACGCGATGACGACCGGCCGCCCGGCCGCCGACCTCGTCAGCGACGACGTGCTCGACCTCGTCGCGATCGCCGGGACGCCGGCCGACTGCCGCGCCGCCCTCGCCCGCTGGGCCGAGGCCGGCCTCGACGGCGTCGTGGCCGTCGTGCCCGAGGGGCCCGATCTCGCCGGCCAGATGGAGCGCCTCGGTCGCGAGCTCGCGCCCGCCTGGCGGGAGCTGCGATGCCGCTGAGGTTCGGCGTCCACATTCCGACGTGCATCGAGGGGATGATGTACCCGGTGCCGTTCGCGCGGCCCGAGGACGTCCTGCCGACGGCGCTGCTGGCCGAGCGCGTGGGATTCGACTCGGTGTGGGGCAACGACCACATGACGACCCAGCGCTACGTCCAGCGCGAGTGGCCCCAGCCTCCGAATTTCTACGAGCCGCTCATCACCTTCGCCTGGGTGGCCGCGCGCACCGAGCGCATCCGGCTCGCCACGGGTATCATCGTGCTTCCCATGCGCACGATGCCGGTGCTGGCCAAGCAGGTCGCCACCCTCGACCAGCTCTCCGGTGGTCGCGTGATCCTCGGCGTGGGCACCGGCGCCTATCGTGAGGAGTACGAGGCGCTCTACCCGGACGCCCGGGACGCGCGGCGCGGCGACATCGTCGACGAGGGGATGCGCGCGCTGCGCCTGCTCTTCACCGAGCGCAAGGCGAGCTTCCACGGGCGGCACGTCCGCTTCCAGGACGTGGAGTGCTTTCCCAAGCCGCGGCAGGCGCCGCTACCGCTGTACGCCGGGGGGAACCATGCCGAGGTCCGGCGCCGCGCGGGGGAATACGGCGAGGGCTGGATGCCCGCGGTGCTGTCGCCGGAGGAGGTCGCGCGCGGCGTGGAGGACGTGCACCGCGCCGCCGCCAAGGCCGGACGCGACGGGGCGCGGATCGACATCGCCCCGCAGTTCGCCTGCTCGATCGGCCGCACGCACGAGGACGCGGTGAAGCGCTTCCACGGCTCCCAGCTCTACAAGCACCTGGAGTCGTTGAAGCGATCCACGCTGCGCGAGCAGACGGGCGGCTTCGAGCAGCGCAACCTCATCGGCAGCCCGGCGGAGATCTGCGAGCGGATCCGCGTCTACCAGCAGGCCGGCGTGACCACGCTCGCCGGCCTGCTCTTCGTCGCCAACACGGTGCCCGAGATGCAGGAGGCGATCGACCTCTTCGGGCGCGACGTCATCCCCAACTTCAGGTGACCCCATGGATGCCCATCGACGGCAGCGCCTGACCGGAGTGCTGGAGGCCGAGGGCCTCGACGCGCTGGTCGCCACCACCACCGAGAACGTCTACTACGTGAGCGGCCTGCGCTCGATCTCGCACGCCCTCTTCCGTGGGCTCGAGCTCTACGCGATCTTCACGCGCCGCGGGACCGCGCTGGTCATCCCCTTCAGCGACACCACCGGCGTGGCCTCCGACGCGATCGAGGTCGACCACCTCGCCTGTTACGGGAAGTTCTTCTTCGAGTACGCCGACGAGCCCGGCGAGATCGGACGCAAGATCCGCGAGTGGACCCGGGCGCCGGCGCCGAGCCCCGCCGACGCGCTGGCCGGAGTCCTCGGCGACCTCGGCGTGCTCGGCCGGCGCGTCGGCCTCGACGAGGGCAACCTGTTCGCGCCCACGTGGCGGCGCCTCGAGGAGCGGCTGGCGGGGACGACGCTGGTGCCGGCGTACCAGATGTTCCGCCAGGCGCGCATGGTCAAGGGGCCCGACGAGGTCGCCGCCCTCGAGCGGGCGGCGCTGATCGCCGAGGACGGCATCGCCGCGGTCCTCGGCATGCTGCGGGCGGGCGTCACCGAGCGCGAGGCCGCCCGCGTCTACGAGCAGGAGGTCGTGCGCAAGGGCGCCGAGCCGTTCTTCACCGTGGTCACGATCGGCGAGCGGGCGGCCCTGGCCGACGTCTATCCGACCGATCGCGCGCTGCGGCCGGGCGACCTCGTGCGCTTCGATCTGGGGTGCCTCGTCGGGCCCTATCGCTCGGACATCTCGCGCACGGCCGTGCTGGGCGCCCCCAGCGACAAGCAGGCGCGCTACTACGCGGCCATCCTCGCCGGCGAGCGCGCCGCGATCGCGGCGATGAAGCCGGGGGTGCCGGTGAGCCGGCTCTTCGACCTCGCCGTCCGCGTCACGCGCGAGCATGGGCTGCCGCATTACCAGCGACACCACGTCGGCCACGGAATCGGGCTCGAGCCCTACGACCCGCCCACCATCAACGCGACGGCCACCACCGCGCTCGAGGCGGGCATGGTGTTCTGCGTCGAGACACCCTATTACGAGCACGGCTGGGGCGGCGTACAGGTCGAGGACGCCGTCGAGATCACCTCCAGCGGCGCCCGCACGCTCACCCGCTCCAGCCAGGATCTCGCGGTCGTTGGATAAAGAGCAGAACGCCATGCGACTCGCCCTCACGCTCGCCACCATGCTCCTCATGGCGGTCTCCGCCGGCGCCCAGGCGCCGCCGATCCGCATCGGCTTCGCCTCCGCGATGAGCGGCCCCGCCGCCATCACCGGCGAGGGCGTCCGCTGGGGCGCCACGCTCGCCGTCGAGGAGATCAACGCCCGGGGCGGCGTCATGGGCCACAAGATCGAGGCCTACTTCGCCGACAACAAGGCGCAGCCGGGCGAGGCGGTGAGCGCCGTGCGCAAGCTGACCGATGTCGACCAGGTGGACGTCATCGTCGGCCAGACCCACAGCGGCGCCTGCCTCGGGGCGATGCCGGTCGTCAAGGAGATCGGCGTCCCGATGGTGATCGAGGCGTGCTCGCATCCGAAGATTCGCGAGCTCTCCGGCAAGGGTGGCAACGAGTGGACCTTTCGCGTCGCCCTCGACGACGAGATCATGGCCTACACCTTCGCCCGCTACATGGCGCGCCAGGGCGTCAAGACCTCCTCGGTCCTGGCCATGAACAACGACTTCGGCCGCGGCGCCGCGGTCGCCTACGAGGCGGCGTTCAAGAAGGCCGGCATCAAGCTGCTCTCCACCGAGTTCTTCGATCCCGGCCAGCCGGACTACCGGCCCGTGCTGACGCGCCTGAAGCGCGCGAATCCCGAGACGATCCTGGGCGTGATCCTGGCCAGCGACGGCGCGCCGTTCATGCGCCAGTTCCGGGAGCTGGGCCTCACCCAGAAGGTCTACTCGCGCGGCAGTCTCGCCTCCGCCGAGTTCCTCTACCAGGTGCGCGACAACCCGAAGCTCGGCGACGGCGTCGTCGAGGCCGGCTACTGGGTGACGGGGCTGGACCCGGACTGGGACAAGAAGTGGATGGAGCGCTACAAGGTGCCGCCGCGCATCCATGGCAGTCTCGCGGCCATCACGCTCAAGTGGGCGGTGGTGCCGGCGCTGGAGATCGCGCTCAAGAAGCACGGCAAGGCCGATCGTCAGACCATCCGCGCCGCGCTCGAGGAGGTCGACGTCAAGGACTCGCCGCTGGGACCGATCAAGTTCGACGACCACCACCAGGCCTGGATCAACATGATCCTGATCGAGATGCGCGACGGCCAGCTCCGCATCCTGGAAAAGCTGCCAACGAGCCCGGCCCTTCTCAATTGATCATGGGGGCCCCGAGATGGCCCCCAAACCCCCACACCCTCGGAGCGCCCCGGCGGAGCCGGGGCGCTCCTCGACCGCGCGTTTACGGACACTAATCTGATCTTCGACATTCTCGAGCAGGTTCTGCATGGCCTGACGCTCGGCGCGATGTACGCCATGGTGGCGGCGGGGCTGGCGTTGATGCTGGGCGTGGCGCGCCTCATCAACTTCGCCCACGGCGAGTTCTTCATGCTGGGCGCCTACGCGTTCTGGTTCGGCTACAGCGAGCTCGGCCTGCCCTACCCCATCGCCGCGCTGCTGGCGCCGGCTGTCATGGTGGCCTTCGGCGTCGCCTACCAGCGCACGGTGATCCGCGCGATCCTGCCGCGCTCGTGGCCCGTGCAGCTGATCGCGACGCTGGCCACGTCGATCGTCCTGACGAACCTGGCCATCATCGTGCTCGGCACCCAGCCCAAGGAAGTGCCGACGGCGCTCTCGTCGCGCATCCTCGACGTGGGCGGCCTGCGCGTGGCCTGGCAGCGCCTCCTCGTGCTGGCCGCCAGCCTGCTGATCTTCTGGGGGCTCCACCGCTTCGTCGGGCGCACGCGCACCGGCCGCGCGATGCGCGCGATGTCGCAGAACCGCGAGGCGTGCGCCGTGGTGGGCGTGGACGTCCAGCAGGTGGCGATGGTGACCTTCGCGCTGTCGGCGGCGCTCGCCGCCATCGCCGCGGCGCTCGTCTCGCCGCTGTTCAACATCTTCCCCGACATGGGCACCACGCTGACGCTCAAGGCGTTCGCGGCGGTGGTGGCCGGCGGCTTCGGCTACGTCAACGGCGCCATCGCGGCCAGCTTCCTGATCGGCCTCACCGAGGCGCTGGCCGGCAGCTACGTCTCCTACGCGTACAAGGACGCCATCGCCTTCCTGATCATGATCGCGGTGCTCCTCTGGCGGCCGCAGGGCCTCTTCGGCCGCCGGATCGGCATCTGACGTGCGCCGGGCGGGCTGGCTCGTCCTCGGCGGCGTCGTCGTGGCGGCGCCGTGGCTGGTGGCGGCGGCCGCGCCGCGGCAGCAGCGCTACGTCCTGCACGTCCTGATCTTCACCGCGCTCTTCGCCGCGCTGGCGCTGTCCTACGACCTCGTGGTCGGCCACGTCGGCAGCCTCTCCCTCGCGCATCCGGCCTTCTTCGGCGTCGGCGCGTACACGGCGGCGATTCTCGCCACACGAGCACGCTGGCCGTTCCTGGCCGACCTCCTCGCCGCGGTGCTGGTCGCCGCCGCGGTGGCGGCGCTCGTCGGCGTGCCGCTGTTCCGGCTGGCCGAGCACGCCTTCGCGGTCGGCACGCTCGGCCTGGCCCTCGTGGCGGGGATCGTCGCGAACAACTGGGTCGAGGTCACGCGCGGGCCGCTCTGCATCACCGGCATCCCGAAGCCCGCGCTCGGCGCGCTGGCCGTCACGACCCTGCCGGCGAATTACTGGCTGGCCCTCGCGGCACTCGTCGGGGTCGTGCTGCTCTACCGCGGCCTGACCACGTTCCGCCTGGGGCGCGCCTTTCACGCCGTGCGCGACAACGCGCCGCTGGCCGGCGCCGCCGGCATCGATCCGCTCAAGTACCGTCTGCTCGCCTTCACGATCGGCGCCGCGCTGGCGGGCGGCATCGGCGCGCTGTACGTCCACTACC
>VBPC01000078.1 GCA_005887895.1 Candidatus Rokuibacteriota bacterium
ACGGCGGTGTGCAGGACGTGGGCGACGAGGCGGGCGCGGTCGCCGGCGACGATCACGAGGTCGAGCTCGACGAACTCGCGGCCCTTCTTCTCGAACAGCGAGCGCACGCGCCCGCGCGTGGTCAGGGTCTCGCCGACGCGCGCGCCGCCGAGATGGCGCACGACGCTCCCGGCGTGGATCCAGGGGCCGAGGCGCACGTTGAGACTCAGCGCCTTGTTGGCCTGGTCGAGGAAGTACGCCGGATGGACCCAGCCGTCGCGGCCGCGATAGAGCGGCAGCGGGTCGTCGACCTTGTCCAGCCACTCACCGGCGCGCGCCTCGTCGTAGACGTTCACGGGGGTGCCGAGCGTTTCGAGCGCGCCCAGGTGGGCGCGGGTGGCCTCTGGACGGGAGTCCGGCAAGGGCGCGGTCCGGTACAGGGCGACGTTCACCGGCGTCGGCGAGCCGGCCGGCAGCGTCGCCTCGAGCGTCGCCGCCGCCGCCGTGGCGGCCGTGGCCCCCGTGATCGTCATCGAGCCGCCGCGGGGGTCGCGCGCCGTCACGTCGCCGGCCACCGTCAGCTCCTCCCCGTCGAAGACCGGCTTGTGGAATCGCACGCTCGCGGTACCCCGCTGGAGCCAGGCCGCGCCGAAGGCCGCGACGAGCGGCTCGGTGAGGTAGGCGTACACCGTGACGCCGGGCACCAGGCCGCCGCGGAAACCGTACTGCCGGGCGACGGCGTCGTCGTGGATCTTGTTCTCGCTGTGCGCGGACGTGTTCCGAGCCTTGACGCCATAGGAGGGCAGGGATTCGACACTCATGCGCGGAGTCTAATATAATCGCGCCGGTATGAAACACGTGATCCTCGGCCTCGTGCTGCTAGTCCTCGTCGGCGGCATCGTGCTGCTGGCCGTCGGAAGCTGGGCGGTGAGCGTCAACAACGGCCTGGCGCGCTCCGAGCAAAACGTCAACGAGAAGTGGGCGCAGGTGCAGACCGTCTATCAGCGTCGCCTCGACCTCATCCCGGGTCTCGAGGAGAGCGTCAAGGGCTTTGCCCGGCAGGAGCGCACCGTGCTGACCGAGGTGACCCAGGCGCGGTCGCGCGCGAGCGGCGTTCAGCTCACGCCCGAGGCGCTCAACGACCCGAAGGCCATGGAGCGCTTCGCGGCCGCCCAGGCCCAGGTCAGCGGCGCGCTCAGCCGGCTCCTGGTGACCGTGGAAAAGTATCCGGAGCTGAAGTCCAACCAGAACTTCATGCAGTTCAACAGCCAGCTCGAGGGCACCGAGAACCGGATCGCCGTCGAGCGTCGGCGGTACAACGAGGCCGTGAAGGACTACAACACGCGGCTGGTGGTCTTCCCCGACCGCGTGGTCGCCAGCTTTACTGGATTCAAGCCCAAGGCGTATTTCGAGGCCGTGCCCGAGGCCGCCACCGCGCCGAAGGTGAAGTTCTAGCCTGCTCCCGGTCGTCCTGCTCGCCCTCGCGCTTGTCATCCCGCCCGTGCCCAGCCAGCGGGTGAACGACTACGCCGGCCTGCTGCCTGCCGACGCGCGAGGGCGGCTGGAGAGCACGCTGGCCCAGCGTGAGTCGGCGACCGGCGCCCAGATGGTCATCGCGATCTTTCCCTCGCTCGAGGGTGAGAGCCTGGAGGACTTCGGCATCCGGCTGGCCGAGCGGTGGCGCGTCGGCCAGAAGAGCCTCGACAACGGCGTGATCCTCCTCGTCTTCGTCAAGGAGCGACGCGTGCGGATGGAGGTCGGTTACGGGCTCGAGCCGGTGCTGACCGACGCCGTCGCCAGCCAGATCGTCCGCGAGACGATCGCCCCGCGCTTCCGCGAGCAGCGCTATGCCGCCGGCCTCCAGGGCGCCGTCGACGCCGTCTTCGCGCGCGTCGACACCAAGGCGCTGTCGCCGGCGCGCCGGAGCCCGGGCCGTGGCGTGTCGCCATGGACGCTGGCCGTGCTCGGCGTCTTCGGCGTTGTCGTGGTGATGCTGGCGATCGACGCCATGAGCGGGGGCCGCGCGCGGCGCAACGCATACGTCGCCGGCGGCCGGCGCGGCTGGGACTCGCCGACGGTGATCGTCCCGCCGATCTGGGGCATGGGCGGCGGCGGCGGGCGAGGTGGCGGCGGCGAGAGCGATAGCGGCTTCTCCGCCGGTGGCGGCTCCTTCGGCGGCGGCGGCGCGTCGGGAGACTGGTGATGGCCCGTCACCCCGGCTGGGCCACGCGCCTCTTCTCGCACGAGGACCTCGACACGATCGCCGCGACGGTGCACGCCGCCGAACGCGGGACCTCCGGCGAGATCCGCGTGCACCTCGAGCGCCGCATTCCGCGCCGCCGTGGTGAGCCCGCGGGCGACGCGCTGGCGCGGGCGACGCACGTCTTCCACCGGCTGCGGATGCACACCACCGACGAGCGCAACGCCGTGCTGATCTACGTCGCCGTCGAAGATCGCAAGCTGGCGATCGTCGGCGACGAGGGCGTGCACGCGCGGGTGGGCGAGGAGTACTGGCGGCGCGTGCGCGACGCGATGGTCGAGCGCTTGCGCGGCGGGCGCCCGCGCGACGCGATCGTGCACGCCGTGACCGACGTCGGGCTGGTGCTGTGCAAGTTTTTTCCACCGCGGCCGGGCCGGCCCAACCAGGTCGGCGACGACGTGAGCATCGGATGAGCGCGACGGCGCATCGGCAGGTGTAGGCTCAGGAATGGAGGTCAGTGCCATGCAGCTCCGATTCGCCGTCGTCGCCGTGCTGCTCGCCGTGCCGCTCCTGCCTCTGGCCGCGCCGGCCCAGAGCGCCAGCCCTGAGCAGGAGACGCAGCTCAAGCTCCAAGCCACGCGCAAGCGGCTGGTCGTCCCGCCGCCCGCCCCGATCGACACCGCGACGCGCGACGCGCAGCAAGCCGCCGACCAGGCGGCGCTCGACGCGGCCACCCGCGACGCCAACGATCCGGCGCGTCGCGCGACCGATTACGATGTGACGAGCGCGATCCAGTCCCGCCGCCTTCGGCGATAAGAAGATGGGGGGCCTCGAAGGGCCCCCAAGCCCCCAGACCCCCAGACACTCGGGCCGCCCCGGCAAAGCCGGGGCGGCCCTCGACGACCGCCGGGTCACGCCGGTGAAACAGGTCGACGGCGCTCGAAGCACGGCGGCAATCGTTCTTGTATAGTCGGGGTCCATGCATCGCGATGAGATTCCGACGCCGGCGTTGCTGCTCGATCGGGACCGGTTCGAGCGAAATCTGGCGCGCATGGCGGCGCACGTGCGGAACACGGGCAAGGCGCTGCGCCCCCACGCCAAGACCCACCGCTGCCCGGAGATCGCTCACCGTCAGGTTGCCGCCGGCGCGCTCGGTGTGGCGTGCGCCAAGCTCGGCGAGGCGGAGGTGATGGCGCGGGCCGGCGTGCGCGGACTGTTGATCACCACGGAAGTCGTGGCCCCCGGCGGCATCCGACGGCTCACGCGGCTGACGGGCGAGGCGGCCGACACCATGATCGTGGTCGACCATCCCGACAACGTGCGTGCGCTGGCGAGCGCGGCCGCCGAGGACGGCGTCACCCTCAACGTGCTCGTCGACATTCACGTCGGCGCGCGCCGCACCGGCGTGGAGCCGGGAGAGCCGGCGCTGGCCCTCGGCCGGCTCGTGGCCGAGCAGCGCGCGCTGCGGCTGCGCGGCCTGCAAGGCTACGCCGGCCAGTGCGCTCACGTCATGGGGTGGGCGGCGCGACGCGACGCCTCCCACAAGGCGATGGCGCCGCTCATGGAGACGCGCGAGCGCTTCGCGGGCGCCGGGCTGCCGGTCGAGATCGTCGCCGGCGCGTCCACCGGTACCTACGACATCGACAGCGAGCTCGCCGGGCTCACCGAGCTGCAGTCCGGATCCTACTGCGTGATGGATCTCGATTATCGGCGCGTCGGCGGCCGCGCCGGCGCGGCGCTGACCGACTTCGAGATGGCGCTCACCGTGGTGTCCACGGTGGTGAGCGTCGCCGCCGATCGCGCGATGGTCGACGCTGGACTGAAGGCGTTCTCGACCGACAAGCCGTTTCCGCCCGAGGCCGTCGAGCGGCCCGGTGTGGAGTACGGCTTCGCCGGCGACGAGCACGGACGGCTGACGATCGTCGACGCCGCGCGGGCCCCGCGGCTCGGCGAGCGCATCGAGTTCTTCCCGCCACACTGCGATCCCACCTTCAACCTCTACGATCGCGTCTGGGTGATGCGCGGCACCGCCGTGGAAGCTGTCTGGGAGATCGCCGCGCGCGGCCGGTCGGATTGAGGCGTGCGGAATCCTCCCGTGGCCGAATCCCATCCCAACGGACGGGAGGGAATGGCCATGTTGTCCGCGTTCGTCAGCGCGTTCATCATCGGCAGTCTGGTGGTCGTGCCGCTCGGGTGGCGGGTGTGGCAGGACCGGCGTGTCGAGCGTGCCCTCACCATTCGCGCGCACGTGCACGCTGCGGTCGTTCGGGCGCTCGGCGGCGAGTCCCTGGTCGCGGTCAACGTCGAGGCGCCGCTGCCGTGGCGCCCCGGCCGAGTCGTCCTCACGGCGCCGGCCGACTGGGGATTCCTGCTCGAGCCGGCGTGGGCCGCCGTCGTGCGTCGCGTGCCGGCCGGCTACGAGCTGGTCGTGAAGCCCGTGGCGCCCGACGCCGACCGGGTGGCGCCGGAGCTCGCGCTGCGTCGCGCGGCCTAGCGCCGATGCCCGGCCGCGCGCACCGCGGACTGATCGGCGCCGGGGCCGGGACGCCTACGGCGATTCCTGGCCCGGGCGCTGCCCGCGCGGCTCGCCGCGCGCGCCCAGCTCGGCCAGCAGTGCGCGGGCGCGCGGGACCTCGGCGACCGTCCACCGGGGCAGATCGCTCGGCGCCGGGTCGTCCAGCACGCGCTCGAGCTCGCGGCGCGCGTCGGCCCAGCGCCGGGTGGCCATGTAGAGGCGCGCCAGCTCCAGGCGGCCGCCGGTCTTGTGCGGGTCGAGCTCGAGCGCGCGGGCGAAGTAGCTCTCGGCCTTCTCCCGATCGCCGCCCATGAAGCCCGGCAGCTCGGCGGCGAGGCCGCCGGCCAGGATCAGCCCATCCACGCTCGACGGATTGATGCGCAGGACGAGCTGCGAGCTCTCCCGGACCGACGACACGAGTCGGACCGCGCGCATCACCCCGGTGAGCTCGGCCACCCGGCCGGTGTTGATCGCGTACCAGAGATAGGCCTGCTCGCTGCGCGCGAGATCACGCGCGCGCCCCGCTGCCTCGCGCCCGTGCTCGTAGGCGGCCACCCGCTCGCTGGTGGAGTGGGCGCGGAAATCACCGGTGAGGAACCACACGCGCGAGAGCTCCACGAGTGTCGGCGGCGAGGGCTCGGCCGCCGCCGCGCTCTCCAGCAGCGTACGCGCCCGGTCGATGCGTGCTGGATCCTCGTGCCAGGCGGCCAGGAGCGCGCGCGCGGTCTCGACCGCATCCTCGGCCCGGACGGACGACGCGCCGGCGACGAGCAGCAGCGCGAGCACGAGAGCGGCCCACCGCCTCACGCGAAGCGCTGCCTGCTCACGCCTGCTTGGCCTCCAGCTCGGCCCAGCGGGCGTAGAGTTGGTCCACCGCGGTGCGGGCCGCCTCCAGCGCCGCGTAGCGCGCCTGCAGCGCTGCCGGGTCGGAGGCGATGGCGGGATCCTCGACCGCCGTCTCGCACGCGCGCAGCGTCGTCTCGGCGTCGAGGATCGCGCGCTCCATGCCGTCCCACTCGCGCTGCTCCAGATAGCCGAGTCGGCGAGACGGCGCCCGCCGGCGGGGCGCGGCCGCCGGCGTGACGGCCCGCGTGGCGGGCGCGACCACGCTCCGCGCCGCTTCCCACTGCCCATAGTCGGCGAACGTCTCGACGCCCCCGGCGCCGTCCAGCGCCACGATCGTCGTCGAGACCCGATCGAGCATGAAGCGGTCGTGGGTCACCAGCACCAGGCCGCCGTCGAACTCCGCGAGGCTGTCCTCCAGCACCTCGAGCGTGGGGATGTCGAGGTCGTTGGTCGGCTCGTCCAGGACGAGGATGTCGGCCGGCTCTCGCATCAGGCGGGCGATCAGCACGCGCGCCTGCTCGCCGCCCGAGAGCCGCCCGACCGGCAGCTCGAGCTGCTCGGCACGGAAGAGGAAGCGCTTGGCCCACGAGACGACGTGGACGCTGCGACCCTGGAAGACGACGGCGTCGCCCTCGGGCGCCAGCGCGCGGCGCAGCGGTTGCTCGGGGTCGAGCGCGCTGCGGTCCTGCTCGAAGCGGATGAGCCGCAGGCCGTCGGCGCGCTCGATCGTCCCGGCGTCGGGCACCCTGGCGCCGGCCAGCACGTCGAGCAGCGTGGTCTTGCCGCTGCCGTTGGGACCGAGCAGCCCGACGCGCGTGCCGGGCGTCAGCGTCAGATCGAGGCCCTCGAAGAGGCGGCGCCCGCCGAGCGACATCGTGACCCCGCGCGCGACCAGCAACTTGCGCGTGCGGCGCTGCGTGGCGGTGAAGTCGATGCCCGCCGTGGCCGTCAGACCGCGCGCTCGCGTGTCGGCCAGCTCGTCGATGAGACGGGTCGCTTCCTTGATGCGTCCCCTGGCCTTGGTCGAGCGCGCCTTGGCGCCGCGCCGCAGCCACGCGATCTCGCGGCGCACGGTGTTGGCCAGCGACGCCTGCCAGGCGGCCTGGCCGCGCAGGAAGTCCGCGCGGCGCTCGAGGAAGGCGCTGTACGGCCCGGCCGCCTCGAACAGGCCGGTGGGATACGCGCGATTCAGCTCGAGCATGCGCGTGGTGACGTGCTCGAGGAAGTAGCGGTCGTGGCTCACGACCACGAAGGCGCGCGCCCGTTCGGCCAGGAGCCGCTCGAGCCAGAGGATGCCGTCGACGTCGAGATGGTTGGTCGGCTCGTCCAGCAGGAGGATGTCGGGGTCGGTCGCCTGCTCCCGCGCGATGGCCAGCCGTTTCTTCCAGCCGCCGGACAAGGCGTCGACGTCGGCCTCTCCGCCGGCAAAGCCGCCGCGCCCGAGCGCCTGCGCGATGCGGCCCGGCCGCTCCTCGTCGTCGACGCCGCCCAGCGCGCCGGCGATCGTCTGGGCCACGGTGACGCCGGGCGGGAAGACGGGATCCTGCGGCACGTAGCCGATGCGCACGCCGCCGCGCACCGAACGGGTGCCGCGATCGGACGTCTCGAGACCGGCCAGGATCTTCAGGAGGGTCGACTTGCCGGAGCCGTTGGGACCGACCAGGCCGACCCGGTCGCCCTCGGCGAGCCCGAACGACAGGCTCTCGAAGAGCGACCGGGTCCCATACGCTTTGCCGAGCGCATCGACTGCGAGCAGGATCACTTCTTGGTCTTCTTCGGCTTCTTCTTTTCCTTCCTCATGCCCATGCCTTTGGCCATCTCCTCACCTCCTCTCGTCGCGGCGGTAAGCCACCAGGTAGCGGTGCTCGCCCTCCAGGATGACCTCGCCGCGCTGGTTCTCGAGCGTCACGCGCAGCGTGAGCAGGCCGGCCGAGCGCTTGCGCTCGAGCGCGATCACCTCGTGACGCGGCTTGACCGTGTCGCCGACGAACGCCGGCCCCTTGAAGCGCGTCGCCTGCTCGACGAAGGCCACGATCGAGCCCTCGATGAACGGCGACAGCGTCGACGCGCCGACCGCGGTCAGCGACGTCAGCAGCAGGCCGTGAGCCAGCCGGCGGCCGAAGCGCGTCTGCTTCGCGTACTCGTCGTCGTAGTGCAGTGGATGCGCGTCGCCGCTCATGCCGGCGAAGAACATGAAGTGCGCGTCGGTCAGCGTCTTCGACGGGCTCTCGAAGCGCTCGCCGACCTTGAAGTCGTCGAACCAGCGCTGCCCGCTCACCACGCGGCCCAGAAGATCTCGCGGACCTCCGCCGGCGTGCGCGCGGCGAAGAGCCGCGGGCGCAGGGCCGCCGAGCCCGGCAGCCCGGCCGAGTACCAGGCCAGGTGCTTCTTGAGCTGCACGAGCACCTCGCGCTCGGGACAGTGGGCCTCGACGAGGGCGGCGTGGCGGCGGATGATGGCCGCGCGCTCGGGGCGCCCGGTCTCGGCCCCGCGGAAGATCCACGGCGCGCCCAGCGCGGCCCGGCCGATCATGACCGCCGCGCAGCCGG
>VBPC01000080.1 GCA_005887895.1 Candidatus Rokuibacteriota bacterium
GCCGAACCCCATCGCCGCGATGCCGGCGGCGCCACCGAGGGTGTTCAGCGCGTACAGCGCGCCGCCGCGCGGACCGACGAGGCGGGGTGTGGCGAGCGCGTGGCAGAGAGTGGGCAGCGTTGCGCCCAGCGCCACCGTCACCGGAACGATCGCGACGGCGACGACCGCGGCCCGGCCCGCCATGCCGGCGCCGCCGAGCAGCGCCTGCGCGCCCTCGCTCGCCAGCCAGCGCAGGAGCGCGTAGGACGCGACCGCGCCGGCGGCGACCCCGAGCTCGAGCCACGCGTATCGACGAACGGGCGTGGCCGACGGTCGTCGGGCGAGAAACGCTCCGACCGCGAGCCCGGCGAAGTAGGCCGCCAGCACCGTGGCCGTGGTCGACGCCGTGCTGCCGAGCACGAGCCCGGCCGATCGCAGCCATAGCAGCTCGAGACCGAGCGCGCCCGCGCCCGAGAGCGCAAAGGCGAGCCAGAGGAGCGCGCTCACGCCGGACGCCGCTGGAGGATCCGTCTCAAACCGCTGCCGGCGCCGACCAGGACCAGCAGGGCGGTCGTCGTTGCGACCTCGGCAGGGCCGAGCGGCAAGTCGTAGCGATACGCGCAATAGAATCCGATGAACGCTGTCACACCGCCGACGATGGCCGAGACCACGGAAAACGAGACCATGTGGCGGGTGAGCAGGCGCGCGGTCAGCGGCGGCGCAACGAGAAAGCCGAAGGTCACGAGCGGCCCCGCCGTCATCACGCCAAAGGAGATCGTCACGCCACAGAGGAGGTACAGGACCGTGTCCCACAGACCCGCGGCCTTGCCGAAGACCAGGGCGAGCTCGCGGTCGAACGAGACGAGCAGGAACTCCTTCTGAAACAGGATCAGCGTCAGGACCACGCCGCCCAGGACCGCCGCCAGAAGACCGAGGCTCCCGCCGGTGGTCGCGAGGAGGTCGCCTTTCAACAGATTCACCATTTGAGCGTCGCCCCAGGGGTCGGCGGCCACGAAGAGAATCGTGAAGGCGCCGGCGATCGCGTACGTGACGCCGATGCGCGCCTCGACGACCTCGCGCCCGCGGCGCTCGAACGCGGCGAGAACGAGAATTCCGCCGAGGGTGAACACGAACGCGCCGAGCCGCGCGAGGGCCGGGACGTTCGTGTGGCCCGGCAGGTGGGGACCGGCGATGAACCGGTTCAGGAGGAATGCGAACGCGATGCCCGCCGCGGAGAGCTGCGGCAGCGCGACGCCGAGAAAGATCATCCGACGCAGGATGAAATACACGCCGACCAGGGGACACACGGCGCCGACGAGCACGCTCGCCGCCACCGCATCGCGAAGGAGGAACCCGGGGTGCAAGATCTCGCCGAGGGTGCTCATTCGACCTCGTCCACACACCGGCGTGTCGCGCGCCCGTCCTGCACCCAGACGACCGCGTTGGCGATCCCGCGGAGCATGCGGACCTGGTGCGTGACGAGCAGGATCGTCAGCCCCTCCTCGCGGTTGAGGCGGCTCACGACGTCCATGATCGCCGCCGTCGCCTCCGCATCGACGCCCGCCGTCGGCTCGTCGAGCACGAGCAGCGTCGGCTCGGCCGCGAGGGCGCGGGCGATCAGGACGCGCTGCATCTGGCCGCCCGAGAGCGACGCGAACCGCTGGTCGGCGATCGTTCCGAGCCCGACCGACTCGAGGGACTTCTGCGCCACCTGCCGTTGCGTCCGCCCGGCACGGCGGAGGGGACGGAGATGGGCGTAGGTGCCCATCAGCGCGACCTCCAGCGCGCTGAGGGGAAAGGTCGGGTCGAGCCTCTCACGCTGCGGGACGTAGCCGAACGGACTGCTCCAGCGGTCGAAGCCGTACTCGATCGTGCCGGTCAGGACGGGCAGGAGTCCGACGATGCCCCGGAGCAGGGTCGTCTTGCCGGCACCGTTGGGTCCGAGAAGTGCGATGAACTCGCCGCGCTCGAGATCGAGGGTGACGTGCTCCAGGACGGGTTGGCGCCCGTAACCCAGGCTGACGTCGCGCAATTTGACGAGACACAAGAAGCTCTCTCAGCCCCCCGTCGCCGCTTTCACGAGCGCTCGAATATTGTAGTCGATGAACGCGATGTAGTTGTCCGCCTCGGGGACGCCGCCGACCATTGCCGGCAGCTCGACCAGCTTGGCTCCCGTCGCCTTCGCGACCGTTTCGGCCAAACCCGCCGGGTAGTGCCGCTCGCGCACGACGATCTCGACCTTGGCCTGGCGCATCCGCTCGATCAGATCCGCGACGTGGGACGGCGTGGGGTCGATACCCGGACGCATCTCGATGGTCCCGAACGCCTCCAGGCCGAACCGTTCGACGAAGTAGATCAGGTCGGGGTGGTAGCTTACCAACTTCTTGCCCTTGAGGGGCGCGGCCTCCTGCTGCCACCGCGCGATCGCGGCGTCGAGCTCTTTCGTGTACGCCGCCGCGTTCTTCTGGAACGTCGAGGCGTGTTCCGGAAAGTTGCGCGCCAGGCCGTCGGCGATTGCGCGGACCATGCTCTTGCCGCGCACGGGGTCGAGGTTGATGTGAGGATTGCCCATCGGATGCTGGTCACCGAGGGAGCGGTCGAGACGGCTAGGCACCTCGAGCACCGGCACATAAACCGAGGTGTCGATATAACCCGGAGCATCGCGCCGGATCTTCGGGTTCCGGCTGGCGTCCAGGAGCGCCGGCAGGAAGGCGTGCTCGGCCTCGAGGCCCATCAGGATGACCACGTCAGCGCGATTGAGCAGCACGGCAAACTTGGGCTTCATCGGCACGGCGTGGATGTCTTCCACGCCGGTGGCGATGCTACTCACGTCGGCGAGGTCCCCGGCGACCTTCCGGGTCATGTCGGCCAGGTCGGGGATGGTCGTCACGACCTGGATCTTCTTTGCGGCGCCGGCGTCCGCAGGGAGCAACGCGACGATCGCGAGCAGAACGAGGAGGAGGCGTCTCATGGTCATCTCCTAACGGTCGCGGAAGCTGTGGGCGTGGCTGCCCATGATGATCGTCCACTGAAGGAAGAATTGATCGTCGGTCTGCTTCGGTGAATTCGTCTCCAGGCGCGTGTACTGCAGGCGCAGGCGCTGGAACTCCGATGCCCAGATCGTGAAGTACGGTGAGAGCGCCCAGGTACGGCTGGCGGGCCGGTCGATGTCCTGGACGTATTCGAACAGCACGCCGGGATAGTAGCGCCGTGTCAGGCGGGCTTCGAAGTAACTGTAGCCGCCGAAGGCATCGCGAACTCTGAAGATCTGATCCGGCGAGTCCTCCGTCGGCGTAATTCCAGGCCGCGTCTCGTGATTCACGAGGAATTCGCTGCCCCAGACGAATCCGCGGTATGCGGCCTGGCTGAGCGGCGCGTAGCGCACCGTGAAGTCGGCGCCGAAGACGTTGCGGGGCTTGAGCCCCACGTTCCGTACCTCGGGCGTGTAGGCATCGCTCAGGCCGACGTCGATGCCGAGCGAGTCCGTGAGGCTGAACGCCGTGTGCAGCCGGCCCAGAAAGGTGAACTCCGAGATGTCCCGCGGGATCCTGTTGTCGACGCGGTCGTTGGCGGCGCCGATCTTATTGTACGCGCCCACCGTGAACGCCAGGTACTGCGGTGTGGGGGCCAGCCAGTTCACCTCGACGCCGTCGGCCTGGGATTCGCCTCCGATGAACCGGTCGAGCACGAGGGGACGGTTCACGAACGGCAGATCGTGATCGTGGAACGTGGACAGGCGTCCGAACTCGGCGAAGAAGCGCCCGCCCTTGACGGTGAAGCCCCAGGGCAGCGCGGTGGTGACGATGGCCGCCTCCTCGACCTCCACCCCATCGGGCGTGCCGTTGATGATGGCGTACGCCCGCGCGAAGGGATCGACGCTCGCGGAGATCCCGATCTCACCCGAACGGAATTCGAAGTTCGACTTGTTCTCACGACTGTGGGAGAAGACGGTGTCGACGATGAAGCCGATGGCGGGATTGAACTGTGACGCGAACGTCTTGTTCGCCGCCGTCAGCTGAGGCTGGATGTCGGCGAGGATCATCCGCCTCAGCTCTTCGACGTCGACCGTCATCGGCGGAACCGGGGCCGGCCGCGGGGGCGCCGCGACACCGGGCGCGCCGGGCGTCGCGGGCGGCGCGGCGACGGGCGGCGTCCCAGGCGACAATCTGCGGATCAACTCCTCCTGCTGCCGCATCTGCTGCTCGACACGACGCAGTTGCTCCTTGACGGCGTCGAGCTCCTGGCGAAGCTGCGCGTCGCCGGGCGCTTGCTGCGCCGGCGCCGGGAACGGCGCGGCGGCCAGGAGAATGCCGAGCGCCGACGCGATGATGCGTCGGATCCATACCGCGGCCGATGGATGCATACCGTCCTCCCCCCATGATGTAGTGTCGGCTCTCGTCCACGGAGTGGACGATGAGGCCCGGGACGAACCGAACGAGGGGGTTAGGCGGGGGGAGCGCGCGACTCGGCGTCGCGGCTGATGAAGACGATCGGGGCCGAGGGCGCCGATATGCAGAGCGAGACGAAGACCACGGCGATGAACAGCAGCGTCGTGACGGGAAGCGGCGCGGCCGTACCCGCCGTCGCCAGGAGGGTGAGGTCGTGCTCCTGGTTGAAGAGTCCGACGCCGGCGCCGGTGTGCGTGTGGGGGACGGTGGCGCCCTGCGCGGTGAGGGCGAGAAGAACCACGACGATCAGCAGACCGGCGTATCGCGGCATCAAGGGTCGCATGTCGAGACAGGTCGCAGGGTACTGCAGGCTTCGCCTCTTCGTCAATCTGCTACGATCGACCCCATGCGCCGCACGTGGCGAGATTGGGTGGTATTGACGCTGGGCCTGGCGGTGTTGCTCGCGCCCGTCGGCGGGGCCGCCATGGTCCCGGATGCCACGTGGATCCCGGGTCTCTACGACGGTGCCGACGGCGACGAGGTCCTGGCGCTCGTGTGGGACAACACGCCGGCCGTGGCGTCGTCCCTGGTCGTCCTCCACGCACCGGTCGGCACGCTGCTCGAGCTGCCCCGGCTTTGTCCGCCGCCCATCGCGACGGTCCCTCCGTCCGCCGCCTGCCGCGCTCCTCCGCATCCCTGACATCCCAGGCGCGCTGCGCTCGACGCCGCCGTCGGGCCGCCGTCCCGACACCGCGAATCAGGGGAGGAGAACGCCATGTTCGGTCTGGGAACGCAAGAGTTGCTGGTCATCCTCGTGATCGTGCTCGTGATGTTCGGGGGCAGCAAGCTGCCCGAGATCGCGCGCTCGCTCGGCAAATCGATGCACGAGTTCAAGAAGGGCATCAACGAAGGAGCATCGGAGGCGGAAAAGGAGAAGGAGAAGGACGAGAAGCGCTAGTGATCGAGCACGCCCACGCGGGCGAAGAGGAGGAAGCCGTTGAGCGTGCTGAGGACGCCGAGGGCGGCCACGACCATCGAGAAGATGAACATCGCGCGTGAGGTGGCCAGGATGGCGACGGACGAGCAGACGATCGCGATCTGGAGGAACACCTCGGCGAACTCGAAGTAGCGATCGCGCGTGCGGTAGTGGTCGCGGTCCTGCTCGAGCTTCTTGGCGTCCTTCTCGATGTCCTTCTTCTCGGCGTTGTAGCGCTTCTCCTCGTCGGCGAACCTCGTCGCGAGCGCCTGCACCTTCTCCTGCCGCGGACCGCGCGCGGCGGCGACGTCGGCCAGCTCCGCCTGCATTACCAGGGCCTGGGCGCGATAGAGGTGCTCGCGGATGACCTTGGCCTGGTAGAACGCCCACTGGTCGGAGGACTGCTGCTGGGCGAGGAGCATGTGCTTCATCGCGTTGCTGGCGCCCAGCGACGCGATGGCGAGGATGACGGCGTAGACGGCGGTGGTGAGAGCGACGCGACGGCTGAACGCCTTGTCGCGTCGCTCCTCCAGCTCCTCCGGATTCGGAAGCTCGACCTCAGCCACGCGGCGGCGTGTTGCCCTTGCGGATCTCGTCCTTCATCGCGTCCTTGCCGGCCTCGAACGCCGTCATGAGGCGCTGCGTCTGCTCCTCGAACACCTCACGGCTCTT
>VBPC01000079.1 GCA_005887895.1 Candidatus Rokuibacteriota bacterium
TGCGCCAGAGCGTCACGTGGGGAAAGACCGCGAGGAACGTGCGGGCGACGACCTCGAACTCTTCCCGTGTCATTTGATAGAGGGGCAGCCACTGGCAGAAGAGGCCGCCGGGGGCCAGGCGCCGGCTGACCGTCTCGTACATCTCGAGCGCGTACAGATTGCCCGCGCTCGCGTGCCACGGGATGAACAGATCGGAGACGATCACGTCGAAGACCGTGTCGGTCGCGGCCAGGTACCGCCGGCCGTCGTCCACGACGAGCCGGACGTCGCGCCGGTCGAGGAGGTCCGCATTCCAGGAGCCGAAGTGGGTCTTCGCCAGCGCGGCGACCTCGGGGACGACTTCGATCACGGTAGTCTCGGTGACGCCCAGGGCCGGCGCCGCGCTGGCGCTGATGCCGGTGGCCATGCCGATGAAGGCCGCGCGCCGCGGATCGGCATGCAGGAGCAGCGGGACCAGGCCCTGGCGGCGCTCGTTGCGCTCCGCCGCGCTGCCGCCGAGCACGTAGTAGTTGTCGAGCCGAAGCTGCACGTCGTCGCCGGTGTCGACGACGGTCACGATCCCGGCGGCGCCCTCGGCGCTCGCCCGGAGCGTCTCGCCTGTCTTCAGATGCGTTAGCGGCGCGCGGAGCGGATCGAGCAGGACCACCAGGACGAGGCCGGCATACGCGAGGCCCTGGAGCGCGCGCGTCCCCGGGCTCATGATGGCGGCGACGAGCAGATAGCAGACGGCGGCGAGCAGAAATCCGGCGCGGAGACCGAGCACGGGCACCACCACGAATCCGGCGAGGACGGCGCCGAGCGCGCCGCCGAGCACGTTGGCCGCCGTCAGCTCACCGACGGGACGCGAAGCGCTGTCACGCTCGCCGAAGGCCGCCCACAGCGCCGGCAAGACGGCGCCGGAGGCCAGCGTGGCGGGCCCGGCGGTGAGGGCGGCGAGCCCGACGATACGGCCGACGTACTCCGCGAGCCCGCGGTGCATGCCGAAATACTGCAGACCCGCGGTGAGACCGATGAAGCACCAGATGCCGAGGATCGAGGCGACGCCGGCCACGACGAGGCCGGCGGCGGCGACGCGCGCCGGGTCCACCACGCGCAGGAGCAGCGCGGCCAGTCCCGCCCCCGCGGCGAGCGCGACGATGAAGACCAGGCTCACCGCGGCAAACGAGTAGACGGAGTTGTGCAGGACCTGGGCGAAGAGGACGATCCACATCACCTCCAGGCTCATGCCGAGACAGCCGACGCCGGCCGCGATGATCCAGAGCGCCCGCGGTGGACG
>VBPC01000081.1 GCA_005887895.1 Candidatus Rokuibacteriota bacterium
CCCTTCGGCAAGCCGAGCACGCGCTCGCCGAGGATGTTGCGCTGGATCTCGCTCGTCCCGGCCGAGATCGTGTACTGACGCGCCGCGACCAGCCGGTTGCACCAGCGCGGCGCGTCGGGAACCAGCTCGGAGCCCTGATTGACCAGCGCGTGCATGCCGAGCAGCTCGCCGGCCGCGTCACCGATGCGCACGCCGAGCTCGGAGCCCGAGAGCTTGAGGATCGAGCCTTCCGGCCCCGGCGGCTCGCCGCGGATCTGGCGCGTCAGCGCGCGGAAGCGCGTGTACTTCATCGCCTCGCAGTCGATGTAGAGCTGCGAGAGCCGCTGGCGGATGCGCGGATCGTCCCAGGCGGTGCCGCCGTCCACCGGCAGCCGGCGCGCCACCGCGATGAGGTCGCGGACCTGGCCGATGGGGTTGCGGGCGCCCGACGAGTGGCGCTCGTACATGAGCGTGGTCGTCGACACCTTCCAGCCCTGGTTGAGCGGGCCGAGCAGCTCAGTCTTCGGCACGACGACGTCGGTGAGGAAGACCTCGTTGAAGTGGTGGTGCCCGGTGGCGAGGACGAGCGGCCGCACGGCGACGCCCGGCGTCGTCATGTCCACCAGCAGGCACGAGATGCCGTTGTGCCTGGGCGCGGTGGGATCCGTGCGCACGAGCAGGATGATCGAGTGCGCGTACTGCGCGCCCGACGTCCACACCTTCTGGCCGTTCACGACGAAGTGATCGCCCCGGTCCTCGGCGCGGGTGGACAGGCTCGCGAGATCGGAGCCGGCCCCGGGCTCGGAGAAGCCCTGGGCCCAGATCTCCTCGGCGTTCAGGATGCGGGGCAGGTAGCGGCGCTTCTGCTCGTCGGTGCCCCAGTGGATGATCGTCGGCCCCACGAGGTTGAGCCCCATGCCCGGGAGCACCGGCGCCCGCGCCGCCGAGTACTCCTCGTCCCAGATGACGCGCTCGATGATCGAGGCGCCGCGCCCACCGTACTCCCTGGGCCAGGCGATGCCGACCCAGCCCGCCTTGTGCATGGCCTTCTGCCACGCGCAGCGTCGCTCGAAGATCTCGCGGTTGGGCGCGACGCGGTCGTCGGCCGGATCGTCGACGCAGAGGTCGGGCGGCAGGTTGGCGGCCAGCCAGCCGCGGAGCTCCTTGCGGAGCGCTTCCTGCTCGGGCGTGTACTCGAAATCCATGGGACCGTGCCCCCGGCGACGTCGGTGCAGCCGAGGCTAGAAGGCGCCGTCGCTCCTGTCAAGCGCTGGACTACAATGTGCCGGCGCGAGGTGAGCCTGATGAAAGCGCGACTGAACGGCGTCGAGATCGACTACGAGGTCACCGGCACGGGGCCGGCCGTGCTGCTCAGCCACGGCTACGGCTCGACCCGGCACATGTGGGACGAGCAGCATCGCGCGCTCGGCGATCGCTGGCGCGTCATCTCGTGGGACATGCGCGGGCACGGGCAGACGGAGAGTCCCGACGATCCGGGCCGGTACTCCGCCGCGCTCACGGTCGCCGACATGCGCGCGCTGCTGCAGCACGTCGGCGTCGAGCGCGCGGTGATCGGCGGGCTCTCGCTCGGCGGCTACGTCTCGCTCGCGTTCGCGCTGGCGCATCCCGCGATGGTCCGGGCGCTGGTCGTCTGCGACTCCGGCCCCGGCTATCGCAACGCCGAGGCGCGCGCGGCGTGGAACGCGCGCGCCCACGAGCGCGCCGCCGCGCTGGAGGCCACGGGCCTGGAGGCGCTCGCCCGCCGCAGCCGCGAGACCCAGCAGGCCGTGCACCGCTCGGCCCAGGGCCTCGCCCACGCCGCGCGGGGGATGCTGGCCCAGGAGGGCGCGCAGGTCATCGACGGCCTCGCGACGCTGCGGGTGCCGACGCTGATCGTCGTCGGCGATCAGGACCAGCCGTTCCTGGCGCCCTCGGAGTACATGGCCAAGAAGATCCCCGGCGCCCGGCTGGAGGTCATCGCCGGCGCCGGCCACTCCTCGAACCTCGATCAGCCCGAGGCGTTCAACCGCGTGCTCCGCGACTTCCTGCAGAGCGTCTGACGCCGGGCCCTTCAGGGGCAGCCGGGATCGGTCGCTGAGGGCGGTGGCGCGGTCGGGACCAGCGCGTTGAGCGACGGGGCCCCGTGGAAGTCGAACATGTCCTCGAGCGTGCTCGCGTGCAGATCGCGCGCCGTCAGGTGCGGCCGCTCGTCCGCACCGTTTCGCAGGAACCGCTTCTCGATGAGGGCCAGCATCGACGTGTGGTCCCCGACGGTGTGCGAGACGTATTGCGACTTGGCGAAGGGCGACACGGCGATGAAGGGCACGCGGAAGCCGTACTGATCGAAGGCCGGGCAGTCGGCCGGATAGGGACCGGTCGGCGTGAACCCGGGACACAGCGACAGCGCGTCGAGCTGGCTGACCGTGCAGTTGGCGCCGGCGCCGGGCAGAGGACCGGTCGCGTCGGCGCACTGGCCGGGGAAGATCCCGTCGGGTGTCCGGGCGCTGCCCTGGCGCGCCCGCGGCGGTCGCACGTGGTCGTAGGCGCCGCCGTGCTCGTCGTAGGTGATGAAGACGATCGAGTCCTTCCAGTTGGGGCTGTTGCGCACCGCCTGGACGACGTTCGAGACGAAGAACTGCCCGGCCCGGACGTTGCTTGGCGGGTGCTCGTCGAACTCGACGCCGCCGAAGCCGAAGGCGGGATCGACGAATGACACCGGTGGCAGTTGGCCGGCCGCCGCATCGGCGAAGAACTGGTTGATCGGCCGCAGGTGCTCGGAGAGAAATGCACGGAAGCTGAACGTGGACGGCGCGTCCGCGAAGTAGTTGACCCAGAAGACGCCCCCCTGATCGAGCAGGTCGAGGATGGTGCCGGTGATGGGCTTGTAGCCGCCGGGCGGTGGAAACTCCTCGAAGGTGTTGAGATGACCGAACGACGTCGCGGCGAGCGCATAGGCCCGGTTGGGGAAGGTCGGCCCGAGCACCGGCGAGAAGTACCGATCGTTGATGGCGAAGGTCTCGGCCAGCGCGTAGTAGAAGGGCAGATCCTCCTGCGTGTAGAAGCCCATCGTCTCGTCTTCGGTGGCCGTCTCGCCGAGGACGTCGGGCTGCTCGGTGGCGTCGTTCACGCGCACGAAGCCGTCGTTGGGGCTGGCGGCGAGCGTGTTGCGTGGGTTCGCGTAGTTCGCCTCCATGTGGCTCCCCGGCCATTCATGGTTGAGGTCGGGCTTGACGCAGTAGTTCGGCTCGTGGAAGGCGGCGACGGTGCTGCCGTCGTCGTCTTGGTTGGTATTGAAGCACCGGAGGTTGCCGGCGCCATCGCGGGTGCAGGACAGCCCGTCGACGCACGCGTGGTCGTTGTCCTTGCAGGGACCGGCGTGGTACGGGCCGCCCGGCGCGTAGGCGAGCGCGCCGAAGTAGTTGTCGAACGAGTGGTTCTCCTGCATGACGATGATGACGTGCTTCACCCGGTCGAGGTTCCCGTCGGCGCGGGCCGACGCGATGCCAAGGACGAGGAGCCCGATGGTGACCACGGGGATCGTCCAGCGGGGGCGGAACCAGACCGAGCCGCCGAGGAGGAGGGAAGCCATGGAACGCTCCCGATGCGGGGCAAGCCGCTCCGAACAGTGCGCTGCGCGCCGTTGCCGGCGGATGAAATCTACGCCAAGGGGGCCGGGGCGACAAGGCCTGCGAGCGAGTCGAAGATCGAGCGCGCCAGGCGCGGCAGATCGGGATCGCGCGCGCCCATGACCAGCACGGTGTCGCCCGGGCGCGCCTGCGCCACCGCCCACCGCCGCGCGGCCCAGTGGTCGGCGGCGTACGCGCATTCGAGCGCGGCGGGCAGGTCGGCGGCCAGCGCGCGGCTCGTGATGTCGCGGGCCACGGTGCCGCCCGCGTAGAAGATCTCCGCGTAGCAGAAGCGATCGGCCGGTCGCAGCAGGCGCGGCAACAGCTCGCGCAGCTCCGGGCGCAGGAAGCGCGCCGGACCGAAGCCGTGCGGCTGGAAGATCGCCACCACCCGCGGGGCGCCGGCCTGGGCGGTGGTGACCGCCGCCCGGAGCTTCTCCGCGTTGTGCGCGTAGTCGTCCACCACCCGGATGCCGGCCGCGGTCGTGCCGACGACCTCGAACCGGCGCGCCACGCCCGGGAAGCGTCCGAGCCGCGCGGCGACCGCGCGCGGCTCGAGGCCGAGCTCGATGGCGATGACGGCGGCCGCCGCCGCGTTCTCGAGGTTGTGCAGGCCCGGCTGCGGCACGTCGAGCGTGAGGGCGGTCTCGCCGTGCGTCAGGATGCCACACGCCCGCGCGGGGCCGACGCTCAGCACCTGCAGCGGCGCGTCGGCGTCGGCGGCCACGCCGTAGGTGAACGCCTTGAACTGCCGCGCCAGCGCCGCCGCCTCGGGGCAGCGCGCGTTGGCGAGCAGGCGGCGGCAGTTGGCCGCGAAGCGCGCGAACTGCAGGCGCAGCGACGTCAGCTCGGCATGATCGCGGCTGATGTTGTGCACGACGCCGATGGTCGGGCGGTAGCCGACCAGCGTGCCGTCGGACTCGCAGGCCTCCACCACGACCGGCCCGTCGACGGGCCCGGCCAGGAAGCAGCCGCCGGTGCCGCCGTCGGCCAGCGGGGCGCCCCCGATCACCGTGGCGGCGACGCCGCTCTCGCGCAGCAGCCAGGCGACCATCCCGACGATCGTGCTCTTGCCGCTGGTGCCGGCGACCGCGACGCCGGGGCGCCCGGCGTTGACGACCTCGGCCAGCAGCGCGGGGCGCGGCACGGTCTCGACGCCGAGGGTGCGCGCCGCCCGCATCTCCGGGGTATCGGCCTCGACCGCGCTGGAGTAGACGAAGCGGTCGACGGCCGACGTGACGGCGCGGCCGTCCTGGGGCGCCAGCTCGACCCCGAGCTCGCGCAGGCGGGCGGCGATCTCGCGGCTCTTGCCCTGGTCGAGCGCGCGGTCGGAGCCCTGGACGGCGTGGCCGCGGGCGCGCATGAGCTGGGCCAGGGGGTTCATGCCGGCGCCGGCGATGCCCGAGAAGTGATAGCGAAGGGGCCGCGCGCGGGCAGGCATGTCGCCGGCCGGTGCAGCAGGAATGCCAGATTCAGGTCGACCCGTGCCCACGATTTACCGCGAGTTTACGGGCCGCCGCCGTCGCCGGCGAAAGCTTTTCTGTCCCGCCGTCGCCTCACACTGTCCAACGACTGACAGGCCTGGCGTATCATCCGTCCCGTAGCCACCTGAGGAGGCGACCATGAGCACCACGCCGACCGTCCGAGGTCACGCCGTCGTCGTCCAGCCGGGCGAGGGCCCGTCCTACTGGCAGCCCGTCCCCGCCAACGGCCACGCCGACCCGGTGCTGACGCCGCGGCTGACGGGCTTCGGCATGCTGTCGATGGGCTACCAGACGATCGCGCCGGGCGCGCGCGTGCGCCAGCACTCCCACGGCGACCAGATCGAGCTGCAGATCTGCTTCCGCGGGCGCGGCCGCGTGGTCGTGGATGGCGTCAGCCATCCGCTGGTGCCGGGTACCGCGTGCTTCCTCGGCTACGACGTCAAGCACGAGATCCTCAACGAGGAGCCCGACGACCTCGTGATGCTGTGGGTCATCACGCCGCCCGGGCTCGAGGACTTCTTCAAGGCGATCGGCCGGCCGCGCCGCGCCGGCGAGCCGGCGCCTCCGCCGTTCGCGCGCCCGGGCGACGTCGTGGCCGTCGAGCGCGCGATGGGCATGAACGACACGCGGGCCGACGGCTGATGCCGAAGCTCTCGATCGGCGACGCCGAGATCTACTACGAGGAGGCGGGCGCCGGCGAGCCACTGCTGCTGGTGCC
The DNA here is from genome assembly GCA_005887895.1 of Candidatus Rokuibacteriota bacterium. Lineage (GTDB taxonomy): Bacteria > Methylomirabilota > Methylomirabilia > Rokubacteriales > CSP1-6 > AR5. The sequence continues at coordinate 5,808 of VBPC01000081.1, forward strand.
CGGCCTCTCCGGGCAGGGCTCGTTCTGGAGCGCGCAGGTCGAGGCGTTCAAGCGCGATTTCCGCGTGATCGTCCACGATCACCGCGGCGCCGGGCGCAGCACCCACTCGGCGATCAAGTACTCCGTCGAGCAGATGGCCGACGACGTGCTCCGGCTCATGGACGCGCTCGGCATCGAGGCCGCCCACCTGGTCGGTCACTCCACCGGTGGGGCCATCGGCCAGGTGATCGCGCTCGACCAGCCGACGCGGCTGCGGAGCCTCGTGCTCTCGGCCACGTGGGCCGGCCCGGACCCGTACTTCCGCCGCCTCTTCGAGACCCGCAAGGAGGTGCTGCTGACCCAGGGCCTCGAGGCCTACCTGCGCGCCTCGGTCCTCGTGCTGGCGCCGCCCGACTGGGTCAGCCGCAACGACGCCGCGATCGCCGAGCTGCATCGCGCCCAGGCCGCCGCGTGGCCGCCGCGCTAGATCGTGGCCAGTCGCATCGACGCCATCGTGGCCTTCGATCGGCGCGCCAGGCTCGGCGCGATCCGCGTGCCGACCCTGGTCGTCGTCGCGCAGGACGACATGGTGACGCCGAAGTTCTACTCCGACGAGCTGGCCCGGGCCATCCCCGGCGCCCGCTACGTCGTCCTCGAGGGCGGCGGCCACTTCGCCCCGCAGATCCACGCCGACCCGTACAATCGCGCGGTCGGCGGCTTCCTCCGCGCGCAACGCGAAGCCGCCGCCGCAGGCCGCGGCGCGTGAGCGCACTCCTCCGAAGCCGCGCCCGCATGCGGCTCCGCGCGTGCGGGTCTTGCGCGGCGGCGGATGCGGGATTACAGTGCCGAAAGGTGATCGGGCAGTCTCTCGCACTCGTTCTGCTGGGGCTCCTGCTGTCGCTGCGGGCGCTGGCCTACGCCAGCCCGCCCGACCCGACGTGGATCGCCGGCTTCTGGGACGACGACGACTACGACGACGTCGTCCTGCTCGTCACATCGACCGCCAGCACGCCGGCGACCGTCGTGGCGAACGCCCTCGAGCCGCACTGGGCGCCCATCTGGATCTTGCCGGTGTCGGACGATCGTGCGATGCCGGCGCCGCCGCTCCCGCGCCACCACCCCCGAGGCCCCCCGCTCTTCTAGCCCGCTGACACTCCTGGTCTGCCGGCGACCGACGCGCTGCTGACGCAGCGCCGACGGCGCGCGCGCTATGCCCGAGGAGGATCCGTTGGGATGGCTGACATGTCGGGGCTGGATTTCGTCTTCTTCGCAGCGGTCGTGTTCGCCGCGGTCTACTGGGTGGCCGCGCTCGCGTGCGTCGCGCGATACGCGCGTCGCCGTCCGAAGCCCGCGCGGGGGTCGCCGCCGGTCACGGTCCTGAAGCCGCTGTGCGGCGATGACGGGCAGCTCTACGAGAACCTCGCCGCGTTCTGCCGGCAAGACTACCCGACGTTCGAGGTTCTCCTCGGTGTCCGCGACCGCGACGATGCGGCGGTGGCGGTCGTGGACCGATTGATCCATGAATTCCCTGACGTCGAGCTGAAGCTCGTCGTCGACGATCGCACGATCGGGACGAACCTCAAGGTCAGCAACCTGGCGAACCTGGTGCGCCACGCCAAGCATGACACCCTGATCATCGCGGACGCCGACATGCGCGTCGGGGCGGACTACGTCGCGGCGGTCGTCGGCGCGCTGGACGAGCGGAAGACCGGACTGGTCACGTGCCTCTACCGCGGGGTGGCGGGCTCGCGGTTCTCATCGAAGCTCGGCGCCATGTTCATCAACGAGTGGTTCCTGCCGGCCGCGCTGGTCGGGACGTGCATCGAGGAGCTGCGCCACGCGTTCGGGGCCACCATCGCCTGTCGGCGCGATACGCTGAGCTCGATCGGCGGGTTCGAGGCCATCGCCAATCACCTCGCGGACGATTACATGCTCGGCCGGCTGGTCCATCGGCTCGGGCTCCGCGTGGTCCTGGCGCCGTACCTCGTCGACAACGTGATCGCCGACACGAGCCTGTGGTCGCTGGCCCTCCACGAGCTTCGCTGGGCGCGGACGTTCCGGACGCTTCGCCCACTGCCGTACTTCTGCTCGCTGTTCACCTTCGGCATCCCCATCTCGCTCGTGTGGCTGGTGGTGAGTCGCAGTCCGCTGGCCGGCGCGGCCGTCCTCGCCC
>VBPC01000349.1 GCA_005887895.1 Candidatus Rokuibacteriota bacterium
CTGAAGATCGGGGTCTTCGCCTACCTGGGCTACGTCGTCCCTCGCGCCGCGCTCGGCGCGCTCCCGGTCCTGGCGTTGCTCCTCTGGTTCAGTCTCGGCGTGCACGTCCAGGGCATGCTCGGTCTCGTGACCGCGGGCCTGGCCATGGTTTTGCTATTCGGTGTGACATGGGTCTTCTTCGTGTACCGGAACGATCCTTACGTAGACCTGCGCCGGTTCCGGGCGCGGGCATGATCACGATCCGTCAAAAGGTTGGACCATGATAAGTGCGTGGATTGTCGCCTCCGCCGCCCTGCTGCTCGTTGCCGTGGTGGCCGAGCTGGCTGCTCGCTGGTGGCTGCGTCACCGAAGCGCCTATTACGTGTTCCCCCCGGGCCTGCGCATCTGCATGCATCCGGACCCGAAGGTCTCGCCGCACCTCGAGCCGACCGTGAGGTTCGACATCAACAGCGACGGCGAGCGGGGCGATGACGTGCCGCGCGGGCGCTCGGGTGGCGCGCTCTATCGGGTCCTCGTGGCAGGCGGCAGTCAGCCCGAGGGCTACCTGCTGGACCAGCACACGAGCTGGCCCGGCGCCCTTCACAGCATGCTCCAGAGGCCGAGCCATCGCGCACGGCTGGGCGCCTCCGCGGTGCACGTCGGAAGCATCGCCCGCTCCGGCGTGGGCTCGGAAGCGCTCGACCTCATCTTCGAACGGGTGCTGCCGCGCTACCCACGCCTGCAAGCGATCGTCATCCTCGTCGGCGCCAGCGACGTCCTGCGGTGGCTGGAGCAAGGCGCGCCCTCGTCTCCGCCCGCTCGGGTCCGGACCGAGGACGTCTTCCGGTGCCACCCGGAGGGCCGAGTCGGCTGGAAGCCCGGCACCCTGGCCTTGGAGGAGCTGATTCGAAGAATGCGCCGGCGCTGGCTTCGGCCGGTGGACGAGCACGCGGGATCTTGCAACTGGATCGGCAAGGCCCGGGCCATGCGCGCGCGGGCCACCGAGGTTCGCACGACGGTGCCGGACCCGACGCCGATGCTCGAGCACTTCGAGCATCACCTCAGGAGGCTCCTCGATCGGGCCCGGGCCCACGCCGATCGCGTGCTCGTCGTCCGTCAGCCGTGGTTCCAGAAGGACTTCACGCCGGACGAGGCGGCCCACATGTGGCACGGCGGCGTGGGACAGGCGTGGCGCCAGGACGTCACCAGCTTCTATGCCAACGAGGTCCTCGCCCGCCTCATGGCCGCCCTCGACGCCCGGGCGGCCCGGGTGGCGGAGGAGCTCGGCGTCGAGCACCTGGACCTCATGGCCATCCTCGAGCCCAGCCTCGAGATGTACTACGACTTCTTCCACGCGACTCCGGCGGGGGCAAGGGCCGCGGCGGCCGCCGTCGCGGCGACGCTCCTGCGCCAACTGCAACAATCGTCCCTGCCGCTCGAGGCTTCGCGATGTGTGGATTCGCTGGCGTCCTGACCACGGCCGGGGTCCCGAGCCTCGCGCTCGCCGATCAGGCCCGGCGCATGATCGCGCCAATCCTGCATCGTGGCCCCGACGACAGCGGCGTCTGGACGGACGAGGAGGCCGGCGTCGCGCTCGGGTTTCGTCGGCTCGCCATCATCGACCTGTCGGCCAACGGTCACCAGCCGATGTGGTCCCCCTCGCGCCGCTTCGTCATCGTGTTCAACGGCGAGGTCTACAACTTCGGTGAGCTTCGCGACGAGCTCGAGCAGGCGGAGTACCGCTTTCGCGGCGGGTCCGACACCGAGGTGATCCTGGCCGCCTTCGAGCGCTGGGGCGTCGAGGACGCCGTGCGCCGGTTCGTCGGGATGTTCGCGATCGCCGTGTGGGACGCCCAGCGCCGCGAGCTCTCCCTCGTGCGCGATCGCCTCGGCAAGAAACCCCTCTACGTCTACAGCGAGCCGGGCTTGATCACGTTCGGCTCCGAGCTCAAGGCGCTCCTGGCCGGACCGTCCTTCGATCGCTCGATCGACCGACAGGCCCTCGCCTCCTACCTGCGATACCTGTACGTCCCCGCCCCGCGGAGCATCTTTCAGCGTGCTCGCAAGGTGCCGGCCGGACACATCCTGACGGTGTCCGATCCGAAGCGCTCGCTGCCGCCGGCGCGCCCCTACTGGTCGTTGCGGAACGTCGCCCTCGCCGGGCTCGCCAACCCCTTCACCGGCACGGACGGCGAGGCGATCGACACGCTCGAGACGCTGCTGGTCGACGCGGTCGGATCCCGTATGCGCGCCGACGTTCCGCTCGGCGCGCTGCTGTCCGGCGGCATCGATTCCTCCACGGTCGTGGCGATGATGCAGGCGGCGGTCGCGCGCCACCTGGGGACGGATCACACCGAACTGTTGCTGACCGGCGAGGACGCGCGGGCGCTGATTCCCCGCCTCACGGACATCTTCGACGAGCCCCACGCGGATCCCTCGCAACTGCCGACCTTCCTGGTCTCTCAGCTCGCCCGGCAGCACGTCACCGTCGCGCTGTCCGGGGACGGCGGCGACGAGCTCTTCGGCGGCTACAACCGCTACGTCTACGGCACGCGGATGCTGCCGCGGGTGAGCCGTGTCCCGCGCGCGGTACGTCGGCGCGTGGCGGCCGGCATCAGCAGCGTGCCCCCGGCGACGTGGGATCGGCTGTCCCGGTTCACGGCCACGCTGTTTCCGGGAATACCGGAGCAGCGGCTCGGGGAGCGGTTCCACAAGCTGAGCCACGTGATGAGCGCCGATTCGGTGGGCGACATGTATCGGTCCCTGCTCTCGGCCTGGCAGCAGCCGGACGGCCTCGTCGCAGACTGTCGCGCCGGGGAGGATGCCAACGAGCGGATCCTGGCCGGGAGCGAGCCGCGCCACCTGCTGGACCGCATGATGCTTGCTGACCAGACGAGCTATCTGCCGGACGATCTCCTGGCGAAGGTCGATCGAGCAAGCATGGCCGTCAGTCTGGAGCTCCGCGCGCCCCTGCTGGATCATCGCGTCGTCGAGCTCTCGTGGCGGCTTCCTCGTTCGCTGAAGCTGCGGGGCACCGTCGGGAAATGGGTGCTGCGACAGGTGCTCTACCGCCGGGTGCCGCAGGAGATCGTCGAGCGCCCCAAGATGGGCTTCTCGGTCCCCATCGACCGATGGCTGCGGGGGCCGCTCCGGGAATGGGGCGAGAGCCTCCTCGCTCCCGCCGCGCTCGGCGAGAGCGGATTGCTGAATCCCGCGGGGATCATTCGCGCCTGGCGGGAGCTCCAGGATGGTCGACGGCCGGCCGGCGCGGCCCTGTGGGCCGTCATCATGTTTCAGGCCTGGAGGGCGCGGTGGGCGGCGTGACCGCGATCTCGCGCCCGCCATCGCAACCGGCGCGCTCCGCACCGGCGCGCGCCGCGGCTCGCCCGGCCGACGCCTCGGACGTGAAGTGGGATGTGCTGCTCGTCTGCGTCGCCGGTTACCTCATGACGTCGGTGGGCCGTGTCCACCAGTTGTTCCCAGCCCTCGAGCTCGTCCACCCCGCGCTGCTCACGGGGGCCCTCGCGATCGTGCTCTATCTGTTCGATCAGCGCGCCGAGCGGAAGGCGGCGCGCCTGATGGTCCCGACGACGAAGTACCTCGCGGCGCTCCTCGTCTGGATGATCCTGTCCGTCCCGGGCGCGCTCTCCCAGGGCAACAGCTTCGAGCTGGTCTTCGGCAAT
>VBPC01000082.1 GCA_005887895.1 Candidatus Rokuibacteriota bacterium
TGGCCCGGAGGCAGCGTGGGCGTCCTGCTCGACCTCTACTCGAAGACGGTGGCGATCTTCCTCCTGATCGCCAACACGGTGAACACGCCCTCTCGGCTCCGCATCATCATCACGGGTCTCACCCTCATGGCGGGGCCGATCGCGTTCACCGGCGTGCGAAATTTCCTGTCCGGCGCCTACATCTTCGCCGGCGACAAGGCGTCGGCGGCCCGGATCATGGGCTACCAGAGCGCGCTGACCGCCAACCCGAACGACCTGGCGTTGATCCTGAACCTGATCATCCCGCTGTCCCTGGGGCTGATCCTCGTCACCGAGCGTCCCGTCCTGCGGGCGCTCCTGCTCGCCAGCGCGGGCCTGCAGATGATCGGGGTCGTCATCACGTTCTCGCGCGCGGGCTTTCTCAGCCTGGCCGTGATCATGGGGATGTACGTGTGGACGCTCGCCCGGCGCCCCGAGCGCGGGTGGGCGTACGCCGCCGCGATCCTCACCGTCGCCGCGCTGCCGTTTCTTCCCGCCAAGTACTTCGATCGCCTCTCGACCATCACCAACATCGAGGCCGATGCGACCGGCTCCGCCCAGGAGCGTGCCGCCCAGCAGGCGGCCGCCGTGCGCTACGTGATCGCGCATCCTCTCGTGGGGGCGGGCCTGGGCATGAACATCCTCGCCATGAACGAGACCGGCGGCACCGCGGCCTGGATGAACATCCACAACGTGTATCTGCAGTACGCGACCGACCTCGGGCTGCCGGGCCTCGTCCTGTTCCTGCTGGTCTTCCTCGGCAGCCTCAGGAGCGCCCACGTCGTGCAGCGCCGCTGCGCCGCCGCGCCCGAAGCTCGCGACCTCTTCTACCTCGCCACCGGGATCAAGGCGAGCCTGCTGTCGTTCGCGATCTCGGCCTTCTTCTCGCCGGTGGCGTACCACTTCCAGTTCTATTACATCGCCGGGCTGGCGGTGGCCGTGAAGGCCATCCACGACGCGGCGGCGCCGGCCCCCGCGCCGGCGGGGGCGCGGTAGCCGTGGCGCCCGTGACTCTGCTGAAGTTTCTTCCCGTCATCATCGAGGGGGGGACCGAGGGGCAGGTCGTGAACCTCGTCGACGGGCTCGACCCCGCCCGGTTCGCCGTCCGGCTGGCGTGCTTCAAGCGCGTGAACGGCTTCATGCCGTCGATCGAGACGCGCGCCATCCCGCTGGCCGAGTACGCGATCAAGCGGTTCTACGACGTCCAGGCCCTCACGGCGCAGTGGCGGCTGGCCAACGACATCCGACGCCACCAGGTCGACATCGTCCACAGCTACAACTTCTACGGCAACGTCTTCGCCATCCCGGCGGCCCGGCTGGCCCGTCGGCCGGTCATCGTGGCCTCGATCCGGAGCATGGACGAGATGTGCACGCGCCTGCAGCGAGGCTTCCAGCGCGAGGTCTGTCGCCTGGCCGACTGCGTGCTGACCAACGCCGACGCCATCCGCCGCTCGCTCATCGCCCAGCGCTACGACCCCCGCCGGATCGAGGTCATCCCCAACGGCATCGACGTGGCCCGCTTCCGGCGTCCGCCGCCGGGCGGCGAGCGGTTCCGGCAGGAGTTCGGGCTGCCGCACGACGCCCCCATCGTGGGCGTCCTGGCCCGGCTGGGGCCGATCAAGGGCATCGAGTACTTCCTGGAAGCGGTGGTCGGCCTGGCCGCGCGGTTCCCCCAGGCCCGCTTCGCCGTCGTCGGCGGCGGGACCTTCGTGCGCGACCGCAACGGCGTGCGCGACTACCGGCGCGAGCTCGAAGCCCTCGCCCGGCGTCTCGGCCTCGAGGGCCGGGTCGTCTTCACCGGCGTGCGTCACGACGTGCCCGCGGTGCTCTCACAGCTCGCCGTGTCGGTCCTGCCGTCGCTGAGCGAGGGACTGTCGAACGCCGTGCTCGAATCGATGGCCGCCGGCGTGCCGGTCGTCGCCACCCGCATCGGCGGCATCCCGGAGGCCGTGCTCGACGGGGACACCGGCCTTCTGGTGCCGCCGCGCGATGCCGGCGCCCTGGGGACCGCGATCGCCCGGCTGCTCGAGGATCGCGGCCTCGCCGCGCGGCTCGCGGCGAGCGGCCAGGACTGGGTCACGCAGCACTTCGGCATCGAGCGCGCGGTGCGGCGGACGGAGCAGCTGTACGCCCGGTTGCTGGACGCTCGCGCGGACACACCCTGGCGCGGTCTCCCCCGTCGGCGGCTGTCCCTCGTCAGCGCGAGGCGGGTCTGACATGTGCGGCATCGCGGGCGTCCTCGAGCTCGATCGCCGCCGGCGGCCCTCGCGGGAGAGCCTGCATCGCATGGCCAAGGTCCTCGCGCACCGCGGCCCCGACGAGGAAGGGTTCTACGAATCCGGCCCCGTCGGCTTCGCCCACCGCCGCCTGAGCATCATCGATCTCGCCTCGGGCCAGCAGCCGATGGAGAGCGCCGACGGCGCCGTCTGCGTCGTGTTCAACGGGGAGATCTACAACTATCCCGAGCTGAAGGTCGAGCTCGAGCAGCGCGGGCACGTCTTCCGCACGCGGTCGGACACCGAGGTGCTGCTGGCGCTCTACGTCGAGGCCGGGATCGAGGCGTTCGCCCGGCTCAACGGCATGTTCGCCTGCGCCTTCTGGGACGCCCGGACCTCCCGGCTCGTGCTCGTCCGCGACCGTCTGGGCAAGAAGCCGCTCTACTACTACCGCGACGCCGAGCGGGTCGTGTTCGGCTCCGAGCTCAAGGCCGTGCTGGCTCACGGCGGCGTCCCGCGCGCGCTCGACCTGGGCGCCCTCGACGAGTACCTCACCCACGGCTACGTCGTCGGCGACGACGCGATCGTCCAGGGGGTGCGGCACGTGGCCCCGGCCGAGGCCGTGATCGTCGCCGACGGCACGCTCAGCCGGCACTCGTACTGGCGGCTGCGCTTCGGCCCCGTGGGGCCCCCGCCGAGCGAGGCCGAGGCGATCGAGCGGACGACCGATCTCCTGCAGCAGGCGGTGAAGCGGCGCCTGATGAGCGAGGTGCCGCTCGGCGCCTTCCTGAGCGGCGGCATCGATTCGAGCACGGTCGTCGCGCTGATGGCGCGACTGTCCCCGCGCCCGGTCCAGACGTTCTCCGTCGGGTTCGAGGAGCGCGGCTATTCCGAGCTCGACGATGCGCGCCGCGTCGCCCGGCATCTCGGCACCGACCACCACGAGATGATCGTGAAGCCGGCGGCGCTCGACGTCCTGCCCGACCTCGTGTGGCACCTCGACGAGCCGTTCGGCGACTCCTCGGCGCTGCCGACCTACTACGTCTGTCAGGCCGCTCGGCAGCACGTCACCGTGGCCCTCTCCGGCGACGGCGGTGACGAGGTCTTCGCCGGGTACACGCGCTACCAGCGGCTTGACCAGTGGCGCCGGTGGCGCCGGATTCCCGGCTGGCTCCGGCGCGGCGTGCTGGCCCCCGTCGGGCGCGCGATGCCGTTCACCTGGCCCGGCTGGAACTCCCTGCACGCCGCCGGCCGCCTCCCCGACGACGGCCTCGCCCCGTGCCTCGGCATGTATCCTTACATCCTCGACGATCTCTGCACCCACGACCTCAGGGCGGCGCTGGCCGCCATCGATCCCTTCGCGCGCACGCGGGCGCTCCTGGCCGAGTCGGGCGAGCTGGATCCGGTCAGCCGCGCGCAGCGCCTGGACACCCTGCAGTACCTGCCGAGCGACATCCTCACCAAGGTCGATCGCATGAGCATGGCCAACTCGCTGGAGGTGCGCGCTCCGCTGCTCGATCACACCCTGCTGGAGTACGTGGCCACCCTGCCGGTGTCCTTCAAGCTCCGCGGCACGGTGAGCAAGTACCTCCTGCGCCAGGCGGCCGGCCGGATGCTGCCGGCGTCGGTCCTGACGAAACCCAAGCAAGGCTTCGCGATCCCCGAAGGCCGCTGGTTCCGGGGATCGCTGCGGCCGTTCGCGGAGGACGTGCTGCTCGACCGGCGGAGCCTCGGCCGCGGCTTCTTCCGCAGGGACACCGTCGCCCGCATGCTTCGCCATCACGCCAGCGGCGCCCGCGACTACAGCCGCTGGATCTGGAACCTGATCCTGCTGGAGCTGTGGTGTCGCCGCTTCCTCGACGATGCCGCGGCGGTCGCCCCCGGAGTCTGCGCATGACCCCGCCGCCCGCGCTGACCGTGCGGCCGTCGGCGCCGCTCGAGACGGACGGCGCGCTCGCCCGCGACACGCTGCGGCTCATGGCCGGCAAGACCATCGCGTTCGCGGTGGCCTTCGCGTTGCCGATACTGCTCGTCCGCCGGCTGAGCCAGACCGACTTCGGCCTCTACAAGCAGGTCTTCCTTCTCGTCAGCACCGTCATGACCGTCTTGCCGTTCGGCTTCGTGATGAGCGCCTTCTATTTCCTCCCGCGGCATCCCCACAAGCAGGGCCGCGTCGCCTTCAACATCCTGCTCTTCTACGTGATCCTGAGTGCGGTGGCGTCGGTGGTGCTGCTGGGGCAGCCGGCCATCCTGCAGGGGATCTTCCACGACCCGCGGCTGGCGGCGCTGAACGGGCCGATCGCGCTCGTCGTGTTCACGATGGTCGGGTTCTCCTTCGTCGAGCTCCTCGCGCTGGCCCGGGCCGACGTGCGGACCGCGACCCTCCTGATCGTCGTGCTGAACCTCGGCAAGAGCGTGCTGTTCCTGGGCGCCGCGTTCGTCTTCGCCTCCTTCGAGGCGCTCGTCTACGCCGCGATCCTGCACGGGCTCCTGCAGGCCGGCCTGCTGTTCTGGTACCTGACGACCCGGTTTCCGGACGTCTGGCGCGGGCCGAGCTGGTCGGTCATGCGGGCGCAGCTCGGCTACGCGATGCCGCTGGGGACGGCCGCGATCCTGACCGTGATCCAGGCCGACCTCCACAACTATTTCGTCGCGCACTACTTCGACGCCGCCAGCTACGCCATCTATGCGGTCGGCTGCTTCCAGCTGCCCTTCCTGTCCATCCTGAGCGACTCGGTCGGCTCGGTGATGATCCCGGCGATCGGGCGCCTGCAGCTCGACGGCAAGGCCGAGGACATCGTTCGCCTCAGCGCGCGGCTCACCCGGGCCCTGGCCGCCGTGCAGTTCCCGATCTACGTCTTCCTGCTGGTCGCCGGTCGCGAGTTCATCGTCGTGCTGTTCACGACACGCTACGTCGACAGCTGGCCGATCTTCGCGGTGAACCTCACGCTGATCCCGCTCAGCCTCCTCACCAGCGTCTCCGATCCCGTGCTCCGCGCCTACCCCGCGTACATCCCCTGGCTGCTCCGGCTGCGGCTGGCCCTGCTCGGGGTCCTGATCGTCGGCGCCTGGCTGGCGACGTCGCACCTGCTGATGCTCGGCGCCATCGTGGTCATGGTCGCCGTCAACGCCGCCGACCGCGTCGCCCTGGCCGTCGTGCTGGGCCGCGCGCTTCACGTGGGGTGGCGCGACCTGGGGCTGCTCCGGGACGTCGGCAAGCTGGCGGTGGCCGCCGGGCTGGCCGGACTGGCCACCGCGGGTGCTCACGCGCTCGTCGCCGACGGGCGGCCGGTGATCGTCCTCGCGACGAGCGCCGCGGCCTTCGGGGCGGCCTACCTGCTGGCGGTCGTGCTGCTCGGCGTCCCGACGGCCGACGAGCGCGCAGTGGTCGCGGCCCGGGTCGGCGACCTCCTTCGCCGCTGCGGCGTGCGGCCCGGGCGGCTCGGCGTGGGCTGCGTTCGCGGCGAGGAATCCCGATGAGCACGACCGTCCTCGAGCGAGTGAGTAGCATCACGGCGTTCGAGGGCCTGCGCGAGGAGTGGACCGAGCTGCTGCGGGACAGTCCCGCCGATTGTCTGTTCCTCACCTGGGAGTGGTGCTTCGCCTGGTGGCACCACCTGGCCGGGGCGCGCCGACTGTCCCTGCTCACGGTGCGCCGGCAGGGACGGCTCATCGCGCTGGCGCCGCTGGCGGTGCGACCACGCTCGCTGCGGCGCCTGCTGCCGTGGCCGGGCCTGGAGCTGCTCGGCACCGGGATCGCCGGCTCTGATTATCTGGATCTGATCGTCAGGCGTGGCCACGAGCGCGAGGCTTTGGCCGCTCTCGCCGATGCGCTCGTCGCGGACAACCTCGTGCTGGAGCTGACGCAGCTCCCGCGGGCCGGCAGTGCCGCGGCCGAATTGGCGGCCCGCCTGGGACAGCGAGACTGGGCGACCTCGGAGTCGCCCGTCAACGTCTGTCCGTTCATTGTCCTGTCTGGGCATTCGTGGGCGTCCTATCTGGCGTCACTGGGTTCCGCCCACCGCTACAACTTCCAGCGCCGCCTCCGGAACCTCACCAAGCAGTTCGACGTCTGCTTCGAGCAGGTCGGCTGCGAGGCGGAACGGCGGGCGGCGCTGGAGGTGCTCGTCGAGCTGCACAACCGCCGCTGGGATCAGCGCGGCGGCTCGGAGTCCTTCGCGACCGGCGAGCTCCGCGCCTTCTACGACACGGTCAGCCGGTTCGGCCTCGAGCGCGGCTGGCTGCGGCTGTTCGTCCTGCGCCTCGACGGACGTCCGGTGGCCGCGCTGCACGGGTATCGATACGGGGCCACGTTCTCGTTCTACCAGGCCGGCTTCGATCCGGCGTTCGCCCGACACAGCGTCGGCCTCGTCACCATGGGCCTCGCCATCAAGGCCGCCATCGAGGACGGGGCAGGGGAGTACGACTTGCTGCACGGCGCCGAGCCCTACAAGTTCCAGTGGGCGAACCGGAGCCGCGACCTCGGACGCATCGAGCTGTTTCCGCCGTCGGCGCACGGACGGCTGTGCCGCCGCGTGCTCACGGCGAGCCGGAGCGCCCGGCGCGCCGCCCGCCGACTGCTCGGAGACACCATGGCCGACCGCCTCGTCCGCGCGGCGTCCGGTGGCTAGCGTGTCGTCCATCGCCGTGCGGATCCTCAGGCAGATCGTCTACGGGATGCTGGTGATCAGCGGGCTGCCGTGGCTGGCGGCCCGCTTGAACGGGCCGCGGAGCCTCATCCTCGCGTATCACGGTGTCCACGACGGCGTGGTCGACCCGCGGCTGAACTTCGACGGCATGCATGTGCGGGCGCGACGCTTCGCCCGCCAGATGCGCTACGTCGCCCGCCGCTACGACGTGACCACGCTCGACGGGCTCCTCGACGGCGCCCCGGCCGCCGGACGGTCGCGGCCGCGGGCGGTGATCACGCTCGACGACGGGTACCGCAACGTCCAGCGCGTCGCCCAGCCCATCCTGCGATCGCTGGGGCTGCCGGCCACGCTGTTCGTGCCGACCGACTTCGTCCTCCGGGCGTGCGGGTTCTGGTGGGATCGCCTGCGCGTCATGGTGGCCACCGCCGAGCGGCCGCGCGTGGCGCTGCCCCTCGACGGCGCCGAGCGCACGCTGTCGCTCCGCACGCTGCACGAACAGAAGGCGGCCCTGGCGCAGCTGTCCGACGAGCTGCGACGGCTGCCGTCGCCGCGGCGCGAGACGGCGCTTCGATCGCTGGCCACGCGGCTCGGCGTGCGGGCGTCCGTCGACGCGGGCCCGCTCGGCGAGCGGCTGTCGGCCGCCGAGGTCCGCGCGCTGGCCGAGGCCGGGATCACCGAGTCGAAGTGGCGCCTGGAGGAGTGGACGGGGCGGCCGGTGGCGTGGCTGGCCTATCCCCACGGTGAGTTCTCCGCCGGGGTCGTGGAGGCGACGCGGCGCGCCGGCTACCGCGGGGCGGTGACGACCATCGAGGCGCTGAACGACGGTGGCCAGGACCGCTACGCGCTGCGCCGGATCGGCGTGCACGACAACATGACGCTGCCGCACTTCATCGTCGCCGTCTCCGGACTGCACGAGTTCGTGGTCGGCCTCGTGGCCGCGGTCCGGCGCCTGGCGCCGCGGGCGCTGCGGCCCTGGCCACGTCCGGCGATGCCGCTCCCGCCCACCGACGTGCGGGCCCGCTGAGGGCGGACACCGACGATGTGCGGCATCGCGGGGAAGTACAACCTCGACGGCGCGCCGATGGACCGCGAGCTGCTCGGGCGGATGGCCGCGGCCATGACGCACCGCGGGCCCGACGACGAGGGCTTCTACGTGAAGGGGTCCTTCGGGATGACGATGCGCCGGCTCGCCGTCATCGACCTCGGCGCGGGTCATCAGCCGCTGTGCAACGAGGACGGCACCGTCTGGATCGTGTTCAACGGCGAGATCTACAACTACGTCGAGCTCCGCGAGGCCCTCGTCGCGCGGGGCCATCGCTTCAAGACGAACAGCGACACGGAGGTCGTCGTCCATCTCTACGAGGACCTGGGACGGAGCTGCGTCCACCCGCTGCGCGGCATGTTCGCATTCGCCCTCTGGGACGAGAAGAGTCGAACGCTGCTCCTGGCCCGCGACCGGCTGGGCAAGAAGCCGCTCTATTACTCGTTCCTCTCCGGCCGCGCCCTGGTGTTCGGCTCCGAGCTCAAGGCCGTCGTCGAGGATCCGGCGGTGGAGCGGGCGATCGACGTGGCGGCGCTGGACCAGTACGCGAGCTTGCTCTACGTGCCCGCGCCGGCCTCCATCTTCCGGAGCGCGCGCAAGCTGCCGGCCGGCCACACGCTGGTCTGCACGCCCGACGAGGTCAACGTCGAGCGGTACTGGGAGCTGCCGCTGCCCGAGCCCGACCCGCGTCGCGACGCGCCGGCTCGTTTCCAGGAGCTCCTGACCGAGGCCGTGAGGATCCGGCTGCGGAGCGACGTGCCGGTCGGCGCCTTCCTGAGCGGCGGCGTGGATTCGAGCGCGGTCGTCGCCACGATGGCCCGGTTGCTCGAGCGTCCCGTCGTCACCACCTCGATCGGCTTCGAGGAGGACGGCTACAGCGAGCTGCCCTATGCGGCCATGGTGGCGCGCCACATCGGCAGCGAGCATCACGAGCGCGTCGTGCGGGCGCCGTCGCCGGAGCTGATCGAACGACTGGTGTGGCATCTCGACGAGCCCTTCGCCGACTCCTCGGCGGTGCCGACCTACTTCGTCTCGATGGCCGCGCGCGAGCACGTCACGGTGGCGCTGTCGGGCGACGGCGGCGACGAGCTGCTGGCCGGTTACGGCCGCCACCGCGTCGAGGCCCTCGAGCACCGGATCCGGCGGGCGATCGGAGCCACGGCCGGCCGCGCCGTCGGCCGCGCCGCGGCGTGGCTGCCGGTCGGGACGAAGGGCCGCAACGTGCTGCTGGACGTCGGCCTCGCGGCCGAGGACGCCTGCGCCCGCAAGTTCCTGTTCAGGCCGGAGGCACCCGAGCTGAAGGCCCGGCTCTACAGCCCCTGGCTGCGCGCGGAAACCGCCGCGCTCGATCCGCTGGCGCCGTTCCGGCAGGCGTTCCGCCGGGCCGAGGACGTCGATCCGGTGAGCCGGATCCTCGGCGTGGATCTCGCCACGTACCTCTGCGACGACATCCTGGTCAAGGTCGACCGCATGAGCATGGCGCACTCGCTGGAGGTGCGGGCGCCGCTCCTCGATCACAAGCTGGTCGAGTTCGTCGCCGCGCTGCCGCCGGCGTGGAAGCTCCAGGGCGCCACCGGCAAGGTCCTGCTCCGAACGATCGTCGAGGCCTTGGTCCCGCGGGAGGCCTTCGACCGGCCCAAGCACGGCTTCGTGTCGCCGATGGGCCGGTGGCTGCGCCACGAGCTGGCCGGCTACGTGGAGGAGACGATCTGCTCGCGTCGCGCGCGGGAGCGCGGGTACTTCGATCCCGACGCCGTCCGAACGCTGTGGACCGCCCACCGCGAAGGCCGCGGCGACTTCGCCCACGAGGTCTGGATGCTGCTCGTGCTCGAGGTGTGGCACCGCGCGTTCGTCGACCGCGCGAGCCCGCCGCCGGCGCCGACCCACTGATCATGCGCGAGCGCACGAACGTCCTCATCGTGGGCGACTACCCGCCACCATACGGCGGGCTGTCGGTCCAGGTCTCGGTGCTCCGTGGCCTGCTCGACGCCAGCGGGGCGCACCGCTGCCGCGTGCTCGACATCGGGGAGTCGCGCCGGGAGCGCCGCCCGGAATGCCTGCCCGCGCGCACCCCGATCGAGTTCGGCGGCCGGCTGCTCCGGCACGCTGCCGCGCAGTGGGTGATCCACCTGCACACGAGCGGCCACAACACGAGCAGCTGGCTGGCCGCCCTGGCCTGTGCGACGGCCGGCCTGCTGAACGGCCGCAAGACGGCGCTGAGCCTCGGCTCCGGCCAGGCGCCGGACTGGATCCGCCAGAGCCGGGGCGCGATGCGCGCGGTCGTGCGGCTGACGCTGGCGCTGACGAACACGATCATCTGCCGCAACGAGCGTTCCCGCGCCGCGATCGCGGCGCTCGGCATCCCCGCCCGCAAGATCGTCGTCGTCTCGGGGTTCTACGGGCTCGGCCCCGCCGTCGGCGCGACGCTGCCCGACGCCGTGGAGACGTTCCTGCGCGAGCACTCGCCGGTCGTCGGCGCCGTGGCCTCGATCGGACCCGAGTACGGGCTGCCGCTGATCGCCGAGGCCGCCGCCCGGCTGCGGACGGTGCATCCGCGACTCGGACTGCTGCTGATGGGCCCGGCGCGATTCGAGCACGCCGCGCTGGCCGGAGATCTGCTGCAGGCCGGCCAGCTCCCGCACGCGACGGTCCTGGCCGCCATGCGTCGCCTCGACGTGTTCGTCCGCCCCACGTATTTCGACGGCGATGCGTCGTCGGTGCGCGAGGCGCTGGCCCTCGGCGTGCCGGTCGTGGCCAGCGACACCGACTTCCGGCCCGAGGGCGTCCTCGTGTTCCGCCGCGGGGACGTCGACGCGCTGAGCGAGGCGCTGCGGCTCGCGCTCGCCGACGCCCCGCGGCGTTCGGTCTCGGCGCCGAGCGAGGCCGGGTCCTGGCCCCGGCTGCTCCAGATCTACGACGGCCTGGCCGGAGTTCCCCGGCTCGTCCGCCGCCGCGCCTGACGTGCGAATCGACGTGACCACGAGGAGGGGAGACTGTCCATGCTGATTCTCGGGATCAACGATGGCCACACGGCGGCCGCCTGCCTCTACCAGGACGGCCAGGTCCGGGCCGCGATCCAGGAAGAGCGCCTGCGCCGGATCAAGAACTGGGCGGGCATGCCGACCGAGGCGATCGCCGCCGTGCTCCGCCTGACCGGCACGCGCCCCCGCGACAT
>VBPC01000170.1 GCA_005887895.1 Candidatus Rokuibacteriota bacterium
ACCAGCTCGATGTTGGCGAACGTGCTTTCCTGGTGGGGATCGAGGCTCGGCGGGTCGGCGCCGATCACCGCGAGCAGGACGCCGCCCCGGCGCGGCGTCTCCGCCGCCTGGAGCGCGATCGAGCCCCCCGCCACGACGACCGAGGCGACCAGGAGGGCGAAGGCACCGACGGTGAACAGCCTCGGGAGACATCGGACTCCGGTCGTCATGTGACACCTCCGCGGACGTGGAACGCGAACAGTGCGGGAGGCCGGCCTTGAGTACCGGTTACGCACACATAGCGCCGCGTCGTCCTGCCTGTCAAGCCGGGGCCGCTTGACGAGCGCGGGCGGTCGGCTCACGATCAGTCGCTGATGAAGCTGGTCCTGTTCGAGACGCGTGGAGCCGGAAACGCCAGTCCCGGCGTGCTGACCGAGCGCGGCGTCGTCGGCATCGGCGACGCCGTGCCGGCGGGCCACACGCCGCAGGCGACGATGCAGCGGATCATCGACGACTTCGTGACGCTGCGCCCGGCGCTGGAGCGGCGCGCCCGCGACGGCCGCGCCGTTTCGCTCGAGCACGTGCGGCTGCGCGCGCCGCTGCCAAGGCCGGGCAAGATCCTGGCGTGCATCGCCAACTACTGGGAGCACGGCGCGCTCGAGGCGCGACCGCTCAACATGTTCCTCAAGAACCCCGACGCGGTGATCGGGCCGGGCGACACCATCGTGCTCCCCGAGCTCACCGAGCCGTGGATCTTCATGCACGAGGCCGAGCTGGCCCTCGTCATGAAGGGCCCGGCCAAGGCGGTGACGCAGGCGGGCTGGCGCGACGCCGTGTTCGGCTACACGGGGATGATCGACGTGTCGGCGCGCGGCGAGGGCCGGCGGACCTGGAAGGCGGGCTCCTGGCTCGGCAAGTCGTTCGACACGTTCGCGCCGATCGGGCCGTGCATCGCCACGCTCGACGAGATCGCCGATCCCAACGACGTGCACGTGCAGTTCTGGGTGGACGGCCAGCTCCGGCACAACTACAACACCGACGACATGGAGCACCTGGTGCCGGAGCTGGTCGAGTTCGCGACGTCGATCATGACGCTCAATTCCGGCGACCTCATCGCCTGCGGGACCAACCACGAGGGGCTCGGGCCGCTGCAGGACGGCGAGATCGTGGACTTCGAGATCCACGGCATCGGCCGCATGCGGCTCTCGGTGCGCGATCCGCTGAAGCGCTCGTGGGAGAAGGGGATCTACATGGGCCCCGACTCGACCAATCCCGAGGCGGTCAGGCGGAATCGGCCCCCGAAGACCTGAGGATCAGCGCCGGCACGCCGGTCTCGTAGAGCTCCTCGCCGACGAAGACGGCGCCAAGGACGACGAACCCCGTCTGACCGCCGAGCACGCCGCCGGCGATCGCCGCGGCCGCGAGCGCGACGACCAGCCGCCGGAGGCCGCGTGCGCGCGACGCGGGAATTTACGCCGAGACCGTGTGATATCGTCGCCCGCGTGACTGCGGGGCCCCGCGCCACGATCCGTCGACTATCCCGCGCGTGGTGGCCGCGCCAGCCGGCCGCCGGCGCCGCGCCGGCGGCGGTCTCGCTCGGCGGCGACCGTCCGCTCCGCATCCTCTATTACGGTGGCGCCGTCGACTTCGCCGGCACCTGGCGCGGCCACGAGCGCATCCTGGAGGCGCTCGACAGAAGCCGGTTCGACCCGTACGTGTTCTACTGGCCCGGCGATCGCAACACCCGCCTCGATCGCGTGCGCGGGCTCGTCGGCGACGACCACGTCGTTCCCTTCGCCCGGGCCGCCCGCAAGGGCGGCCGCTGGCGCGGCTACCGGCCGCGCTCGAGCGACTTCGGCCGGCTCGCCCGCGCGTTCCGCTTCGACATCGTCCACGTCGCGCGGTCGGGCTACTACGAGTGGCCGCTGATCGAGCGGCTGGCGCCGCTGCACGTGGAGACGAACGTCTTCGGCGCCCGCGACACCCGCGGCGTCCTGGACCGCTCGATCGCGCCCTGCGAGTACGTGGCGGGGCTGCGCGCTGGCGCCGACGCCGTCGTCTACACGCCCATCCCGCCGCCCGCGCTCACGGGCGAGACGCTGCGCGGGCGGCTGGGCATTCCCGAGCAGGCGGTCGTGTGTGGGCGGATCGGCCGGCCGGCGAACTTCCATCCGATCGGCCTGGCCAGCTTCGCTCGGCTCGTCGCCGAGTTCCCGCACCTCCACTACGTGATCGTGGCGCCGTGTGAGCAGGCTCGCTCGTGGGTCGCCACCCACCGCACGCCGAACGTCGCCTTCCTGCCGCCGACGGATGACGACGCGCGCATCGCGGCCTTCCACCGGACCGTCGACGTGTTCCTCCACTACCGCGCCGATGGGGAGACCTACGGGACGGCGCTGCAGCAGGCGCTCGCCTACGGCATCCCGGTGGTCTCGCACTACTCTGGCGTCTACGAGGGCCAGGTCGAGACCATCGGCGATGGCGGCTCGGTGGCGCGGGACGGCGAGGCCTACTACGCCGCCGCCCGGCGCCTGACGGCCGATCCTGCGCATCGCGCGCTCACCGCCGCCCGAGCGCGCGAGCGGGCGCGAAGCTTCGAGCAGGCGCCGATCGTCAGGCGCATCGAGCAGCTCTACCTGGCGTGGCACGCCGAGGCCGTCCGCGGGGTAGACTCTCCGCCATGAAGATCACCCTCGTCACCATGAGCGCGTGCGCCTGATACGCGAGGCGATCTGACGACGCCCATCGCCGCCGGCGAGTACCGCTACGGCATGCATCACGCAGTGGATGAAGGTGGCCGGCATGGCTGAGGCCTCAACCTGCCGGTGAGCCACCTGGCCTTCGACCAGGCCGCGGTCAAGCAGTACCGCGTGGATTGAGCGTCTGGACGCCCGCCTCGTCCTCGTCCAGGAGCGCGGCCGCCACGAAGCCAACCGTGAGTTCCGCGAGGCGCTGTGCCTGCAGCGCGCGCTCGAGCGGCTCGGCGTGGACAGCATCGTGTGGGGCCGCGGCTACGACACGTTCGCACGGCCCATCGAGGAGGTCGCCCGCGACGCCGACGCGGTGCTGCTGGTGGAGAACTACGACGCTGGCTGGGTCCCTGACCTCGGCCGGCTGCGCGCGCTGCGCGTCTTCTGGAGCATCGACTCGCACGTCGCGCTGGCCGCCCACGTGCGGATGTGCCGGCGCCAGCGGATCCACCTGTTGCTGAACGCGACGGAGGGCTACCTGCCGCACTTTCGCGCGGCCGGCCGGACGTGCGCGTGGTTCCCCAACGCCTATCCGGCCGATCTGGTCACGCCGCTGCCCGAGGTGCCCAAGCGCCACGACCTCGGCTTCTGCGGCAACGTCCTCGATCGCGGTCCTTGGCTGGCGGCCCTGCAGGAGGAGTTCGGCCTCCACGTGCTGAGCTTCGACACGCCGTCGGGCCGGAACCACGAGGCCATTGGCCTCGGCATGGTGCGGGCCGTGAACTCTTTCCGCATGCACTGGAATCGCAACCTGGCCGACGACATCAACTGCCGCACGTTCGAGACCCTCGGCTGTCACACGCTGTTGCTGACCAATCACACGCCGGGCCTCGAGCGCCTCGTCGACTGCGAGCGCCACCTGGTCGTCTACCGCGACCTCGAGGATTGCAAGGCCCGGATCCGCTCGCTGCTCTCTGATCCGGCGCGCATCGAGCGCATCGCCGCCGCCGGCCACGCCCACGCCCGTGCGCACCACACCTACGACGTCCGCGCCCGCCAACTCCTCGAGCTCATGAGCACGTTCTGATCGCCCGTCGAGCACGGCCGGTTACAGCGGAGCGCCCCGGCTTTGCCGGGGCGCTCCGAACGATTGCGGGTATGGGGCCGTTCCGGGGGCCTCCAAGGAACACCCTGGCCTAGCTGCAGCTCAAACGAGGGCTGATGCCGCGCGCCAGGAAGGTCAGCGCGGTCGCGTCGCGTCCGGCGCGACGACCAGCTCCGCGTGCCACTCCCTCGCGGCCAGCGCCGCCCGATCCGACAGCGCCGATGTGGACGACATAGACCGGAAGCATCGTCACGTTACCTGGCCGCGCCGATCCACAGGCGCTTGATGCGCGAGCCGGTTATCCGCACGTAGTAATAGATATCGACTGTCAGCTGGCGGCCTCTGACCTCGAGCGACCGCGGCCCCGCGCCGAAACGCTCCAGCTTCCGCTTCTCGAAGACGCGCCACCCGTGCCACCACGCGCGGTTGCTGTTCTGCCGCGCGTACGTGTCGTCCGGAGCGTCGAGCGACACTGACACGTGGCGGTGCGGAAACACCAGGTGCCGCGCATCGACGAGCGCGTTCATCCCGCGCACGACTTCGGTCAGGTCGTCGTCGGCGAACATTGACATGTACGCCGGGTGATAGATGTAGCCGAGCCGCTGATAGATGCTGCGCGTCAGAATCGGAATCGTCAGGATGCGTGCGTCGATGCCGTCGTGCACGAGCACGGCGGCGTCTTTTCTGCCGCCGACGATCTCCGCGAGGCGCAAGTCCCACTGCTCCGGGCAGCCGAAGTCGTCCGACATCCCGATCAACAGGTCGCCGGTCGCGGCCGCGGCGCCGCGGTTCATCGCGTCGACCATGCGTCTGTTGGGGTGCGCGACGAGACGGCTGCCGGAGCGCGCGGCCAGCTGCCTGTAACCGGCGAGATCGGGATCGTCCGCGTCGACGCTGAGGATGTGCTCGATCGGAAGCGTGCCGCTCGCGTTCGCGCGCCACTCGGCGATCGCGGCCTCCGCGCGGGCCAGCCGTTGCCGCGACGGATGGACGAGGCTGATCATCATGCCCGGCTCCCTCGTGACAGAAGCGGCGCCGTCAACACCCGGCGCACATCTCGCGCCGCCTGGCGCAACCGGCGTTCCAGCGTCGTCGGCCCCGGCAGGAGCGGCCGATCATGCTCGTCGAACGGTTGCCCGACGTACTCACGCCCCCGCCGCACGGTCGGAAACTTCATGCGCGCGAAGTATTCGTCGTGCTCGATCCACTGACGGCGGAGCCGCGGCGCGATCGTCTCCGCGAGGAATTCCTGATCGATCTGCCATCGCGCCTCGCGCGGCCGCCCCCCGATCAAGGCGGCGATGTCCGGAAGGATGCCGCCGCGGACCCCCCACATGCCACCGAGGATCGGTACATCGTGCATCGGATGGTCCCGCATCACGTGTGCCGGCCGATCCGTGGCGAGCCAGGCGTCGACGGCGGCGCGCTCGCGCGCGCCGAGCCGCGAATCAGTGTCGCGGAAGATCGCGACATCGACGGCGCGATCTGCGGCGGCGAGAAAGCGCCAGAACATGCCGGTCCAATCGCCGTCTTCCGTCCTCCGCACGACCTCCACGTGCGGAAATGCCTCGAGGGTTGCGACGGCATCGATCGGCGTCGACGCGCCGCAGTAGAACCGGCAGATCCATCCGGGGTATATGCGTGGCCCCAGCTCGGCGTTGCGGATCGCTCCGATCACGTACTTCGGGTCGCGGCCCCAGAGTGAAAACGCGATGATTCGCACGGCGCATAACCTATCACGCGACACGCCGATGCTGCGGGTCATCGTGTGTGCCGCGCGCGCCGACTCATCATCGGCTACCGACGAGTGGCGGCTCGATGTCGTTCGGGTTGTTCGAGCAGAGCATCGCCGCGACAAACGCCCGGTCGACGGCACCCTCAGTTCTCAGCGCTCCCGCCGTCCTGCGCAATCGGAAGACTCCAGCGGACGGTTCGCGCGTTCCGGCCCCCCACGTACAGCGCGGACAACCCGGCGTCGCCGCCGAGCGGGGAGCTGGCGACGACGGACACCTCGTAGCCGTGATCGCGGGCCAGGCTCTCGGCGAGCTCGGGGAGCAGCTGGCCGAACGCGCCGAAGTCCGGCCAGTACGACCGATTGAAGAAGCACGGGCGCGTTCACCGCCGCCCCCGGTACCAGGCGATGGTGCGCGTCAGGCCCGCCACGAAATCCGTGTGCGCGCGGAAGCCGAACAAGCGCTCGGCGCGCGTCGTGTCGAGACAGCGGCGCGGCTGGCCGTTGGGCCTGCCGGTGTCCCAGCGAAGTGCGCCCCCGAACCCGGCCAGGGTGGCGATGAGCTCGGCCAACTCCTTGATCGTGATCTCCTGCCCGGTACCGACGTTCACCGGTTCGGCGCCGTCGAAACGCTCGGTCGCCAGCACGATGGCCTCCGCGCAATCTTCCACGAAGAGAAACTCGCGCGTGGGGGAGCCGTCCCCCCAGCACTCGATCTGCCCGGCGCCGCACTCGGCCGCCTCCAGGCACTTGCGGATCAGGGCGGGGATCACGTGGGACAACTCCGGGTCGAAGTTGTCGCCGGGCCCGTAGAGATTCACCGGCAGGAGGTGAATCGCGTTGAAGCCGTACTGGGCACGGTAGGCCTGCCCCTGCACCAGCAGCATCTTCTTGGCGATTCCGTAGGGCGCGTTCGTCTCTTCCGGGTAACCGTTCCAGAGGTCGTCTTCCTGGAACGGGACGGGCGTGAACTTCGGATACGAGCAGATCGTCCCCACCCCGACGAACTTCTCGACACCCGCCCGCCGCGCATGCTCCATCACGAGGGCGCCCATCAGGAGGTTGTCGTAGACGAAGCGGCCCGGGTTGGCCCGGTTGGCGCCGATGCCTCCCACGACCGCGGCCAGGTGGATGACGACCGTGGGCCGGGTGTCGTGGTACAGCCGCGCGACGTCACGCTCCGTCGTGAGGTCATACTCGGCCCGCCGGGGCACAACGACGACGCCGGTGCCGCGCGCCCCGAGCCGAGCGACGACGTGCCGGCCCAGGAACCCGGCGCCGCCCGTGACGACGACACGCGCGCTCGGTAGGTCGATCACGCGTCGCCCCTCAAACATTGTTGACAGGGGACCATCACGCTGCCGTCCTCGAGAGCCTCACACCCGGGTTTGACACGCAGCCGGAAATCCCTTGAAACTCGCCGGTTCAATCCGGGGCCGGCAATCACCGGGGGCCATCAGCTGCCGCCCCTTCGGCGTGCGCGGGAACTCCACGTCGCCGATCTTCAGCTCGAACTTCCCCGTGGGATCGTAGGACATCTTCCCTCCCGACCTTTCCGGCGCCGCGCCCGCCCGAGCGAGATTCGGCCGCCAACCCATCACGGTGGAGACCGCGCCCAGCGCGGTCACTTGCTCGAGAAAGTCACGCCGCTTGGCGCGATACATGGTCAATGACGACGCCTCCCATGAAGCCCTGCCGTAGCATAGACGGGAACATGCCTACGGCAACGTGACAAGGGTCACGGTGAGCACGACCCACAGGACGAGCAGGCCGAGGATCGGCCGCCTCGCGGCCACTCGCCGAGGCAGGAACGGGACGAAGACGTCCCCCAGGGCGACGAGCGCCAGGCCGCCGACGTCCACGAATACCGGGTCGAAGTAGGGATCGCGGCCCCCGCCGCGGAGGCGGCCGGCCCCCCACATCGCGGTGAAGTCCGCAGGGAAGTGGTGGCGCAGCGTGCCGATCCAGAGCCTCGTCATCCTCACGCCGGGCGGGGGCGCTCGCAGCCGAGCCAGCCGCCGTCATTCTTCGGTGAACAACGTCACGCACTGCCGCGACGAGCACGTAGAGGCCGCGGCCAGCAGCAGCGTCGCCACGATCGCCCCGCTCATTTCACCCTCGCGCCCAGCCGGCGGTCGCGGGGCGACCCGCGGCAATTCCCTGCGAGGTCATGGCCCTCGGCGGCCGCCGGCGAGGACACGACCGGCCTGGCGGATCTCCTCCGGGTCGAACGGGGGCGACGTCAGGAGGATGAGCCGGTCGACCCCGACGCGATCGAGCATCTGCCGCGCCTTCGACTCCGCGCGCAGCCAGCGGTCGTCGAGTCCGGCGAACACGCTGACGATGAACCGCGCGGCGTCGCGCCCGGCGGCCGCGTGGGCGTCCCGCGCGCGGCCCACGAGATCGGCGAGCTGAGGATGGAACGCCTGCGTGTTGAAGCCGTCGCCGTGCCGGCCGGCGATGGCCGCCATGCGCGGGCCGAAGCCGCCGACGACGATCGGCGGCGGCGGCTCGGGCCGGAGGAAGCCGTGCTCGCCGGACCACAGCCGGCGCAGCGTGGCGATCGCCTCGACGACGTGGCGCGCGCGCACCTCGTCGCCCTCGACGGGGCGGCCGATCGCCTCCTGCTCGGCCGCGTACGGCGTGCGGCGGCTGCCGCCGGCGCCCAGGCCCAGCAGGAGCCGTCCGCCCGACACCGCCTGGAACGTCGCCGCCATGTTGGCGAGCACCCCGGGATGGCGGTTGGCGACGTTGAGCACGAGCGGGCCTAGCATGACGCGGCGGGTGATGGCGGCGAGCGCGGTCAGCGCCGTCCACGCTTCCGGCACGCCGGCCCCGGCGCCGCCGTCGGGATCGCGCAGGTGATCCCACGTCCACAGCCCGTCGAAGCCGGCCTCCTCGGCGGCGAGGGCGGCCGCGCGCAGGTCGGGCCAGCGGGCGCCCATCGGGATGAGCAGCAGGTCGGTCTTCATGACGCGCTGGCGGTCGAGAGTATCATCCGATCATGGAGCAGAAAATCCTCGTCGGAACGGGCGGCGGGCTGTGGGAGCTCGCCGGCGAAGGGGCGAGGGCCGTCGAGGCCCTCGCGGGCCACGCCATCACCGCGCTCGCCGTCGACGGCACCGACACGTGGGCCATCGTGGACGACGCCGCGCTGTGGCACGGCCGCGCGGCCACGTGGTCCCAGCGCGCGGCGATCGACGGGCCGCCGGGGACGTGCCTGGCGCCGGCGCCCGGCGGCGTCTGGATCGGCACCGAGCAAGCGCGCCTGCTCCGGTTCGGCGACGCCGGGCTCGGCGTGGTCGAGTCGTTCGAGCGCGTCGAGGGCCGCGCGGCCTGGTACCAGCCGTGGGGCGATCCGCCCGACGCCCGCTCGATGTCGGTCGCGCCCGACGGCACGCTCTACGTCAACGTCCACGTCGGCGGCGTCGCCCGCTCGCGCGACCACGCGAAGACCTGGACGCCGACGCTCGACATCGAGACCGACGTCCACCAGGTGCTCGCGCACCCCGTCCGGCCCGAGATCGTCCTGGTCGCGGCGGCCGCCGGCTTCGGCGTCAGTCGCGACGCCGGCCAGTCGTGGCAGCTCGTGACGGCCGGCCTGCACGCGCACTACCTGCGCGCCGTGGCCGTCGCCGGCGACGACGTCGTGATCTCCGCCTCGGCGGGTTTCCATGGCCGGCGCGCCGCGCTCTATCGCAAGCCGCTGGACGGCGGGCGCTTCGAGCGCTGCCGCGAGGGATTGCCGACCTGGTTCGACGACAACGTCGACACCGCCTGCCTGGCCGCCGCCGGCGCGCTCGTCGTGTGCGGCACGCAGGACGGTCGCGTCTACCGCTCGCTCGACGGCGGCCGGCGGTGGGAGCTGGCGCTCAAGGGGCTGCCGCCGGTCGCCGGCGTCGCGCTCGGCTGAGCGTTTACCGCAACACGGTCTCGGCGATGCGCGTCAGCTCCGTCCCCATCTCCGACTCCGTCTTCACCGTC
Organism: Candidatus Rokuibacteriota bacterium; assembly: GCA_005887895.1. Lineage (GTDB taxonomy): Bacteria > Methylomirabilota > Methylomirabilia > Rokubacteriales > CSP1-6 > AR5. Next base: position 9,491 of record VBPC01000170.1, read on the forward strand.
GGCGGTCGCACGATCACCCGGGTCGCGCCGGCGTCGTGCAGCCGCCGGATCAGATCGCGGTCGGCCGGCTGCCCGTGGACCGAGATGGTGATGGCGGAGGGATCGCGCCCCGCGTCCTTCGCCAGCCGGTCGAGCGTCGCCCGGCGCTCGCGCAGCTGCTCCGGCGTGATCCGGTTCGGCAGCCAGCCGTCGGCCCAGGCCACGATCCGCTCGAGGACGTTCCCCGCCGCTCCGCCGAGGATGACCGGCGGGTGCGGCTTCTGCGCCGGCTTGGGAAAGGACTTCACCGGCGGAAAGTCGTAGTACGTGCCGTGGAACTCGGCCGCCGGCTTCGTCCACAGCTCCTTCATGGCCAGAACCGACTCGCGCACCTGGGCCCAGCGGTGGTCGAAGTCGCCGCCCATGATCTGCGTTTCTTCCCGCAGCCAGCCCGCTCCGATGCCGAACAGAAACCGCCCGCCGCTGAACAGGTCCAGCGTCGACACCTCCTTGGCCAGGAGCAGCGGGTTCCGCTCCGGCACCAGCACGATGCCGGTGCCGAGCTTCACCCGCGTGGTGACGCCCGAGGCGCGCGCCAGGGCGACGAAGGGATCGACGAAGTGCGAGTAGCTCTCGGGGATGACGCCGTCCTCCGAGCCGGGGAACCGGCTCGTCGTGCGCACCGGAATGAACGGATGCTCGGCGCACCAGAACGACTCGAAGCCCAGCTCCTCGGCCTTGCGGGCCATGAAGGCGACGTCCACGTGGTAGGCGGGCAGCGGCACCGAGATGCCGATGTTCATCGTCGAGACGTCCTTTCTCCGGCGGTCAGCCCAGCACGCCCCGCGCGCGGAGCGCCGACACCTCGTCGGTCGACAGGCCCAGCACCTCGGCGAGGACGTCCGCGGTGTGCTCCCCGGCCAGCGGCGCCGGGGTCGTGGGCGCCTCCGACGCCGAGAGATGCACCGGGCAGCCGGGCAGCCGCAGGTGCCCACGCGTGGCGTGCTCCAGCGTGTGGATCTGGCCGCGCGCGTTCAGATGCGGGTCGTCGAGGATCTCGCCGGTGTCGAGGACGGCGCCGCAGGGCACGCCGGCCTTGCCGAGGATCGCCATCACCTCGTGCTTCGTGCGGGCGCCCGTCCACGCGCGGACGATCTCGTTCAGCGAATCGCGATGCTCCCAGCGCGTCTTCGCGTCCTGATAGCGGGCGTCGGCCAGCAGGTCCTCGCGCCCGATCGCGGTCACGAAGTCGCGCCACATGTCCTGGTTGACGGGCTGCACGTAGATGTAGGCGTGGTCGTTGGACCCGCCCGGCGCGCACGGATAGGCCCCGCCGGGGACGCCGCCCACCAGTCCGTTGCCGCGCCGCTCGCTCGGCTTGCCGTCGCGGTAGTGATCGACATAGCGGCCGCGCAGGAAGTTGGCTACGACCTCCTGCATCGAGACCTCGACGAGCTGGCCCTGGCCGGTGCGCTGGCGCTGGATGTAGGCGGCCAGGATCGCGGCGGCCGTGTGGACCCCGGTGCCAGTGTCGCCGATGGCGGCGCCGCAGCGGATGGGCTCGCGATCGGGGAAGCCGGTCACGCTCATCACGCCGCCGACGGCCTGCGCGATCATGTCAAAGCTCTTGTACTCGTGGTACGGCCCCGACAGGCCGAAGCCCTTGATGCGCGCCACGATGATCGCGGGATTCACGCCCCGCAGCCGCTCGTAGTCCAGGCCGAGGCGCTCCATGAGGCCGGGGGCGAAGTTCTCCACCACGACGTCGGCGCGCTCCACCATCTTCAAGAACAGCTCGCGCCCGGCGGGGTTCTTGAGGTCGATCGTCACGCTGCGCTTGTTGGAGTTGAAGACGAGAAAGAACATCGCGTCGAGGCCGGGCACCTCCGGACGATTGCGGCGCGACTGCTCGCCGCCCGGCGGCTCGATCTTGATGACGTCGGCGCCGAGCCAGCCCAGGAACTGGGTGCAGGTCGTGCCGGCTTCGAACTGGGTGAGGTCGAGGATCCGGATGCCGCTCAGCGCGCGCTCGGCCATGGCTCGCCCTCCCACGTGTGGCACCGGCAGTCTATCATTGGGTCCGAGACCGATCCCACGGAGGCCGTATGGCTCTGAAGTTCGGCATCTTCGACCACATCGAGCCGGTGCCCGGGCTCCGGCTGGACCAGATCTATCGCGAGCGTCTCATCCAGATCGAGCGGCTGGAGCGGGCAGGCTTCTCCGCCTATCACCTCGCCGAGCACCACACCCCGGCCATCCACAGCCTGGCGCCCTCCCAGAACGTCTTCCTGGCCGCCGTGGCCCAGCGCACGACGCGCCTGCGCTTCGGACCCTGCGTGTACGTGCTGCCGCTGCATCATCCGCTGCGGTTGATCGAGGAGATCAGCATGCTCGACAACCTGAGCGGCGGCCGGCTGGAGATCGGCGTCGGCCGCGGCGGTGTGATGGAGGCGTTCTTCTGGGGCCAGGAGGCCGACTCCGAGACGAACTACGCGCGCTACGTGGAGACGCTGGCCATCCTGCGCGAGGGCCTGAGCCACGACCAGCTGACCTATGCCGGCCGGTTTCACAGCTTCGACAAGCTGCCGATGTACCTCCGCCCGCTGCAGCAGCCGTACCCGCCGCTCTGGTACATGCGCAATCCGGTGACGGCGGCCATGGAGGGCATGCACACGATCATCGTCGGGTCGATCGACGGCCTGGCGATGGCGGTGCCGCGCTATCGCGCGGCGTGGGAGGAGCACCAGGGCGCCGGCACGCGCACCGTGCAGGGTCAGGAGCCGATGATCGGGCTCGTCGTCCACATGGTCGTGGCCGAGACCGACGCGGAGGCGCTGGCGGCCGCGCGACCGGCGTGGGAGAAGTACCGCTGGAACCTCGCCGCGCCGCGCCGGCTCGAGGCCGAGAAGCGCAACCTCACGCAGTTCATGTCCACCAAGGACGGCTCGTTCGGCTTCGTCGGCGACCGCCCGGCCGGGCTGCCGGGGCGCGAGCTGCGCCGCGACATCGACGCCGAGCTGGAGCGCTTCGACCAGGTCAAGCAGGGCTCGCATCCCAACCGCCTGGGCGGCGTCGCGCTGGCCGGCACGCCGACCGCGGTGCGCGAGTACATGGACGAGTACGTCGCGACCGGCGCCAACTACTTCGTCTGCTCGTTCCAGTGGGGCGACCTCAGCCACGCCCAGGCCATGCGCTCGATCGAGCTGTTCGCCACGGAGGTGATGCCGGCCTACGCGACCGCCGCCCCAGCGCGGTGATGACTATCCGCGGATCGTTCAGGTTCGCGCGGAGGAACAACCGCGACCACTGGGGCGCCCGGGCATCGACGCCACCGCGCGTGGCAATAGCCGCCCTCACCGCGGTAGCGGCGCTCGCCGGCCTAACGGATCGGCGCTGAGCGGCCGGCGCTGGCGAGTTCGCTTAGCCGCGGCGCATTCATGCCGGCCGCTCAAGCGGCTTGTTAGCCAAGCAGCCGATCGTAGCCGGCATGGCTGCCAATCCAGAACCAGACCAGCCCGTCTGATGCTTCGACTGCGAGGGTGCGCTAGTGAGCGCCGACGCGAGCCGACCAGAACCTGCCTACCTTCTTGAAGTGAAGCGAGGGGTGCCGCGGATCCTGTTTCAGGCGCGTGTACGCTTGATCGGCGAGATCCCGAATCTCCTGCGGCAGAGATCGGTACAGCGCCCAGAAGTCCGGGGACGCGTGATGGGTCAGATCGGCGTGGTCTTGCCGGCTGCGTGGTCACGAAGGGCCCTGGCCGCTAGGTCGTCGAGGCGGCCCGCCTCAGCATCGCGCTCGATCTGGCGGTCCCAGATCGCCCAGTCGTACTCCAAGAACCAGGCGCGAAACTGCGCCAGCTCTTCGGCGGAGAGCGCCTGGACCTCTCGCTCGATCTTCTCGATCTTGCTCATAGACCTTCAGCCGGTGCCCTCAGTCTAGCATCCTGATGTGCAGGGGACAGAACCCATTGCCTGCTCGCTAACGCATGACGGCTGAGCGGCCGGCGCTGGATGCGCCGTCATTGGCACCAGCCATCATGCCGGGCCGCTCCAGCCGTTTGTTAGACGGCATTTCGTCACCGCCAAAGGGCCCACCATGGTCGCAAGTGGCGTCCGAGTGCGCGACGAATCATCACCAGTAGATAGTGGTCCCCCTGGGCCAGCATCGAGTAGGCCTTTCGGTATCCGTCCCTGGCAGCGCCGTCGGACTTGAGATCGCGCTGATAGGAGCGCTCAAGTAGACCGGCGACCTTGGTCTCATAGTCGTCGTCGGAGATCTCTGTTGCCAGCTGCTCGACCAATGCCGGGTCGGGTGTAAACGCGGGGTCCGATTCCGACCAACTCAACATTGCCTGCTCGGCCGCAGACAGTCCCATTTGCTCCGCATGAGCTTGCGCCAGCACCTTTCCGACGAAGAACAGCTTGGCCTCAGTCTGGGTCGCAAACATGCTTGCTCGACGCCAACTTGTCCGTCTAACGTCACGGTGAGCGCCGCGCGAAGCGCGTCCGCTCAAGCGTGGAGTTAGACATCGACTTCACGCACTTCGATGGCGAACTGCCGTTCATGCTGAATCGTATCGTACAGTCTCACTGGATGCTCTCGCTTCTCCAGCCAGTTGCGAATCCGGACGCGGTCGTCCTGGGGCATCCGCACCCCGAATATGACGCCCTTCAGGAGTCCTGAAGGATAGTCGCGAAGACCGGGACCGCGCTCATGGTCGATTAGCCGCCACTCCTGTTCATGGCCAACCGCTGAACTTCGTTGTAAAGATCTGATCGACTTGATCCTCGGTGGGTGTGAAGATGTCGACCGACGGTAGATCCTCGGCGTACCGGACCTGCTGTGCCGCACCAAAAACCGGGATGAAGTCTGTGGCCTCGAATTGCAGGCAGTAGCCCTGATGATCCTGCGCGTAGTGCGACCACATGAGGATGCTGTTGTTCACCGGCGACAGGCAATACAGTCCGATCCCACGCCGAGTCTGCTCCCAGTCCAGCGTCGGTTCTTTAGCGAGGAACATGGTCAAAGCCTGAGCGCGCGCTTGTTCATCGGTGAGGATGGGATTCCGCCTCATCAATGTCCGGGTAAGCGATGCGACGATCTGGTCCTGGGTGCCATTGAATATCAACCACGGTCGGCATTCGAACGGATCGTTGAGTTGCGAAGGAGCTGAAAACCAAATTGTCGGCGTCGCAAATAGCGCCTCGGAGTACTTGTTGAGGCGGCCGTATTTGTAGAGGGAGTCGATCGTCATGCTCCGATGCCTAACGGATCGCTGAGCGGCCGGCGAAGCCGGCCCGCTCTAGCGGTTTGTTAGACCGCAGTCTCGTGGCCCTAGCGGCGAGGACGAGTCCGGCTGCTGCCCCGCCGACGAATCCAGCAACTGAAGCGATGATAGGGCCGAGCAGAAGGCCTCCGGCAAGCACGACGCCGCGTACGTTGCGACCAACTCCCGGGGGTGGTGTTGTTCCGGTCCGTTCGAGGGCTTCTGGAAGAAAGTAGAGTACAAACACCGGGACATTGGCCACTACGCATCCCAAGCTCGACCACAGCCAGACGCGCCAGGCGAAGGGGAAACCCGAACGAAGGCCCGGAACAATTGCACAGATGAGCGTGATAGTAGCGAGGAGGACTACCGCGAGGATGAAGCCGACAGCGACTATGAAGTAGGGCACGGCTCTTCCGCGTCGGCTCTCTCAGCCTGGCTCAGTCGTGTTCGCTCGTCCATCGTTCGTTATCGGTCTAACTTGATGTCGCTCGAACAGCGTAAGGGTTGTGATGCAGCGAATCCACGCAACGTGCGACTTCTCGGTGCGGCGGCTCCCGTGGCGGCCCGTGGCGGGGGTGCAGCACGTCGCGGACCCGATCGAGGAACCGGGGCTGGCGCGGAGCGGGCGCCCCAGGCGCGCACGGCCAGGGCGCCTCCGGCCCTCGCATATAAACGACACCGGTGACCGTCCGCGAGATCATGATGTCGGCATCGTAGTTCCCTTCGCAGGAAATCGGCAAGACGTCGCCGAAGCGATACGGCTTAGCTGGCGCCGAGGGCGCGCCCCGCGTCGGCGGCGAAGCGTTCCAGCGCCGCCGCGTCCATGTCTGGCTTCGGCCGGATGATCAGCCGGTCCACGCCGGCCGCCGTGTAGGCGGAGACCAGCGTCTTGTCCGGCACATCGAAGCCGGGCGGCGTCACGCCGATCTCCAGTCGCCCCAGCTCGGCCGGCCGCGGGTGCTTCTTCGCGGCGTCGCGCAGCGCGCCGACGAACTTCTCGGTCGTCGCCACGTCGAGCCCGAATCCGTACCAGCCGTGGGCCTGCATCACCGCGCGACGGAACGCGGGCGCGGTGCGCCCGCCGACGACGATGCGCGGCGTCGGCGTCTGCACGGGCCGTGGCATCGCCTGCACGCCCTCGAACGCGACGAACCGGCCCTTGTAGGCCGGCTTCGGCTGCGTCCACACCGCGCGCATCGCCGCCAGGTACTCGTCGGCGATGCGGCCGCGATCGGGGAACGACACGCCGACCGAGCGCATCTCCGGCTCACACCAGCCGACGCCGAGCCCGAAGACGAGCCGCCCGTTCGACAGCACGTCGAGCGAGGCGAGTTGCTTGGCGAGGACGAGGGCCTGGCGCTGCGGCAGGATGATGACGCCGGTTCCGAGCAGGATGCGTGTGGTGTGGGCGGCCAGGAACGTCAGCGCGACGATCGGGTCGAGGAGGCGCTGGTCCGGCGGCATCGGCCGCTCGGGCGAGGGCGGATCCGGCAAGACCACGTGGTCGGCCACCCAGAGCGAGTCGAAGCCGGCGGCCTCGGCCGCCCGTCCGAGCCGCGCCGCGGCGTCGGGGTAGGCGCAGGTGTGCAGGTTCACGGAATGCAGTCCGAACTTCATGGGGCGCCTCTCCTCTAGAATCCTCTTGCCAGTTAGCTTTTCAGCAGGACGTCACTCGACATACAGCTGTCCGGCCACCTCGTGGCGGCCGTCGGCGGCGCGGCGGAGAACGACGAAGGCGCCCATCCGCACCGTGAGGCCGGTGAGGTCGGAGACGACCGAGCCGTGGGTGACCAGCACCAGGAGCGGTCCCTCGCGATGCGCGTCGATCTTCTGCTTGATCTCCTCGACCAGATGCTGGCGCAGCGTGGTGTCGTTGAGCGCGCCCTGCAGGACGTTCCAGGCTTCGGCCTTCCCGAAGGCCAGACGCGCGGTGTCGAGACAGCGGCAGCGCGGGCTCGACAGCACGGCGCCCACGGCGATGGCGTTCGCGCGAAACGCCTCGCCGACGCGCCGGGCCTGGGCGCGGCCGTTGTCGTCGAGATTGCGCTGGGTCGAGCAGTCCTCCAGGCGCGCCCCGGGCGGGTCGAAGCCACCGGGCGCATAGCTGTGGCGCAGCACCACGACGCTGCCGGGCTCGCGCAGCGCGCCCCACACCGACTCGTCAGCGAGCGGCGCCGAGGGCCAGGCGCTCAGCAGCGCGGCGATCAGCCAGACGAGCGCGCGCACGGCCCCACCTAGACGGTCTGTGCGATCTGCGAGCCCGCCGGCAGGTCCGCGTCCCGCCAGTCGGTGCCGCGCGGAAGCACCGCCTCGGCCGCCGCAAGGCTGGCGTACGTGGGGTCGACACCGCGCGGCGTGCCGTCGTCGGCAACGGTCTTTACGGCCTCCAGCAGCAGGCGGCGGGCCTGGATGATCGCGCGATCGGCGGGGCCGAGGTGCTCGCGGCTGCGATCGACGATGGCGCCCATGCCCTCCTGGATTGCGCGGTCCTGGGTGTTGATGCCGTCGATGCCGGTGAAGGTCTCCGTCTTTTGGACCTGGCGGTCGAGCATGTAGTTGTTACGGCGGTTGCGGATGCCACGAAACGTCTTCTGGTCGACGTCGAGGGGGCCGTTCCCGAGGCGGCGCTCGAGGCGGTCCTCGGCGGTGAGCGGCTCGGTCACGCTGTACTCCCAGTTGTAGACCATCGTGGTCTCGTCGTCGATCGGCACCCACATGTGGCCGGCCACCAGCGGCACTCCGCCCTCCGAGCGCGAGGGGCGAATCTGGTGGAACGGTAGGATGAAGTGATAGGTCCGCACGTGGACGGTCGCCTCATCGAGGGGGCGGACACCCGCGTACCGGTAGCCGTAGTCGGTGATGTCGACCTCGAGCTTCGGCGCCTTGCCGCGCACGAAGGGGTTGTCGGGCTTGAAGCCCGGACGCTTCGAATCGCGCGTGAGCAGGCGGTGCAGGATCGGGGCGTGCGAGGTGTCGATGCCGCCCTCGACGCCCTGCAGCCAGTTGCTCTCCTGGATCACCTTCGACACCGTGATGTGCGTGGCCGGCACCCGCGTCCACGCGAACGACGGCGGCGCCGGCTTCCGCTCGGGCGGGCCCAAGTACGCCCAGATCACGCCGCCCGTCTCCAGCGTCGGATACGACGTGATGGCGATCTTGTCCTTGAACTGCAGGTCGGCGGGCTCGTTCATCATGTCCACGCAGCGGCCGTCGACGTCGTACTTCCAGCCGTGGTAGACGCACCGCAGCCCGCACTCCTCGTTGCGCCCGAAGAACAGCGACGCCCGGCGGTGCGGGCAGTACTCGTCGAGCAGGCCGATCCGCCCGCGCGTGTCGCGGAACGCGACGAGGTCTTCGCCGAGCAGGCGCACGCGCACGGGCGCACCATCGGGCTCCGGCAGCTCCCGGGCGAGCAGCGCCGGCAGCCAGTAGCGCCGCAGGGTGGCCCCCATCGCAGTGTCGGGACCGACGCGGGTCAGGAGCTCGTTGTCTTCGCGTGAGAGCATGACTCGATCCTCCTCACGGCCGGGGCGGCCTTCGGGAGCGAATCCGGTGGCGCCGGGCTATTATAGCGCCCGCATCACGACGGAGGCGGAGGCCGGCATGGAGCCGACGATCAGGTGGCCGCAGGGCAAGCGATGCGCGGTGGCGCTCTCGTTCGATCTCGACGGCGAGAGCCCGTGGATCCACCGCGACCCCGCGCTGGCCGAGCGGCCGCTGCACATGAGCATGGGGGCCTACGGCCCCAAGACCGGCGCCCCGCGCATCCTCAAGGTCCTCGACCGCTACGACCTCAAGGTGGCGTGGTTCATCCCGACCTGGATCGTCGAGCGCTATCCCGACGTCTGTCGCGAGATCGTGCGCCGGGGCCACGAGGTGGGCCACCACGGGCACCTGCACGAGAAGCCCTTCTTCCTGCAGGGCGGCGCCGAGGAGGAGGAAGCGCTGCTGGTGAAGTCGCTCGACATCTTCAAGAAGGTGCTCGACCTGCGGCCCCGGGGCTCGCGCCTGCCATCGGCGGATCCGTCGAAGCACTCGATGGAGCTGCTGAAGAAGCACGGCTTCATCTATCACTCGAACCTCATGGACACCGACCTGCCGTACTGCCACAAGACACAGCACGGCGAGCTGGTCGAGCTGCCGACGGCGTGGTGCAACAACGACTGGCCGTTCTTCGGCTTCAGCGCGGTGCCGCCGGTCGGCCACGGCATCTGGAGCCAGGAGGACGTGTTCGCGATCTGGAAGGAAGAGTTCGAGGGCGCCTACGACGAAGGCGGCTTCTTCAACCTGATGGGCCATCCGCAAGTGGTCGGCCGTCCGTCGCGCATGCGCATGGTGTCGCGGCTGATCGAGCACATCCTCGGCAAGGGCGACGTGTGGATCGCGCGCCCGATCGAGATCGCCGAGCACTACCTGGCCCAGCGATGAGCGCTCGTCACCGGCGGCGGCCGTGGCTTCGGCCGGGCCATCGTGGAGGCCTTCGCCGACGAGGGCGCCGACGTCGCCGTCAATTACAACGCCAGCGCCGGGCCGGCCGCCGACGTGGTGAAGGCGGTCGAGAAGCGCGGGCGCCGGGCCCTGGCGGTGCACGCCGACGTGGCCCGCGAGGACCAGGTGCAGGCGATGGTCGACCAGGTGCTCGCGCACTTCGGCCGGCTCGACGTCCTGGTGAACAACGCCGGGATCATGACGCGCGGCTCGTTCCTGGCGATCCCCCAGAAGGACTACGAGGCGATGTGGGCGATCAACGTGACCGGCACGTTCCTCTGCAGCCAGTACGCGCTCGCGCCGATGGTGGCCGCGCGCTATGGCCGCATCGTCAACCTCTCCTCGCAGCTGGCCCGCATGTCGGTCGGCACCGCCGGCTTCGCGGCCTACGCCGCCACCAAGGGCGCCGTGGAGGCCTTCACGCGCGCGCTGGCCCACGAGGTCGGCCAGCACGGCGTCACCGTCAACGCGATCGCGCCCGGCGGCATCGACACCGACATGAGCCGGGCGGTGATGACGCCGGAGTACCGCGAGCGGCGGATCCGCGAGCTGCCCGTGCGCCACCTGGGCGAGGTCGCCGACGTCGCCTACTGCGCCGTCTTCCTCGCCGCCGAGGCCGGTCACTACCTCACCGGCCAGGTCCTGCAGCCCAACGGCGGCTGGGTGATGGCATGAAGCGCAAGCGGCGCGGCGTGACGCAGACCCAGATGCGCCGGCTGGTGGTCGCGCTGGCGGGAGTGCTGCTGCTGGTCGTCGTGGGCACCGCGCCGGCGTCCAAGGACACCCTGATCGTGGGGATGCCGACCGACATCCCGATCTTCGACACCCACAAGGCCACCGGGCTGCACAACGGCGGCATCCTGAACCAGGTCTCGGAGCCGCTGGTGCGGCTGACGAGCGACGGCAAGGTGGTGCCGTGGCTCGTCGAGTCGTGGGAGCCGTCGAAGGACGGGCGGACGTGGACGCTCCACACGCGCAAGAACGTGAAGTTCACCGACGGCACGCCGTTCAACGCCGAGGCGGTGCGCGTCAACCTCGAGCGCTTCCGCAAGCACTCGATCGGCAAGGCAACGCTGGCGATGGTGAAGACGATGGAGGTCGCCGGCGAGCACGTGCTCAAGATCACGACCGAGGCGCCGTTCGCGCCGTTCATCAACTCGCTCGGCTACCACTGGATCGTCGTCTACAGCCCCACGCAGATCCAGAAGGTGGGCGACGACAACCTGCACACGGCGCCGGTGGGCACCGGCCCCTTCAAGCTCGTCTACCACAAGCGCGGGCAGGAGGTGCGCCTGGAAGCCAACGAGCAGTACTGGGGCGGCAAGCCGAAGCTCCGCGCGATCGTGAGCCGGCCCTACCCTGATCAGAGCGCGCGGATGCTGGCGCTCGAGAGCGGCGACGTCGACCTGATCTTCCACGTGCCGCCCCAGGAGGCGGCGCGCCTGGCCAGGATCCCCACGTTGCACGTCTCGACGCCGCCGTCGGCGCGCGTCATCTGGCTCTATCTCAACACGCAGAAGGATCCGTTCAAGGACAAGCGCGTGCGCCAGGCGCTCTACTACGCGATCGACCGCGAGGCGATCGTGAAGAACATCTTCGCCGGCACCGCCAAGGCGCTGCACTCCCCGGGCCCGGTCGGCAGCAACGGCTACACCGACCAGTACGATCGGTACGGCTACAATCCCGACAAGGCCCGCGCCCTGCTCAGGGAGGCGGGCGCGAGCAATCTCGCGTTCTCGGCGCATCACTCGCCAGGGCGCTACCTCCTCTCCGACCAGGTGCTGGAGGCGGTACAGGGCTACTTCAAGCAGGTCGGCGTGATCATGAAGGTGGTGGACGTCGAGTTTGGCACGCTGTCGCAGATGGGCGCCCTGCCCGTCGAGAAGAACGTGCTGCAGGCCACGCTGTTCGGCTGGCGCTCGGTCAACGGCGACATCGACAGCAGCCTCCAGGATTTCGGCTCGGCGTTCTGGCGGCCGAAGGGCAACAATCTCTCGTTCTGGAAGAACGACGAGTTCGACCGCCTGCTGACCGTCGAGCAGGGCACGCTCGACGCGAAGAAGCGGGTGGAGACCCTGCACCGCATGCAGGAGATCCTCATGGACGAGCTGCCCGCGCTGTGGCTCTACGGCGAGCCGCAGATCTGGGCGGCCAAGCGCACGCTCAAGGGCGTGGAGTGGAACTCGCTCGAGTCCATCCAGTCCCTGCACGCCGCCTACTTCGAGGATTAGCGGCTGGCGCGGCTGATCCTCAGCCGGCTGGCGACCGGCGTCCCCACGCTCCTCGCCGTGAGCCTGCTCGTCTTCGCGATCGTTCGGCTGATTCCCGGGGATCCGGCCCGGTTGCTGGCCGGGGACTTCGCCACCGACCAGCTCGTCGACGAGCTGCGCCAGCGCTGGCGGTTGAACGATCCCCTGCCCGTGCAGTACGCGGTCTACATCGGCGGCGTGCTGCGCGGCGACTTCGGCCGCTCGATCACGACGTCGACGCCGGTGCGCCCGGAGCTGGTCGAGCGCTTCCTGCGCACGCTGGAGCTCGCCGTCGCCGGCATCGTCCTCGCCGCGGTGATCGGCGGCGCCGCCGGCATCGTGAGCGCGGTGCGCCGCGCGTCGCTCACCGACTACGTCGCCACCGCGCTCGCGCTGACCGGCATCAGCACGCCGATCTTCTGGTCCGGGCTGCTGCTGATCCTGCTCTTCTCGGTGCGGCTCGAGTGGCTGCCGGCCGGCGGCACCGGCTCGCTGCGGCATCTGGTGCTGCCGGCGCTGAGCCTGGGGCTGTTCGGGGCCGGCGTGCTGGCCCGGCAGACGCGCTCGGGCATGCTGGAAGTGCTCGGCCAGGACTTCGTGCGGACGGCGCGCGCCAAGGGGCTCCCGGAGCGCAGCGTCGTGGTGAAGCACGCGCTCAAGAACGCGCTGATCCCGGTCGTCACCGTGCTGGGCGATCAGTTCGGGCGCCTGCTCGGCGGCGCGATCCTCACCGAGACGGTGTTCGCGTGGCCGGGGATGGGCCGCTACCTGATCGAGGCGATCTCCCAGCGCGATTACCCCGCCGTGCAGGGTGCGATGCTCGTCTTCGCCGCCGCCGTCGTCGCCGTCAACCTGCTGGTCGATCTCTCCTACGGGCTGCTCGACCCGCGCGTGCGCGCCGAGTGATGGCCACGCTCCGCCGGCTGGCCCGTCACCGCGGCGCCTGCATCGGCGCCGCGGTCGCGCTGGTCTTCGCCCTGGTGGCGGTGCTGGCGCCGTGGCTGGCGCCCTACGATCCCGAAGCGATCGCGCTGGCCGCCAATCTGCAGGGGCCGTCGGGCGGCCACCCGTTCGGCACCGACAGTCTCGGCCGCGACGTCCTCTCGCGCACGATCTGGGGCGCCCGCATCTCGCTGACGATCGGCTTCGTGTCGGTGGCGCTGGCCGTGCTGGGCGGCGTGCCGCTGGGCGCGCTGGCGGCCTGGCGCGGTGGCTGGGCGGACCGGGCGATCATGCGCGGGGTGGACGTGCTGCTCTCGTTCCCGACGATCCTCCTCGCGATCGTCGTCATCACCATCTTCGGCCCCGGACTCGGCCACGCGATGCTGGCGATCGGCGTCGCCCAGGTGCCGCTCTACGCGCGCCTCACCCGCGCCGCCGTGCTGCGCGTGAAGACCCTGAGCTTCGTGGAAGCGGCGCGCGCTGGGGGCTGCGGCGAGTGGCGGCTGCTCGTGCGCCACGTCCTGCCCAACTGCCTGCCGCCGCTGCTGGTGCAGTCGACGCTGCTCTTCGCCACGGCGATTCTCTCGGCGGCCTACCTCGGCTTCCTCGGCCTCGGCGCCCAGCCGCCGACACCCGAGTGGGGCACGATGCTCGCGAAGGCGCGCGACTTCCTGCGCACCGCCCCGCACGTCTCGATCTTCCCCGGCGTGACGACATGCTGACCGTCCTCGGCCTCAACCTGCTCGGCGACGGCCTCCGCGACGTGCTCGAGCCTTAAGTACATGGGGGCCCCGACATGGCCCCAAACCCCCCGACGTTCGGAGCGCCCCGGCAAAGCCGTGGCGCTCCTCTGCACTCCGCGAGATGCCTCAGCGCGCGCCCAGCGCCGCCCGGACGACGGCGCCGACGACGGCGCCGGCGGCCATGAGCGGCAGCGGGCCGACGCCGCGCGCGACCATGGCGAGGACCGTCGCCACTACCAGCCCGCCGGTGAGCACGTCGGGCGCCGCGTGCGGCAGCATCTGCGCGAGCGCGACGGTCGTCATGCCGATGACCGCCGGCGCGAGGCCCTTGAGCGCGGCGCTCATCCAGCGAACGCGTCGGATCCGGTCGAAGAAGGGCACGAACGCGAGCACCAGCACGAAGGACGGCAGGAAGATCGCCACGGCGCTGACGACGGCTCCCGCCAGACCCGCCACGCGATAGCCCACGAAGGCCGCCAGCGTGATGATGGGGCCGGGCGTGAGCTGGCCCAGCGCGAGCCCGTCGAGGAACTCCTGCGCCGTCAGCCAGCGGAACTGGCGGACCACCTGATCCTCGACGAACGCCAGGATCGGCAGCCCGCCACCGAACGTGAACGCGCCGACCTTCAGGAAGAACCCGCCGAGCCGCCACAGCGACGGGGAGGTCACGGCGTCGGCCGGCGCCTGGAGGGCCGCCGGCATCGCGCCGCCGGATACCGTCACGAGTCGGAGGCCCACGGCGGCGACGCCGACGAGGGCCGCGGCCACGACGCCCCAGGTCCGGGACGCGTACACGGCCACGCCGGCGGCACCGGCGAGGAGCATGGTCGGCACGATGCCGAGCGGCGTCAGTCCGATCATCAGCGCGCTCGCCACGGCGACGACGACCTGGGGCGCGTCCTTGATGGCCGAGCGTCCGAGCCGGTACACCGCGACGGCGAAGATGCCGATGACGACCGGGCTCAGGCCATAGAAGATCCCGCGCAGCGCCGGCAGCGTGCCGTACCGCGTGTAGATCACCGTCAGCGCCAGCATGATCACGAAGCCCGGCACGATGAAGCCGAGGCCGCCCAGCACGCCGCCCAGCCAGCCGGCCCGCGCGTAGCCGAGCACGATGCTGAGCTGGGCGGCCAGCGGGCCCGGCAGGAAGTTCACCAGCGCCAGGCCCTCGACGAAGCGCTCGCGCGAGACCCACTGGCGCTTGCGCTCGATCTCCGCCTGCATGACGCCCATCATGGCCGGGCCCCCGTAGCTGATCGCGCCGAGCGTCAGGAACACCCGCGCGACCTCCCAGGCGCGACTCACGTCCCGGAGGCCTCGAGATCCGCGAACTCGGTGACCGAGTCCGCCTTGGTCCACAGCCCCAGCCATCCGCGCGTGAAGGTGGTGTCCTGGTGATCGAGGAGCGGCGCGCCGTCCAGCCAGGCCTGGATGCGCGGCCCCGTCGCCACGACCCGCAGGGTGTGCCAGTCGCCGAGCTTCGGCTCGACGACCTTCGCGGAGGCGAGCGTGCGCCGCGTGCCGTTGACGATCGAGTAGAGCCGGAAGTTGTTCTCGAGCGCGTTGGCACGAACGAGCAGATAGTTCTGGCCGTCGCGGGCACGCAGGATGATGCCGCCGCTCGCGTCCTCCTTGCCCGAGATCGGCCGGAACCGGACGCTGACGTCCACGTCGGCAAAGGCCTGGTCCTCCAGCAGCGCGACCGCCCACGGCTGCGTCTCCACCGTCTGGGCCAGCACCGGACGGCCGGACGAGGTCCGCCGAACCCAGCGTCCGGTGACGAACTTCCACTTCGGATTGTCCTTGGCGAACTCGTCCTTCACGGTGACCTTCCCCTCGGCGGCGGCGCCGCTCAGGATGACGGGGACGAGCGCGAGCAGCGCGATCATGCGGGCGGCCGGTGTCAACCAGATCTTCATGTGCGTCCTCCTCGAACGCGCTCACCGCACGGTACCCCGGATTCGCCGCGGCGGCCTGCTGGCGTTACCTCCGACGTAATTGACGCCGGGCCCCCGGTACCGCACCATGCCGGCATGCTCACCGTCGCCTTCGCCGGCGCCTTCGCCGCGCGCCTCGAGGAGCCGGTCCGGTCCTGCCTCGACGTGGCCTGCGACGTGATCGTCGCCGACGAGGCCGGCATCGTCGCGAAGCTGGCCGACGTCGACGCCCTGGTGACGATGACGTTCACGCGGGAGATGGCGGCCGCCGCCCGGCGGCTGAAGCTCGTCCAGGTGCCCGGCGCCGGCCTGGATCGGATCGACCGCGCCGCGCTGCCCGGCGGGGCCGCGCTGGCGAACGTCTACGGGCACGAGACGGGCATCGCCGAGTACGTGCTGGGGGCGATGCTGTCCCTCACGCGGCAGTTCGGCCGGCTCGACGCCGCGCTGCGACGCGGAACGTGGGAGAGCCAGTGGGCGATCGGCGGCACGCCGCCGCCGCCGTGGCCGGAGCTGGCCGGCAAGACGCTGGCCATCCTCGGCTACGGCCATATCGGTCGCTGTCTCGCCCGGCGCGCGACGGCCTTCGACATGACCGTGCTGGCAATCCGTCGCGACACCAGCCAGCCCGACGCGCACGCGAGTATCCGGGGGCCGGCCGCCCTCGGCGAGGTGCTGGCGGCCGCCGACCACGTCGCGCTCACGCTTCCGCTCACGGACGAGACGCGCGGGCTCGTGGGCGAGCGTGCGCTCCGAGCAATGAAGCCGACGGCCATGCTCGTCAACGTGGCGCGCGCGGAGATCGTCGACGAGGACGCGCTCTACCAGGCGCTGGCCGAGCGCCGCCTGGCCGGCGCCGCGCTCGACGTCTGGTATCGGTACCCGACGGCGGCCGGACCGACCTTTCCCGCGCGCCGTCCGTTCCACGAGCTGCCGAACGTCCTCATGACGCCGCACGTCTCCGGCTGGACGGACGGCATGCTGCACGCGCGCGCGAAGCTCATCGCCGACAACATCCACCGGATCGCCCGCGGAGAGTCCCCGGTGAATCGGATTCCACCGGTCGGTTGACACCCCGCCTGCCTTTCTTCTACGGCTGGGTCATCGTCGCCGTCGCGTTCGTCACGATGGCGCTCGGGGTCAACGCCCGCACCGCGTTCTCGCTCCTGTTCCCGCCGATCCTCGACGAGTTCGGCTGGGAGCGCGGCGTCACCGCCGGCGCGTTCTCGTTCGGGTTCCTCGTCTCCGCCGTGCTGAGCCCCTCGCTCGGCCGCCTCATGGATCGCCGCGGCCCGCGCTTCGTCATGGAGATGGGCGTCGTCCTCATGGCGGCCGGCCTCCTGCTGGCGCCGCTCGTGAGCCGGCCGTGGCACCTCTACGCCACGCTGGGCGTCCTCGTCGGCGGCGGCAGCGTCTGCGTCTCGTACACGGGCCAGGCGCTCTACCTGCCGAACTGGTTCGTGCGGCGCCGCGGACTGGCGATGAGCGTCGCCTTCTCCGGCGTCGGCGTGGGCTCGATCCTCCTGCTGCCGTGGCTGCAGACTCTCATCGGGCGCTCCGGCTGGCGCAGTGCCTGCTGGGCCATGGCCGTGCTGGTGCTCGTGCTGCTGGTGCCGCTCAACCTCCTCCTGGCGCGGCGGCCCGAAGATCTCGGGCTCGAGCCGGACGGCGATCGTTCGTCGCACGACGCGGCCGCCGCCAAGCGCGCGGCCAACGTGGTCGATCCCGCCTGGGCGGCGATCGACTGGACGCTGGCGCGCGCCCTGCGCACGGCGCGGTTCTGGTGGATCGCCGTCGGCTTCCTGTCCGGTCTGTACGCCTGGTACGCCGTCCAGGTGCACCAGACGAAATATCTCGTCGAGATCGGCTTCAGCGCGAGCCACGCGGCCTGGGCGCTGGGCTTCGTCAGCCTGGCCGGCATCCCCGGCCAGATCGCGCTCGGCCATCTCTCCGATCGGATCGGCCGCGAGTGGGTGTGGGCGGTCGGCAACCTCGGCTTCGTCGTCTGCTACCTGGCGCTGCTCGCCCTGGGCCAGGCGCCGACGCCGCCGCTGCTGTGGGTCATGGTCGTCTCGCAGGGCATGCTGGGTTACGGCCTGACGTCGGTGATCGGCGCGATCCCGGCCGAGATCTTCGAGGGCCGGCATTACGGCTCGATCTTCGGCATGCTGATGCTGGCGGCGATCGGCGGCGGCGCGGCCGGTCCATTCGTGACGGGCGCGCTGCACGACGTCACCGGCAGCTACACGCTGGCCTGGTGGCTCGCCATCGGCTGCAGCGTGCTCTCGGGCGTGGCGATCTGGCTGGCGGCGCCGCGACGCGTGCGCGTGGTCGCCGGCCGCGTGCGGGCGGCGTCTTCGCCGGGTTGCTAGCGCGAGGTCGGGGGTGGTGGCGCGACGGGGCGGCGGGGGACGAGGGGGATGTCGCGAATGCTGGTCAGGTCGATCGGGGGCATGTCGAGGCTGAGCGCGCCGAGCACGCCGTTGGCGAGCTCGTTGTAGCGGTCGAAGTAGCGGCGCAGCCGCCCGCGCCACGTGGCGAGACCGCCGTTGGCGTGCAGCTCGAAGGCGGACTCGCGGGCGTCGAGCGCCGAGGCGACGTGGTCGGACGCCAGCTGCAGGAGCGCCGCGCGCTGCAGCGCCGTGTAGCCGCCGCCGCCGAACGACTCGGCCAGTCCCGCCCCGACCTCGGGCGACGCCAGGTCGGTATCCGACGGGGCGACCACCAGCGATGAGCCGGGCAGGATCCTCAAGATCTCGGCCATCCGCTGGCGCGCCTTCTGGAGCGCGATGCTGCCGGCCGCCACGTGGATGCGCGCCGGGATGGCGAGGCCGTCGGGCGTGCGCTCGGGATCGAGCTCGGCTGCGGTCTGGCACGTGCGCACCGTCTGGACGTCGGCGATCAGGTCGACGAGGTACTCGATGGTCGGCTCGTGCTCCCGCAGGCCCATCGCGTGCGTGCAGGCCAGCGCCAGGCCCAGCGTGAACTCGGCCTTCGCGAGCCAGCAGTAGAGCTGGTGCCAGAAGCACCAGGAGGCGATCGGCTCCGGCGAGGGCTCGGTGAAGAACACGCGCTCCCAGGGCACGAAGACGTCGTCGAGCCACATCTGGCCGTCCAGCTCGTCGAACCGGCTGCTCAGCGGGGCCAGGAACGCATTGGCATGCCGGGCGGCCGGCTTGCGGCACACGAGGGCGACGCCGGGGGCGCTCACGGGCACGACGAAGGTGGCGCGGTGCGGCCCCACGTCGATGCCGTTGTGACCGCCGACGTACACGTCCTCCGCGTAGGCCGGGCTGGTGTGCATGCCGATCTTGCCGGCCACGATGAGGCCGGCGTCGGTCTCGCGCACGAGGCGCAGCGCCAGGCGCTCGGCCGGGTTCTCGCGCAGGCGCGCACCGATCGTGGCGGCGCCGGCCGAGAAGGTCAGGAAGCGGCCGGTGGCGACCAGGTGCTCGCGGTACCCCGTGGCGTGCCGGAGCTGCTCCGGCGCGACGTCGCGCTGGCGAACGGCGTCGCGGACGCCGAGCGCGATCAGGTTGCCGTAGGCCGGCGTGTGCGTGATGTTGCCGGCGCTCAGGAAGCTGGTGGCGGCGTAGCAGCGACCCATGCCACGCAGGTCGTCGGTGCGCGTCGGCGCCCCGAACGATCGCGCGGGTGGAGGGATGGACGGTGACGTCGTCGACCGCGCCCTCGCCGACGATCCACACGCGACGCCCGTCACGGAGGCTGTCGCGGTACTCCTTGCCCGTCCTCATCGGCGAGCGCGGGGGACGCGCGTCAGCGAAGCGCCTGGCGCATCGCCCCGGCGATGAGCGTGACCGCGCGGTTGCCCGTCTCGATCAGCTTGCCCATCGGCGTGAAGCCGTGGAGCATGCCGCCGTAGCAGACGTAATCCACGGTCACGCCGGCGTCGCGCAGCCGCTCGGCGTAGGCCGCCCCCTCGTCGCGCAGTGGGTCGAAGCCGGCGGTGACGATCAGCGCCGGCGCCACGCCCGCCAGGGACGGCGCCAGCAGCGGTGACACGCGCCAGTCGCGGGCGTCCTCGGGCTTGTCGAGGTAGTGCGCCTTGAACCAGCGCATGCCGGTGCGGGTCAGCATGTAGCCCTCGGCGAACTGCTGGTAGGAGCGGCTCTCGGCCGAGAGGTCGGTGACCGGATACTGCAGGACCTGCAGCGCGAGGGCGGGCGCGCCGGCGTCACGCGCCATCAGCGCCACGACGGCCGCGAGGTTACCGCCGGCGCTGTCGCCGCCGACCGCCACGCGCGTCGGGTCGATGGCGAGCTGGCCGGCGTGACCGACGATCCAGCTCGTCGCCGCCCAGGCGTCGTCGAGGGACGCGGGGTACTTGTGCTCGGGCGCCAGGCGATAATCCACCGAGACGACGCTCACGCCGGCCTCGGCCGTCAGTTGCCGGCAGAGCACGTCGTGCGTGTCGAGATCGCCGATGACCCAGCCGCCCCCGTGGAAATAGACGAAGACGGGCAGCGCCGTCGTGTCGGCGACGCCCTTGGGCCGGTAGAGACGAAGCGGAATGACGCCGGCCGGGCCCTCGGCCGGGAGGTTTCGCACCGCGCCGATCTCGGGCGGCTGGGGTGTCGAGGCCGGCCGCGTGTCACGAAACAGCTGCCGCGCCTCCTTCGGCGAGAGCGTGTCGTAGGCGGGGCGGCCGGACTTGACGATCAGGTCGAGGACGAACTGGGCTTGCGGATCAAGCGCCATGGCGGAGCACCTCCGCGGCGGCCTTCTCGACCACCGTGCCCTTGAAGAAGTCCGGGTTCACCTCGCCCCAGAACCGCACGGCGTTGGTGAACATGAAGTCGCGGAAGTCGCCGTCGGTGATGAGCCCGTGCTCGACCAGCTCGTAGGCCTCCGGCACGACCGCGGCCATGTCGGGGACGTCGAAGTGGCCGATGTCCGAGCTGAACAGCGCGTTCAGCCGGGCGCCCATCGGGTTCGCCTCGCGCTTGAACGCCCACGCGTTGACCGGATCGTCGGCCTCGCAGCCGAAGTAGAAGCGCGGCACGAACAGATCGCGGATGTCCTCCTTGCGGCCGATCTTGCACCGGAAGTAGTCGTCGAGGTCCTCGAGACCGCCGGTCAGCGTGGAGTTCGAGTCGCCCTCGAGCCCGTCGCCGCGGCCGACCGCCTCCGCCACGGCCTCGCTGCCGTACTTGCGCGCGAATTCCAGCAGTCGCGCGCGCTCGAGGTTGGCCGGATTCGTCTTCTCGAGCGCTTGGCGGTTGCGCTTGTCCCAGTGACCGATGAGGTCGGCGTACAGCATGCACGCCCAGCCCACCCCGCCCTCCAGGAACGCGAAGTTCAGGTCGGGGAAGCGCCGGGTGACCCCGCCGAAGAACAGCGCCTTGGCGACCGCGTGGCCGGCCGAGGCGAAGTGGCCGATGTGGTTGTAGCAGAAGTTCGACGGCGAGTTGCGCAGCAGGATCGAGCGGGCGCCGTTGTGGAAGCTCGGGGCGACGCGCAACTCGCGGCACTTCTGCCAGACGGGGTCGTAGTCGTGGTCGCTGTCGATGCCGACGACGTCGTACCACTCGACGAACTTCGAGACATCCGGATGCTCTTCGGCCAGCGCCGGGATCGGCCGCCGCATGAGGCCGCCGACCATCATCACCTTGTAGCCGAGCTGCCGGGAGGCGAACTCCAGCTCCTCGATCGCCTCCTCCGGCGTGTACATCGGGATGATCGCGGCCGGGATGATGCGGTCGGCGAACGGACGGAACTGCTCGGCGGTGAACACGTTGTAGGCGCGGCAGATCGCGCGCCGCAGCCGGGTGTCCGGCATGCGGTGGTAGCCGAGCCCGGCCGTCGGGTACACGACGCAGAAGTCGATGCCGAGGTCGTCGAGCCGCTCGTACATGAGCCGCGGCAGCATCGCGGTGGCGCGGTCGAGGACGTTCTCGCACGGCGAGCCCCAGAAGGCCTCCTGGGCCACTCGCCGGCGGCGCCGTTCGGGCAGCGACATCTTCAGCGCGTTGGGGACGCGCTGGCTGGCCAGCGCGAAGGCCTCGGCGGCCGCGTCGCCGCCGATGCGCCGGAACTCCTCGCGCATGACCGGCGCGTACTCCAGCCAGTGGCCGTCGGCGTCGATGACCGGGTGGTTCAGCCGGGAGCGGAGCGTGCGCGCATCGGTTGCGCCGTTGCTGGACATGGCGACGCCTCCAGGGAACGTGCGATCAGGCCTGTTGGATCGCGCTGAGCCGGAACGCGTTGGGACCGACCGGCCGCACGAAGGTCCAGAACTCTTCGAACTTCACCGGCTCGGTCCGGCTGCCCTCCAGGACTCGCGCGCCGCTCTCGTCGGTCGTGAAGTCCAGCAGGCTGGCCAGGAAGTGCACGGTGACGTAGTCCTCGCCGCGCTCCTGCCAGGCCTCGGTGACCTCGGCCGAGCGCACGGCGATGTTCTCCAGCCGGTTGATCCTGCCCTCGGCGCGGAGCTTGTCGCAGTCGCGCTGCATGATGCCCTGCATCTCGGGCATGAGCAGCGTCGCGACGCCGCTCATGTCGCGCGTCACCCACGCCGCCTGGATTCGAAAGAACGTGTCCGTCGCGCCGTCGGCCATCAGCTTGGGATCGAAGCCGGGATCCATCTGGCGGATGTAGCCGAGACCGCGTTCGAGATCGACGGGGCCGGTGACGGTGGACGCCGCCGCCTCGCTCCCGTACTGCGCGCTCGGCTGCCAGCGTGGCGCGTCGTCGGGCGCGGCGTAGCCGGACGGTGCGGCCGCCTCCCGGCGGCTGCGCATGTACCTGATCGCGAACCACACGAGGCCGCCGACGATCAGGATCTCGAGGATCCCGAAGCCGCCGCCGTGCCCGCCGCCGAAGAGGAGACTGCCGATCAGGCCGCCGACGAGCAGGCCGCCCAGCATGCCGCCGATCCCGCCCCAGCGCGAGGGCGCTGGCTGCGGCGACATCGGCGTCGGCGCGGGCCGGCTCGGCGTCATCGGAGCCGGCGACGCGGGCGTCGAGAATCCGCGGGAGCCGCGGCTGCCGCTGGAGCCACCCCCGCCCGCCCGGGCCCAGGCCTCCGCCGTCCACAGCAACGGGACGAGCACCATCACGCACAGTGTCGCGATCGCTGCCGTCCGCTTCATCGTGATCCTCCTTCGGGCTGCGGTCACAGCTGCATCCAGGCGGCGCCGCATCCCGTCAGCCATTCCTTCACGGGCTCGTAGGTCAGCACCTCGCCCTTGACGCCGGGCACGGCGCCCAGCACGGCGATCCAGTTGCGAATCTCCTGGCCGCCGTTGCCGCCGTCGCGCTCGATGTCGTCGAAGCTCAGCTCGGCCAGGGCTTCGCCGTGGCCGTCGCGCACCTGGTCGAGCACCCAGCGATCCCACTCGGGATTGATGTGGCCGGTGTTCGGCACGCCGATCCAGTGGGAGATGCCGCCGGTACCGAGCAGCGCGACGCGCTCACCGACCGGCCGGGCGTCGATGAAGCGCCGCACGAAGCCGCCGAGCTGCCACGAGCGCTGCGGCGTCGGCAGGGGCGGCGCCACGCAGTTGGTCAGCACCGGCACGATCGGCAGCGTGCCCTCCGGCATCAGGAAGTGCGCGGGCACGGAGACGTCGTCCCAGAACTCGAGCTCGTGGCTCACGGCGAGATCGAAGCCGGCGTCGAGGCCGGCCTTGAGCAGGGCCTTGCCGAAGTCGACCGCGCCGGGGAGCTGGCGCGAGGGGATCTTGAGGAAATCGGCGGCGCCCCTCGGCGCCCAGTGCCGCGCGCCGACGCCGACGCAGAACGCGGGAAGGTTGTCATAGAAGAAGTTCTGCACGTGGTCGTTGACGAACATCACGACCACGTCCGGCCGGGCGGCGGCCAGGCGCTTGCGCATCTCGGCCAGCCCGGCCAGGAAGTGCCCCCGCTGCTCGGGGGCGGCGGCCGGCGTGGCCGTGATGTTGGGCGCGTGCGAGGTCATGGCGGCGGCGACGATGGTGGCCATGGCTACAGGGCGAAGCGGCGCCGGAACACGCGCCGGATCAGGTAGGGGTTGGCGCCCAGGCGGAAGAGCGCGTCGAGGTCTCCGTCGGCGAGCGCGGCGCGCTCTTCGGCCGAGAGGTCGTAGCCGGCGACCTCGTCGGCTCCGATCGACTCGATCATCTTGTGCTCACGGGCCTTGGCGTACAGGACCTGGTTCAGGGCGTAATCGCTCATGACCGCCTCCCTGCGGGCGCCGAACGCCTGCAGTATAGTACGGAAGCCGGAGGATCACCGCCATGGCGACCGTCCTTCCCACGCGCCGCCGTGGTCGGAGAAGATCGTCGTCAACGACCAGATCGTCGGCACGCTGATCTGCCAGCCGCCGGGCCATCCGACCGATCGCCACTATCACCTCGTCGACGAGTGGTGGTTCATCCTCGAGGGCGCGATCGACTGGGAGATCGAGAACCATGCCGAGACGATTCACGCGCGCGCCGGGGACTTCGTCTTCGCGCCGGCCCTGCACTATCACCACATCCGTCCGACCGGCGACCGGCCGTCGATCCGCCTGGCCATCACCCCGCCCGGTGAATTTCACCGGCATTGATTTGCATGGGGGCCCCGACATGGCCCCCAAACCCCCACACGTTCGCAGCGCCCCGGCGCAGCCGTGGCGCTTCTCTGGAGTGGTTAGCGTCGGGCGGGGCCCCGACATCGCCCCCACCCCCCCAAACGCTCGTCGCGCCCCGGCAAAGCCGTGGCGCGCCTCGACAACCTGTGCCAACAATCGGTATCCGATGAGAGCAATCGGCCTCCCGGCGACGTTCGAGGCGTGGCAGGCGGCCGCGCGGGCGCTGCTGCGCGAGGGCGTGCCGCCGGGCGAGGTCGAGTGGCGCGAGGCCGCGGGCGCGCCGGCGAGCGAGGCGCCGCCGGCCGGCGGTGCGCGCGTCCCGCGCCAGTTCCTGGACGTTGCGCGGCAGGCCGCCGGCGCGTCCGATCCCGGGCGGTGGGCGGTGCTCTACGCGGTCCTCTGGCGGCTCGTGCACGAGAGCCGCGAGCTGCTGGCCAGCACGCGTGATCCCGACGTCCGCCGGCTGAACGGACTGGCCGCGCAGGGACGGCGTGAGGCGCAGCAGGCCGAGATGCAGGAAGTGCTCGCGCTGGAGCAGCAGGGCGGCGGCGCCGCGCCGTTCGTGCCGACGCGCGCCGGGCTCGACGAGCTCCGCGCGGCGGCCGCGCGATGCGAGGGCTGCGACCTCTTCCGTCACGCCACCCAGACGGTGTTCGGCCGCGGGCCGTCCGACACGCGCGTCGTGCTCGTCGGCGAGCAGCCGGGCGACCAGGAGGACCTCAAGGGCGCGCCGTTCGTGGGCCCGGCCGGCGAGGTGCTCGACCGCGCGCTCGGCGAGGCCGGCCTCGACCGCGGCCGCGTCTACGTCACCAACGCGGTGAAGCACTTCAAGTTCGTCGAGCGCGGCAAGCGGCGCATCCATCAGACGCCGCGCCTGCCCGAGATCGCCGCCTGCCGCCCGTGGCTCGAGGCCGAGCTGGAGGTGATCAAGCCTGCCGTGCTCGGCTGCCTCGGCGCCACCGCGGCGCGCGCCATCTTCGGCCCGGAGTTTCGGCTGCTGCGCGAGCGCGGGCGATTCATCGAGACGCGCTGGGCCGCGAAGACGATCGCCACCCTCCATCCGTCGGCGGTGCTGCGCGGCCAGGACGACGCCGAGCAGGCGCGGCTCTACGCGATGCTGCGCGACGACCTTCGTCTCATCGCCACCGCTCAGCGGGGCTAGGTCGCCGCTCACGCCCTCAGCACCTGCATGATCCTGCGCGGTGAGGCGGCGGCCGGACGCTAGCGCGCTACAATGGCGGGCCTGTGACGCCCGCTCACGCTTCGCGGTCGGTGCGGCTGGGCTCCCGCGACATCGACTACGGCTGGATCGTCGTCGCCGCGGTCTCGATCACCGAGACGGTCACGTGGGGCATCATCTATTACGGCTTCCCGGTGTTCCTCCGTCCGATGGAGCGGGATCTCGGGGCCTCGCGGGTGGCCATCACGGCCGCGTTCTCGGTCGGGCTCGGCGTGGCCGCGCTCGCCGCGCTGCCGGTCGGGCGCTGGATCGATCGCCACGGCGGTCGCGGACTCATGACCGCCGGTTCCTGCCTGGCCACCGCGCTGACGTTCGCGTGGGCGCGCGTCGAGAGCCTGCCCGCGCTCTATGCGGTCTGGTTCCTGATGGGTCTGGCGATGGCGGCCACGCTCTACGAGCCGGCCTTCGCCGTGGTGGTCTCCTGGTTCGTGCGCGGTCGCGACCGCGCGCTCCTGACCGTCACGCTGGTCGCCGGGTTCGCGTCCACGATTTTCATGCCGATCGAGGCGTGGCTGCTGGTGCGCGTCGGCTGGCGCAGCGCGCTCACCATCCTGGCCGTCGTGCTCGCCGTCGTCACGATTCCCATCCACGCGCTGATCCTCCGCCGCGGCACCGCCGCCGTGGTGACGCGGGCCAGCGGCGGCCCGCCGAGCCCCGGGCCGGGGATGACGCTGCGCGAAGCGTCGCGCACGGTCGTGTTCTGGGTGCTGTTCGGCGCATTCTTCGTCGGCAACTTCGCGACGGCGGCAGTGGCCGTCCATCTCATTCCGTATCTCGTCGACGGCGGCTACTCGCCGACGGTCGCGGCCGCCGTCATCGGCTGGATGGGCGCCATGCAGGTGCCGGGGCGGCTGCTATTCGTGCCGATCTCGGTCTGGCTGGGCGCCCGCTGGATGGTGGCCGCCGTCTTCTTCGGCCAGGCGGTGGGCCTCGCTCAGCTCCCCCTGATCGCGCGCATCGGCAGCACGCTGCCGTTCATCGTCGTCATGGGCGCCTCCAACGGCATGTCGACGCTGTCGCGCGCGACCTCGCTGGCCCAGATCTTCGGCGCGCGCCACTACGGCGCGATCAGCGGCGCCGTCGCGCTCGGCGCCAACGGCGCCCGCGCGGTGGGCCCGGTCGGCGCCTCGCTGCTGCTGGTGGCGCTCGGCGTCTATCCGTCCGTCTTCTGGGCGCTGACCGCGTCGCTGATCGTCGCCTCGCTCTCGGTCCTGCTCTTCGGCGCCGGCGTCAAGAACGAGGAGTAGCGCCGGCCTTTACCGCGCCGACTCGGTCACGCCCACCGGGCACGACACGCCGGTGCCGCCGAGACCGCAGTAGCCCCACGGGTTCTTGGCGAGGTACTGCTGGTGATAGTCCTCGGCGTAGTAGAACTCCGGGGCGTCGAGGATCTCGGTGGTGATGGTGCTGTACCGGGCGGCGGTCAGCATCCGCTGATAGGCGTCGCGGGAGGCCTCGGCCAGCCGGCGCTGCTCCGGCGAGTAGACGTAGATGCCGGAGCGATACTGCGTGCCGACGTCGTTGCCCTGCCGCATGCCCTGGGTCGGATCGTGATGCTCCCAGAACACGCGCAGCAGGTCGGCGTACGAGACCGCCTTCGGATCGAACACGACGCGCACGACCTCGTTGTGACCGGTGAGGCCGGTGCAGACCTCCTCGTAGTCGGGATTGGGCGTGATGCCCGCCGCGTAACCGACCGCGGTGGAGTAGACGCCGGGGATCTTCCAGAACGCCTTCTCGGCGCCCCAGAAGCAGCCGAGGCCGAAGAGCGCCAGCTCCAGGCCCTCCGGAAACGGCGGCACGATCCGGTTGCCGTTGACGTGGTGGCGCTCCGGCACCGGCATCCCCTCCTTGCGGCCGGGCAGCGCCTGCTCCGGCGTCGGCATCAGCGTCTTGGTCCTGGCAGAAGCCCCCATGGGTTCACCCTCCCCGCTCATCTTAGACCCGTCGCCGACGCCGATCGATGCGCACCGTGCTACCATCCCGCCGTGATCCGGCCACGCCTCGTCGTCCTCGTCCTCGTGCTCTCGCTCCTCGCGCTGCCGGCGCCGGCCCAGACGCCGGGCGAGCTCCGCCTCAACGACGCCCGTCACCGTCTGGTCATCCGCGTCGAGCCCAAGGACGCCGGCTTCGTGCTGTGGGATGGTGACGGCACGCCGCTCGGCGCGCTGGCGATCGAGGGCGACCGCGTGCGGCTCCGCGATGCGGCCGGCGCTCTGCAGTGGACGGTCAAGCGCAAGGACTTCGGCCCGCAGATCGACGACGCGGCCGGCGAGCGTCTCTATCGTCTGCGCAAGCGCACCGACGAGTGGCGGCTGGAGGATGCCGCCAAGATGATCGTCGCCCGCATTCGCGTGCGCGAGGGCGAGGCCGCCGAGATCCGCGACGTGCGCGGCGCCACCATGCTCACCGTGAAGCGGGCCGACCCGGAGGGGTTCGTCTTCACGACCGAGGCCGGGGCCCGCGTGGCCGAGGTGGCCGGCGCCCAGCGCGTGGCCGCCGGACTGTGGTTCGGCGTGGAGCGCTTCTCGCCGGCCGAGCGCGCGGCCCTGTGGGCGTACTTCGCCAGCCTCGATCGCTGACGACTCAGCGCCCACCCGCACCACCGTCGTCCCGTCGTCGCCACACGGTCGCCCCCAGAGGTTGACAGCATCCGCGCCCGGTCGCATAGTGGCCGAGGAATCGCTCATGACGAGAGCCCGCACGATCAAGGAGCTCCGCGACAGCGGCTGGCAGCGAAAATCCGTCAAGCAGGAGCTGCGCGACAACCTGGTCGCTCGGCTGCGAAGCGGTGACACGTTCCTGCCCGGCATCGTCGGCTACGACGACACCGTGGTGCCGCAGATCGAGAACGCCGTCCTCAGCGGCCAGGACCTGATCTTCCTCGGCGAGCGGGGGCAGGCCAAGACCCGCATCGCGCGCCTGCTGATCGGCCTGCTCGACGAGACGCTGCCGGCGCTGGCCGGCTGCGAGATCAATGACGATCCGCTGGCGCCGATCTGCCAGGCGTGCCGTGACCGCGTGGCGAAGCAGGGCGACGCCGCCGAGCTCGTGTGGATCCCCCGCGACCGCCGTTACGGCGAGAAGCTGGCCACGCCCGACATCACCATCGCCGACCTCATCGGCGAGGTCGATCCGATCAAGGTGGCCGAGGGCCGCTACCTCTCCGACGAGCTGACGATCCACTACGGGCTGCTGCCGCGCACGCATCGCGGCATCTTCGCCATCAACGAGCTGCCGGACCTCGCCGAGCGCATCCAGGTCGGCCTCCTCAACATCATGGAGGAGCGCGACGTGCAGATCCGCGGCTACAAGGTGCGGCTGCCGCTCGACCTCTACGTGGTCGCCAGCGCCAACCCGGAGGACTACACCAACCGGGGCCGGATCATCACGCCGCTCAAGGATCGGTTCGGCTCCCAGGTGCGCACCCACTATCCCAGGCGCCTCGACGACGAGATCGCGATCATGGAGGCCGAGCGCACCGCCTTCCCGGTGGACGGCGTGCGCACGGCGAGCCCGGAGTACATGAAGCAGATCGTGGCCGAGCTGACGCACCTGGCCCGCGCCTCGTCGGACATCAGCCAGCGCTCGGGCGTCTCCGTGCGCGTGTCGATCTGCAACTACGAAAATCTGTTGTCCAGCGCGCTGAAGCGCGCCATCCGCCTGGACGAGAACCTCGCGGTGCCCCGCGTCAGCGACCTCGGCGCGCTGGCCGCCTCCACGACCGGCAAGATCGAGCTGGAGACGGTCGGTGACGGCGGCGAGGACAAGATCCTGGCGCGGCTCACGCAGAAGGCCGTCCTCAACGTGTTCGGCCGCTCGTTCGGCGCGCCGGAGCTGGCCGAGGTCGTCAAGGGCTTCGAGGGCGGCTCCGCGATCCAGGCCTCCGACACCATGCCGTCGGTGGAGTACGTCAAGCAGGCCGCCCAGATGCCCGGCCTGCGGGCCGCCGCCGCCAAGCTCGGCGCCACCGAGCCGGCCGCGGTCGCCGCCGCCATGGAGTTCGTCCTCGAAGGACTCCACCTCTCCAAGAAGCTGAACAAGGACGTCCAGGCCGGCCGCTACCGCTACCGGAGCTGAGGCGGTGCCGCTCTTCCGGTACTCGCGCTGGGACGGCTCGCAGAAGCTCGATCTCGACGCCGACCAGCTCCTGTCGGCGATGGCCGACGACCTCCTCTACGATGGCGATCCCTGGCGCGCGCTGCGCCGCCTGATGCAGCAGGGCGCCCGCATGCCGGAGGGCGGCCGGATGCCGGGCCTGCGCGACCTCCTCGAGCGGCTGAAGCGCCAGCGGCAGGAGCGGCTCGAGCGCTACGACCTCGGCTCCAGCCTGGAGGACATCAAGAAGAAGCTCGACGACGTCGTCCAGACGGAGCGCGAAGGCATCGGGCAGCGCACGCCCGACGCCGGCCAGCGGGCCCGCCGCGAGCAGAAGCTCGACGCGATTCCGCCCGATCCAGCCGGTCGCCTGCGCGAGCTGCAGAAGTACGACTTCGTGAGCCCGGAGGCGAAGGAGAAGTTCGAGGAGCTGCTGAGCTCGCTGCGCCAGCAGATGACCCAGCCCTTCATGCAGGGCCTGCAGAAGGCGCTCTCGAACATGACGCCCGAGGACCTGCGGCGCATGCGCGAGATGATGCAGGACCTCAATCGCATGCTACGGCAGAAGGCCGCCGGCGAGGAGCCCGACTTCGAGGCCTTCAAGGCCAAGTGGGGACAGAGCTTCCCCGGTGTCGAGAGCCTCGACCAGCTCATCGAGCAGCTCGGACGCCAGATGGCCGCCATGCAGTCGCTCATGCAGAGCCTGACCCCGGGCCAGCGGCAGCAGCTCGACGAGATGATGCGCAGCCTCCTGCTGCAGGACGAGCGGCTGGAGGCCCAGATGCGCCAGCTCGCCATGAACCTGGCCGAGTTCCTGCCGCTGGACGAGATGGCCCAGCGCTATCCGTTCCAGGGCGACCAGGAGATGAACCTGCAGGAAGCCATGCGCCTCATGGAAGAGATGCAGCGGCTGGACGAGCTGGAGCGCGAGATCCGCGGCGTGCGCCAGCTCGAGGATCTCGAGCGCGTGAATCCCGAGCGCGTCGAGCAGCTGCTGGGCCCGGAGGCCCGCGAGGACCTCCAGAAGCTGCAGGAGCTGGCGAAGCAGCTGGAGGACGCCGGCTACCTCGAGCGCGAGGGGGACGAGCTGTCGCTGACCGCCCGCGCCATCCGCAAGATCGCCGACAAGGCGCTGCGCGACGTCTTCGCGGTCCTCAAGCGCGACCGCGTCGGTGGCCACGCCATGGAGCGCCGCGGCGCCGGCGGTGACCAGACCGACGAGACGAAGGCCTACGAGTTCGGCGATCCGTTCCTGCTCGACCTCAAGGAGACCGTGATGAACGCGGTGGAGCGGAGCGGCCCCGGCACGCCGGTCCGCCTCGCTCCCGACGACTTCGAGGTCTATCGCACCGAGCTGCGGACCCAGGCGGCCACCGTCGTCATGCTGGACATGAGCCGCTCGATGCTGAACAACGGCTACTTCCTGCCGGCCAAGAAGGTCGCGCTGGCGCTCTCCGCGCTGATCCGGGGTCAGTTCCCGCGCGACGCCCTCTACATCGTGGGCTTCTCCCTCTACGCGCGGACGTTCACGCCGGAGTCGCTGCCGACGCTGTCGTGGAGCGAGTGGAACATCGGCACCAACATGCACGCCGGCTTCGCGCTCTCACGCCAGCTCCTGGCCCGCCACAAGGGCGGCACCCGGCAGATCCTCATGGTGACCGACGGCGAGCCGACCGCGCACCTGGAGGCCGGCGTCGCCGACTTTTCGTACCCGCCGATGCCGCGCACGTTCCAGGAGACGCTCAAGGAGGTCCAGCGCTGCACGCGCGAGGGGATCACGATCAACACGTTCATGCTCGAGCGCAGCTCCTACCTCACGCGCTTCGTCGAGGACATGGCGCGCATCAACCACGGCCGCGCCTTCTTCGCCGCCGCCGACCGGCTCGGGGAATACGTGGTGGTCGACTTCGTCCGCTCCCGCCGCCGACTCATCGGCCGCTGAGAAGCTCGGAGGGGGGCTTCGCCCCCCATACGTCCTCGGAGGGGGTCTCGATGGCCCCCTCCGATACCTCCCCCAGACCAAGGATTGCGCCGGCAAAGCCGGCGCTCGACAGCGCCCGGTCGAAGGGGAGCGGCTAGAGCTCGGGGATGGTATCGGGGCGGTCGGCGATGACCGCAGTGCTGGCCGCTTGGTCCGCGGCCGCGAGGGGGCCGGGCGGCGGTGCGACGGCCGTCGGCCCTGTCACACGTGGCGCGCCCATGGCGGCCGCGCCCGTCAACGTGATCGACAGCACCAGCCCCAGGCCTCCGACGACGGCGCCCATGGTCTTCCTGGTCACCATGCCCCGGCCCTCCTCTGTCTTGCGGTGGCTCGGCGAACGATCCATGGCGGCTCGTGCATCGCAACGCGGATGCCAGACCCACGCCCGTCCGGAGCCTTGGCAACTCGCGCACTTGGCGCGGAGGGCCGGCGGCCGTCCGGGCAGCACGGCGTCGAGCCCGGCGGGCGAGCGGGCGTCCTGCCCGCTTCGATTTGACTCGCTCGGTTCCCTCGTCTAGTGTCGGCTCTACGCGACGTCGCGATTCGCACGCCACCACGACAGAGGAGCGGACATGGCGGACTTCAAGATCTGGATGAACGGCCGGCTCGTGCCCCAGGAGCAGGCGGTGCTGCCGGTGAACAGCGCGGCGGTCTTCTACGCGACCAACGTCTTCGAGGGCCTGCGTGCCTACTGGAACGAGCGCGACGGCGAGATGTACGGCTTCCGCCTGGCCGACCACCTCACCCGGCTGCGCGAGTCGATGAAGATGATGCGCTTCACCGTGCCCTACAGCGACGACGACCTGTTCGAGGCCGTCCGCACGGTCCTGTCCGGCAACGAGGTGCGCGAGGACGTCCACATGCACCTGGTGGCCTACGTGGCCGCGCCGGGACTCGATGCCACCACGCCGACCGGGCTCTACATCAACCCGCGCAAGCGGCCGCGCGTGATGGAAGGCAACGGCCTCAAGTGCTGCGTGTCGTCGTGGACGCGCACGTCGGACAACGCCATCCCGATCCGGCTCAAGTCCGGCTCCAACTACCAGAACGGCCGGCTCGCCACCCTGCAGGCCAGGGCCGACGGCTACGATCAGCCGATCTTCCTGAACCGCCACGGTCAGGTCGCCGAGGGCAGCGGCGCGACGTTCTTCATGGTCCGCAAGGGCCGCATCGTGACGCCGACGACCAGCAGCGACATCCTGGAGTCGATCACGCGCACGACGCTGATCGAGTACGTCTGCCCCGAGGTCCTCGGCATGGACGTCGTCGAGCGCAGCATCGACCGCACGGAGCTCTACGTCGCCGAGGAGGCCTTCTTCTGCGGCAGCGGCTACGAGGTCACGCCGATCCTGTCCATCGACCGCTTCCCGCTCGGCAAGGGCGAGGTCGGCCCGGTGACGAAGCGGATCTCGTCCGCCTACCTCGACCTCGTCCGCGGCGTCGACCGCAAGCACCCGGAGTGGCGCACCCCGACCTACAAGAAGGTGACGCTCTAGCGCCGCGCCGCTCGGTGCGATTCGACGTCGGCATCGTCAACAACCAGCCGGTGCCCGATGTCGTTCGGCAGGCCCAGCTCGCCGAGTCGCTGGGCTACGAGACGGTGTGGATCACCGACTCGCACCTGATCTGCCGCGAGCTGTGGGTGACGCTCACCGCCTGCGCGCTGGCCACGACGCGCGTCAAGCTCGGCCCCGGCGTCACCGTCCCCCACACCCGCCACTGGTCGGTCGCCGCCAGCGCCATCGCGACGCTGGACGAGCTGGCGCCGGGCCGCCTCGTGCTCGGCATCGGCACCGGGGGCAGCAGCGCCGAGACGATGGGCGTCAGCGTGCAGGGCGCCGCCCGCGTCGCCACGCTGGAGACGATGACGACGTCCATCCGCCGGCTGCTGACCGGCGGCGGCGCGCCGCTCGAGAGCGGCGTCGAGAGCCGACTGGCCTGGCTCGGAGAGGCACGGAAGATTCCAATCTACGTGGCGGGCTCGGGCCCGCGGATGCTGGAGGCGGCCGGCCGCCTCGGCGACGGCGCCATCATGTACACCGGCACCGATCCCGCCATCCTCGAGGCCGGGCTGGCGTGCGTCGCGCGCGGCGCCGCGCAGCAGCAGCGCCGCCTCGCCGATCTCGACGTCGTGCTGTGGACGCCGACCGCGATCGATCGCGACCGCGCCCGCGCGCGCGATCACGTGCGCGGCCGCGTCGCCTCGGCCATGCGCCATCCGCTGCCTGTCACGCTGTCGCCGGAGGATCAGGCCGCCGTGCGGCGGCTCCGCGACGCCTACGACTCCTACCAGCACGCCACCGCCGGCTCGCGCCACCGTGCGCTGGTGCCCGACCGCTTCGTGGACATGCTGGCGCTGGCCGGCACGCCCGACGAGGTCCGCGAGCAGGTGCAGCGCGTGATGAGCGTGCCGGCGATCGCGCGGATCATCATCCTGCCGCAGAACCCCGGCCAGGGCTTCCTCGAGCGCGAGGCGATCCTGAGAATGTTCGCCGACGAGGTGATGGCGCGGCTCTGAGCGGCCGCGCGCGGCTGCGCGATCAGTCGGGACATCGAGCCGCGAGCCAGGCGTGGAAATCGCCGGCGTCGGTGAAGAGCGCGTGGGGTTTCGTCGCCTCCAGCTCCGCGGCGACGGCGCTCGGCGCCCAGGCGGCGGCGATCGGCAGCACCCCGGCCTCGTGCGCGGCCTGCATGTCGGCCACGGCGTCGCCGACGTAGACGACGCCGGGCGGCGGCACCCGCCACGTGGCGACCACGCGCGCGATCGCCGCCGCCTTCACGATTCCGGTCGGCGAGCCCGTCTCGATGGCGTCGAAGACACCGTCGACGCCGAACGCCTTCAGCGACATGAGGGTCGTCGGCGACGACTTGCCGGTCACGAGCGCGGTGGGAATCCGTCGCTCGCGCAGCACCCTCAGCGCGTCGGCCACCCCGGGAAAGAGGCCCTCACAGAGGGGAAGGTGTCGCTCGTACTCCTCGAGGTATGCGGTGAAGGCCTCCTGCCAGCGCGCCGGCAGCGCCCGCTGGAACATGCCGTCCTCGCTCGGCCCGAAGCGCGCGCGGATCTCGGTGTCGGTGTACGACGGGCCGCCGAGCCGCTCGAGCGCGCGCCGGAAGGTCACGAAGCAGATCGGAATGGTGTCGGCCAGCGTGCCGTCGAGGTCGAAGATGGCCCCGGCGATCCGCGGCGCCCCCGTCACGAGAACTCCACCGCGGTCGTATTGCCGCCGCTGATCACCACGCCGACGCGCTCGCCGGCCACCGGCGCGTAGGCGCCGGCGAGCAGCGCGGCCACCCCCGCGGCGCCGCCCGGCTCCGCGACGACGCGCAGCGACTCCCAGAGCGACGCCTGACCGTCACGGATGGCGTCATCGCTGACCAGCGCCACGCGCTCGACGTGGGCGCGCGCGATGGGGAACATGGCCTCGCCGACCCGGCGGGGCGCCAGCGAGTCGGCGGCGATGCCGCCGGCCGGCGCGTCCACCGGGCGGCCGGCGCGGAGCGCCTCGAAGAGCGTCGGCGCCGCCTCGGGCTCGACACCGATCACCTTCATCCGTCCTGCACACCACGCGGCGATGCCGCCGATCAGACCGCCGCCACCGACGGGGACCAGCAGCGTGTCGAGGCGCGGTTGCTGGCGCTCGAGCTCGAGCCCCACCGTGGCCTGGCCGAGCAGCGTCTCGAGCTGGTCGAACGCGTGCACCGGCAGCGCGCCCGACTCGCGGGCCCACGTCTCGCTGGCCGCCAGCGCGTCGGCGTAGCGGTCGCCACCGACGACCAGCCCGGCGCCGTAGCCCCGGATGCGCGCGATCTTCGCCGGCGAGGACACGGTGGGCACGAAGATCCGGGCCGGCACGCCGAGCCGCATGGCCGCGTAGGCGACGGCGGCGCCGTGGTTGCCGCCGGATGCGGCGACGACGCCGGCGGCGGGGAGCGTGCGGAGCAGCAGGTTGGCGAAGGCGCCGCGCGCCTTGAACGAGCCCGAGTGCTGCAGCGACTCGAGCTTCAGCGTCAGGGGAAACGCGGCCAGCCCGAGGTCGGCGCCGGTGACCTCGACGACCGGGGTCAGCCGCAGGTGCGGGCGGATCGTCTCGTACGTCTTCTCGACGGTCGCGCGGTCAACCGTCACGGACGCGCGCTCAGCCGCGCGGCTTCACCCATGTCTCCGACCAGGCCAGGCAGGCGCTCGAGCCCTGCCGGTCGCCCCGCTGCTCGGCCCACACCTGGGCGGTGGCGAAGCGACCATTCAGCTCGAGCTGCGCCGAGCGCGCCGGGAAGAACGTGCTGAACACGCCGATGGGCCGCCCGTTGGTGCCGGGCGCCATGGTCAGCACGAACGGCTCGATCGTGTCCCACCACGTCATCCGGATGCGATCGCTGGCCGAGGTGATCGTCTCGAACGCGCTCGAGCGCGCGTCGCCGCCGCGCGAGAACTCGGCGCCGATGATCGGCAGGCCGGTGTCGGCGAACTCCGGGAACAGCAGCGCCTCGATGCTCTTCTGCAGCCAGCGCGCCACCGCCGGGTTGTCGCCGTACACGCGCGCCTTGCCGTCGGTCAGCTCGGATTTCAGGAACAGGGCGTGGCCGCTGCCGGCCGCGCACCACAGCACGCGCCAGTGGCTGGCGCGGTCGGCCAGGGTCTTGCCGCCGTCGCGGCTGAGCCGGATGAACGAGTTCTCGCCGGTCATGAGGACGTCGTTGGGATCGACGGGAGAGGCCATCGTGCGCGTGCTCCTGTGCTCAGGCGCCGGCGGCCGCGACCTCCACGCGGGCGTCGTTGTAGCAGGCGCCCTCGCAGATGTCGGCGTGGGTGGCCGGGGCCAGCGCCGAGACGGTTTGTCCGTTGTCGGTGGTACGCATCCAGGCGCCCTTCAGGCTGCACACGACCCCGCGGGGCACCGCGTCGGTGATCTTCAGCGGCAGCCGCACCTCGCCGAGGTCGTTCCACACCCGCACCCGCTGGCCGTTGACGAGGCCGCGCGCCCGGGCGTCGTCGGGATGGATCTCGAGCGGCGGGGTGGCCTCGTCGATCGAGGTGCCGCCGAACGTCGACGTGATGCGCTGGTCGGAGGCCGGCGAGATCAGCGCCAGCGGATAGCGCGAGCCGACCGGCCGGAACGAGGGCAGCGCCGCCCGGTACTTCTTGTCGAGGTAGGACGAGACCAGCTCGACCTTCCCCGACGGCGTGGCGGGAAAGACGTTCTTGAACAGGAGGGCGTCCTCGCCGTCGACGGTCATCGCCAGCGCGCGGTCGGTCGGGATCCGGCTGGGCCGCACGCCGCCCAGCCGCGGGTCGGCCGGATCGATGGCGTCGTCCATCAGCTCGGCGTCGGTCGCCCGGAAGCACGGCTCGGTGTAGCCGAATCGCGCGGCCAGACGGCGGAAGATCTCCGTGTTGGGCAGCGCGTCGCCCTGGGGCGGGATCACCGGCTCGGCGCGCTGTAGCCAGTGCTGGCCGTAGGCGGCGAAGAGGTCGTCGTGCTCGAAGTGCGAGCAGGCCGGCAGCACGACGTCGCAGTAGGCCATGCTGTCGGTCATCGCCACGTCGACGCCGACCGCGAAGAGATCGTCGCGGCCCAGCCCGCGCCGCATCCGGTTCTGGTCGGGATGGACGACCAGCGGGTTGTGGTTGTAGATGAAGAGCGCCTTCAGCGGCGGCGCCAGCGTGGCATCGGTCAGGTGCTTGCCGGCGTCCACGATGTTGAGGGTCCGCGTGCCGGGTGGCACCAGGTCGGGCCGTTGCAGCCGCTGCGGCGTCTTGGAGAACACGTAGCGGGCGCCGTTGACGAGGCCGCCGCCGGCCACCCCGAACTTTCCGGCCAGCGCCGGCAGCGCGAAGACCGCCCGGATGCCGCTGCCGCCGTTCTGGTTGCGCTCGAGCCCGTTGCCGACGCTGATCGCCGCCGGCGACAGCGTGGCGTACCACTCGGCGAAGCGCGCGATGTCGGCGGCGTCGAGCCCGCACGTCTCGGCGGCGCGCGCCAGCGTCCACGGCCGCGCCAGCGCCATGTACTCGTCGAAGCCGGCCACCCAGCGCTCGATGAACGCCCGGTCGAGCGCGCCGCGCCGCTCGAGCTCGGCGGCCAGCGCCCAGCCCAGCACGACGTCGGTGCCGGGCCGCAGCGGCAGGTGCAGGTCGGCCTGCTCGGCGATCTTGATGCGGCGAGGGTCGACCACGACCAGCTTGCCGCCGGCGCGCCGCACGCGCTGGATCAGCGGCGTGATGTGCAGGTTGGACCAGGTGACGTTGTTGCCCCAGGCGACCACGAGCCGCGCCTGCGCGATCTGCTCGGGCCGGATGCCGGGCGCGGTGCCGAAGGTCCCCAGCCAGGCCTCCGTCCGGATACCGCCGCACAGCGGTCCGCGATCGAGCAGCGTCGCGCCCATGCGATGGAAGAAGCGCAGGTCCATCGAGCCACCGGCCAGCAGGCCGTGGGGTCCCGCGTAGTTGAGCGGCATCACCGCCTGTGGGCCGTGCTCGGCGATGATCGCGCTGACCCGCGTGTAGATCGTGTCGAGCGCCTCGTCCCACGAGATGCGCGCGAAGCGACCGTCGCCCTTGGCCCCGACCCGCTTGAGCGGCGTGCGCAGGCGGCGCTCGCCATGCACGAACTCGGGGAACGCGCGCGGCACCTTGGCGCACAGCACGCCGTCGGTGAACGGGTTGGCGCGCGAGCCGCGGATGCCGACGATGCGCGTGTCCTCGACGGTGACCGTGAGGCTGCAGGTGTCGGGGCAATCGAGGGGGCAGACGCTAGCGTGCTCGGTCTTCATGGCTGATGGGGGGGCCCCGATATGGCCCCCCAAACCCCCCAACGTTCGAAGCGCCCCGGCCGGGCCGCGGCGCTTCTCTGTCTTTCGGTAGTGTTCATAGGGCTCGACTGTGCCGCCCCCCACCGGGGCCCGTCAAGTCGAGGATTGGCTGGGTCCTCAGGCCAAAATCCGGGCGAGCCACTCCGCGATGTGGACCACCTCGGCGTCGCAGACGGAGTGGGGCATGGGGTACTCGTGCCACTCGACGCGATAGCCGAGCCGGGCGAGCGTGTCGCGCGCCTGGCGGGCGCGGTCGAGCGGGATGAGCGGATCGTGCGTGCCGTGGGCCATGAAGATCGGCGTCGCCCGGTTGGCCGCGCTGGCCTCGCCCGGGAGGTGATCGGCGAGCGGCAGGAAGCACGACAACCCCATGAGGCCGGCCAGGCGCTCGGGATGCCGCAGCCCGGTGTGCAGTGCCATGGCCCCGCCCTGCGAGAAGCCGGCCAGCACGACGCGGTCGGCGGCGATCCCGCGCGATGTCTCGCGCGCGATCAGCGCCTCGATGCGCGCCTGCGACTCGCGCACGCCGCTCTCGTCCTCGCGGCGCCTGCCGACGTCGTCGCGCACGTCGTACCAGGCGCGCATCACCATGCCACGGTTGATCGTCACCGGCCGCATGGGCGCGTGCGGGAACACGAAGCGCACCGGCGCGGTCTGCAGACCGAGCGCCGGCACGAGGTCGACGAAATCGTAGCCGTCGGCGCCGAGCCCGTGCATCCAGAGCACCGCCGCCCGCGGCGACGGCGCCGTCTCGACCTCGAGCGCTTCCAGGAGGTCGCCGGCCATGGACGGCATGCTACCGCAGCGGGGGCGCGTCGGGACGGCGGAAGCGCCCGAGGGCTGGTCCGAGACCCAGGCGGCGACTCACGCGCCCTCGCCGACCGGCACGGTGAGCGTCACGCCACAGCCGCGCTCGGCGCCGTCGGTGACGGTCGCGGGGCCGATGGCGATGCCGCCGCCGTGGACCTCGGCCACTCGTCGCGCGAACGTCAGGCCGAGTCCGAATCCGGCCGGCGCGGCGCCGCCGGACGTGCGCGCAGGGTCGAGCCGGTAGAACGCGTCGAGCACGCGCTCGCGCGCGGCCGGCGCGATCCCCGGCCCCTCGTCGGCGACGGTGAAGGTCGCCCGGTCGCCGTCGCGGCCGGCGGTGAGCGTGATCGGCGGCGCGCCATACTTTGCGGCGTTCTCGACGAGGTTCCACAGCGCGCGGCGCAGGAGCGCCTCGTCGGCGACGAGCGTCAGCGACGGGCCCTCGGCCACGCGCACGGTCTTGCCGGCAATCGCCGGATCGCGCTGCGCGCGGTCGGCCAGCTCGCGCAGCAGCGCGCGGGCGTCCACCTCGGCCAGGCGCGTCGGCAAGCCGGTGGCGTCCAGCCTCGCGGTGGTGAGGACGTCGTCGATCAGGCGCTCCAGCTCGCCGAGGTCGCGCTCGGCCTCGGCCAGGCGCGCCTCGCCGGCACCCTCGCGCGGCAGGAGCGCCAGCGCCATCCGCAGGCGGGCCAGCGGCGACCGCAGCTCGTGCGAGACGTTCGCGAGCAGCTCCTTCTCGCCACGCACGAGCCGCTCCACGCGCTCGGCCATGTCGTTGAACGCGCGCGTGAGCTCGGCGATCTCGTCGGCGGGCCGGTCGCGACGCGGCCACGATGCCCGGCGCGCCGACGACAGCGGCACACGGGCCGCGAGATCCCCGCGCCCCAGGCGGCGGGCCGCCTCGGTGAGGCGCTCGAGCGGGCTCGACAGCCGCCGGGCCAGCGGGCGGGTCGCCACGGCCAGGACGACGAGCACGACGGCCACGAAGATCAACGGACGCGCCAGCCCGAGCGGCCCCGAGCGCCGGGGCGCCGAGACCTCGACCACCGCGACGATCGCACCCGAGACCGGGTCGCGCACGGGCGCCAGGGCGTGGGGCGGGCGTCCGCGCACGAGGGCCTGGCCGCCGCGCACGGCCGCCAGCGTCGGCGCGGACGGCCGCGGCAGCGCCTCACCGGCGCCCGCGAGGACGCCCCCGTCGAGATCGCGCACGGCGACGTCGACGTCGAGCTCCGCGTGCAGTCGCTCGAGGCGCCGGGCGAGCGCGGGCGGATCGTGGAGGCGCTCGGCGGCCAGGCCGGCGGCGTGGCGGGCCATCCGCTCGCCCATGTCCCGCATCAGCATGCCCCGGTTGACGAGCGCGAAGATGAGACTCGTCGCCGCGCCGACGACGAGGAGCACGAGCAGCGAGTGCAGATAGATGCGGGAGTGCAGCCTCACCGGGCGGGCCCCGGCCGCACGAGTGCGTAGCCGACGCCGCGCACCGTCTTGATGTAGCGCGGCGCCCGCGGGTCCTTCTCGAGCTTCGCGCGCAGCTTGGACACGTGCACGTCGATCGAGCGGTCGAAGGCCTCGTACTCCTGGCCTTTGAGCGCGTCCATCAGCTGCTCGCGCGAGAGCACGCGGCCGCCGGCGCGCGCCAGCGCCGCCAGCAGCTCGAACTCGTGGTGCGTGAGGACGACCCGGCGGCCGTCGAGCTCCACCTCGCGGGCGTCGAAGTCCACCGTCAGGCGCCCGGCCGTGAACCGCGCGCGCGGCGCGTCGGCCGCTCCGCGACGCAGCACCGCGCGCAGGCGGGCCAGCAACTCGCGGGGATTGAACGGCTTGGCCAGATAATCGTCGGCGCCCAGCTCGAGGCCGACGATCTTGTCGACGTCCTCGCCGCGCGCGGTCAGCATCAGCACCGGCAGCGCCCGCCACTCCGGAGTCGCCCGGATGCGCCGGCACACCTCCAGTCCGTCGATGCCGGGCAGCATCACGTCGAGCAGCACCACGTCGAAGCGGCCGCGGCGCAGCGCCGCCAGGCCGCGCTCCCCGTCGGCAACGACCGTCACGTCCACCTCGTGGCGGCCGAGATACTCGGCCACCATCGAGGCCAGGCGGGCGTCGTCCTCCACGAGGAGCACGGCCGGGCGGTTCACGACCATTCGGCTACGCTCGCCGCGCGCTCAGCTGGGCGGTCCCGGACGATGCGCGCGGATCCAGTCGGCCACCGCCTTGCGCTGCACGGTCGTGAGGACGTCGTGGACCTCGGTGATGGCCTGGCTGATCGCGTCGGCCACCTGCGTGCGCTCCGTCTCTCGCTGGGCCCGGAACGCCGCGACCTGGGCGGGATCGAGCGTGTCGCTCTCGAACAGGGCCAGCGCCTCCTCCATGTGCGTGCGCCGCGTCTGCCGCTGCGCCTCCAGGGCGGCGAACGCCCGGTCGCGTGAGGCGTAGATCGCGGTGCGCTGGTCCGCGGTGACGTTGGCGGCGGCCAGCGCGTCGTCGATCATCGCCGACACGAACCGTCGCATCATCTGCGGCCCGCCGCCGGGGCCGTGGGCGAAGGCGGCCGCGCTCATGATCATCCCGACCGCGAGCAGCGCCACCAGCGCCCCGAAGATCGTCCGTCGACTCAGCATGTCGTCCTCCTCGTGCAGGCTCGCATCCGTCCGGCCTGCACTCTCGAGGATCGACGCGGCGCGTGAAGGGCGTGTGTGGTGAAGGTAAAGATCTGTTAAGCCTCGGCCCAGATTTCGATGGCGTGATCGCGCCCGCGCAGCCCGCGGGCGCCCCGCGGCTGGAGACCCTTCAGCAGGCCGGGATCGGCCGCCTCGCGCTGCACGGCCGTGACGAGATCCGCGCTGGCCACGAGGCGCGCCGGCAGCTCCCGCGTGAGCGACTGCAACCGGCTGGCGACGTTGATGGTGTCGCCCACGGTGGCGAAGGCCATGCTACGCGCGCTGCCGATGTCGCCGAGCACGGCCGGCCCGTAGTGCAGCCCGACGCCCATCCGCAGCGCCGCCGCCCCGCCGGCGGTCCGCTCGCGGTTCCAGGACTCCAGCGCCTGCAGCATCCCGCGTGCGCAGGCGAGCGCGTCGGTCGCGTCGCGGCGGCCGGTATCCGGCACGCCGAAGGTCGCCAGCAGCGCGTCGCCGATGAACTTCTCGAGACAGCCGCCGTGGCGGAAGACCTCGTCCTCCATGCGCCCGTGGAAGCTGCGCAGCAGCGCCATGACGTCCTCCGGCGTCATGCTCTCGGCCAGCGTCGTGAAGCCGGCCAGGTCGGCGAACAGCACGCCGACCGCCTGCCGCCGTCCGCGGCCGAGCGGCTGGTCGCGCTCGGCCAGCACGTCCACGACCTTCGGCGAGAAGTAGCGCGCCAGGTTCGAGCGCTCGCGCTCCGCCTCGGCGCGCTCGGCCACCAGCGAGCGCGAGCGCCGCACCAGCACCGCCAGGCCGGCGCTCACGACGAGGAACACGATCACCTCGTTGCCGTACTTCAGCAGCGAGAGGTAGTTGGGGTCGAAGTACGAGCCGAGCAGCGTCGGCAGGTCGGTGACGAACGGTGGATCGGTGATGACGCCGGGCTGCCCCTTCACCCACAGGAAGGCCAGCGTCCAGGCACCGGCGCCGCACAGGCCCGTCCACAGCAGCAGCCGCGGCCGGAACGAGAAGGTCATCTGCATGAGCAGCACGAAGAAGAAGACGAAGCTCGCGTAGCGGAACGGCAGCGCTGGCGGCACCCGGACCGCCCAGAACGGGTTGGGCATGACGAGGACCGCGGCGAGCGCAAGCGACTCGATCAGGCTGAAGACGTAGGGCGCCGCCGGCGGCGGCTGCCGGCGCCGATAGAGCCACAGCTGGGCGAGACCGGTGACCAGGAAGACCGCCGCCGTGGCGATGACCCAGGCCAGCGCGCGGCCCTGCTCGAGACTCGACGCGAGCAGCCACGCGATGATGACGACGACCGCTGCCGAGCGGGCGCCGGCGGCGACCATGAGCCCGCGCCGCTCCTCGCGCGCGAAGGCGGCCTCGGAGCGAGCGCGCGCGCCGTCGCCGGTGCTCACCGCCGCTTCGGCGGGTGGGCGCGCACCGCGGCCTCGTCGACGTCGGTGCCCCAGCCCGGCCGCGTCGGCAGCGTCAGGTGGCCGTCCTTGATGTCGGGCTTGTGGGTCACGAGCTCGTCGTACCAGGGCACGGTGTCCGGATCGATCTCCATGATGCGCAGATTCGGCACCACGGCGCAGAAGTGGGCGTTCATCAGCGTGGCCAGATGGCCGTAGAAGTTGTGGGGCGCGACGTTGACCTCGTAGGCGTCGGCCATGGCGGCGATCTTCACCGACTCGGCGACGCCGTTCCACGGCGTGTCGATGATGGCGACGTCGACCGACGCCTGCTCGAAGAACGGCCGGTAGTCGCGGCGCCCGAACAGGCACTCGCAGGACGCCACCGGCATGCCGGCGCGTGAGCGGACGTAGGCCAGCGCGCGGGCGTCGCGCGTGTCGATCTCCACCCAGAAGATGTCGAACGGCTCGATGGCGCGCGCCACCTTCAAGAAGCCCTCCGTCTTGAAGTTGAAGTTCAGGTCCACCAGGAGGTCGACGTCCGGCCCGGCGCCCTCCCGGAAGGCGGCCAGCTGCTCGCGCACGGCCTCGAGCACGTGGCGGTCGGCGTTGAGCTCGGGGAAGCCGGGCCCCCGCCGCGCGAAGCCCGGCGAGTGCAGGTACGGCGCGGCGCCGAGCACGAACACGTTGGTCTTGAGCGCCGTGTAGCCACGTGCCACGACTTCCTTGCCGGCGAGGACGCAGTCCTGCAACGTCCGCAGCGGTGGCAGCTGCATCTCCTTCGCCCACTGCAGCCGGTACGTCCCGCAGTGCGACCAGTAGAGCCGGATGCGGTCGCGCAGCGGCCCGCCCAGCAGCTCGTAGACCGGCACGCCGAGGGCCTTGGCCTTGAGGTCGAGCAGCGCGTTCTCGATGGCGCCG
Organism: Candidatus Rokuibacteriota bacterium; assembly: GCA_005887895.1. Lineage (GTDB taxonomy): Bacteria > Methylomirabilota > Methylomirabilia > Rokubacteriales > CSP1-6 > AR5. The sequence continues at coordinate 53,582 of VBPC01000170.1, forward strand.
ATCGCCTGCTGGACGACGCCGCCGGCCGCCTGCCGGCGCACGGCGTAGAGCTGGGCCACGATGGCCTCGTAGGCTCGCGGATCGCGGCCGACCACCATCGGCGCCAGCCCGTCGATCACCGCCGATACGCCGAGCCCGCCGAACGACTCGTTGTACTCGCTCCAGCCGACGAGCCCGTCGTCG
>VBPC01000033.1 GCA_005887895.1 Candidatus Rokuibacteriota bacterium
ACGTTCTCCAGGCGCGGGCTCAGCTGGACGCTGAACGCCTTGCCGTAGCTCTGCTCGTAGATGTTGCCGGCGAAGTCCACGTACTGGAAGCGGACGCTATAGACCTTGGACCACTTCGCGGAGAACCCGGCCGCGACGATGTCGAACGTCTGCGTCGCCGGGCTCAGCATCGTGGATTCCGGCTGGTCGCCGCTGGAGCTGTTGACCTCCACGCGCACGTTGATCCCGGCGATGAACGACGGGACCGTCGCCAGCACGCTGCCGTTCTGCCGATTCCGGTACACCCAGTCGATCCGGGTCAGGTTGTCGTTGGCGTCGACCGTCACCGTCGGGAAGACGACGACGAACGAGCCGTTCGCGTTGAACGACGGCATCGTGAAGGTGTGCGGCTGGCCCTTGTACAGCACCGTCCAGGTGCCTCCAGGAAGGTTTCCGGAGTGATCGCCGCCGGTGCGATAGCGCGCGCCGTCGCCGCCCTGACCGCTGTCGTGCGAGTCGGCCGGCTGGTTGGTGATGCCGGATCCGGCGGGACCGGTGAAGCGGACCGTGCTGGGGTCCGGGTAGTTGGTATCGAAGAACACGCGGAACTCCGCGCCGCCGCCCGTCGGGCCCACCGGGAAGGCCGGCGGCTCGCTGGGCGTGAAGCCGAAGCCGAAGCTGCTCAGGTCGTCGAGGCCGCCGCCCGTGCGGAGCTGGAACGAGGTCTGGGCCTGGGCCTCGAGCGTGCCGGTGAACACGCAGGCGCCGCCGGTCGACGTGGCGAACTGTCCGCTGACGCTGGCGACCAGGGTGCGGCCCTGCAGCGTGCCGACGAGCGAGCCGTTACCGTTGCCGGTCAGCGGCGTCGTGAGCGACCTGAACACGACGCTGTTGAGCACGGCGGTGACGCTGCCGTTGTCGCTGCCGCTGCCGGCGAACGAGATGAGGTACTGCACGGGCGAGTCGTTCAGCGTGCCCGTCAGGTTGGCCTGCCCCTGCGCGCTGTTGCCCTGCTGGCTGTTGATCTGGAACGTGCCGGTGAGGTTCACCGAGCCCTCGGCGTCACACGTCACGTCGAGCGGTCCGAACCCCGCGGGGGCCGTCGGCGCCGGCGGCGACGTCTGGCTGAACGCGGCGCTCGCCGATTTGAATTTCGTCAGGTTGCTCTTGACCGAGATCGGCACGGCGCTGCTCAGGCCATCGTTGCTGGTGTCGGCCTCGGCTACCGTGAGGCCGAAGTTGGCGACCGCCGACAGGAAGTAGTCGCCGGCCGGGAAGTCGTCGCCGATCGTGACCCGCGTCGGGAACGTTGCGCTGGCCCCCGGGCTCAGCCCTGCGACGTCCTGGGTCGCCACTAGCGAGCCGGCGCCCGGCGCTGTCGCGCCGTCGGCGTCCGAGCGGACCATGAAGATGCCGACCCTGAATGCCGGAGCGGACACCGGCCCGATGTTCCTCACAGTGCTCGGCGCCGCGACCGACTTGCCTGTCAGCGTGGTCGAGGGCACGGCCACCGACGCGATGATCAGGTCCGGCCGGAATTTGAGGATAGTCAGCGTCGAGACGTTCGTGGCGCCCAGCGCGACCGTCACCGCGGGATCGAGGCTGGCAGGAGCGCTCAACGCCACCGTCAGCGTCCGATTGGTGCTGCGATTGGCGAGGGTCGGGCTCGTCAGGGCGACGACGAACGGCTTGGCAATCTCCCCGGCCTGGAACGTGATCGTCTGGCTGTTCGCGACGTAGTCCCTGTTGGCCACTGCCGTTCCGTCCACCGTCTGCGCCTGCACGGTCACGATCCCGGTCGGCACGCCCGACCGGATGATTTGAAGCGTCGCCGACAGCGCTGTCTCTCCCACCGTCGCGGTCGGCGTCGCGAGCGCCACGGTCTCCTCGGCGTCGATGACGAAGAGGGTCATCGAGCTCGGCGTGCCGAGCGCCGCGCCGCCGGTCGGCGGAGCGAGGCTCAGCACGATGGTCTGGGGGCCATCGGCGAGGGTGTCGTCCGTGGTCGTGATGTCGAAGGTCTGGCCCGTCACGCCCGGCCCGAACGTCAGCGTGCCGCTCGCCGGAGAGAAGTCCGCGGCACTGCCGGTCGCCGACCAGCCAACGGTCACGTCGCCCACGAGGTTGGCGCCGCTTCGCGTGACGGTGACGCGCGCTGTCCCGCCCTCGACGACGCTGGCGGTGGCCGTGGCGAACTGGATCGTGCCAGCCGACTGCCGGTCCCCCATCGTCACCGTCGCCTGGCTCGGCGCCGCGATGGACGCGCCGGTCGCACTCACGAGGCTCACGAAGAAGCTGCGGCTGCCGAGGAGCACACCGTCGTCCCGCGTCGCGATGGTGAACGTGCCCTTGCTGGCGGTGCTCGCGATCGTCAGCGCGGTCACTGCCGGCGACGTGTAGTCGGTGCCGGCGACCGCCGTGCCGTCGGCGGTCGCGTAGTTCACCACCACCGCGCCGGTGAGCGGCCCCGTGCGGGTCACGGTGATGGTGGCCGTACCGCCCTCGGTCACCGCATAGCTCGCGGCGCTCAGCTGGACGTGGGGCAGCGCGTCGGTGATCCTCAGGGTCGTGGCGGCCTTGGCGCCCAGCGTGGGCGAGTTCGAGCCAGTGAAGGCGTTGGTGGAGCGCGGGTTGCTGAGCGTCACGACGACCTGACGATCGAGTTGCGGCCCCGCGGCGTTGACGATCGTCACGGGGATCGACGCGGTCGTGGCGGTGGCCGCGAACGTGACCGACCCGTTGAGCGCCGACGTGACCGCGCTGGTGTTGCCGGTGAGCGTGTAATCCACCTGGATGCCGCCGGCGAGGTTGGTGCCGGTCCGGCTGAGCGCCAGGTTCACGACGCCGCCGATCACGTTCTCGGCCACCGTCTGCGACGCGTTCACGAACTGGATGATGCCGCCATTGTTCTTGTCGAGGACGTTCAGCGTGGCGGTGGTCGGTGCACCCGGCGTGCCTCCGCCAGTCGGCGCGCCGAGGGTGAGGGTGATCGACCGGTTGCCCTCGATCACGCTGTTGGCGGCGGTCATGATCGTGACCGTCTGGCTCGTCAGTCCGGCGATGAACGAGAAGTTGCCGGAGGTCGGGGTGATGTCGCCGGGCGTGAACCCGCTCGCCTGCCACGGCACGATGACCGGACCCACGCTGCCGCCGGTACGAGTCACGGTCAGCATCACCGGCGAGCCCTCGGTGACGGTGTAGGTCGACGGCGCGAACTGGAATGTGCCGGCGTTGTCGATGTCGCGGATCGTCAGCGTCGCGGCGCCCACTGGCACTGCCACGCTGGCCGGCGTCGGCGTCTGCAGCAGCAGGTCGAGCAACCGCTCAAGGTTGTCGCCCGCGCGCCTCAGGGTGGTGACGCTGAACGTCTGGGTCGTGATCCCCGGGCCGAACGTCAGCACGCCGGCCTTGGCGACGTAGTCGACGCCCGAGAGCGCCGACTCGTTGCCGGTCGAGAAGGGCACGGTGATCGTCCCGGCCGTGGAGCCACCGCGGACGACGGTGATCGTCACCGGGCTGCCCTCGGCCACCGAGTAGGCGGCGGCGCTGAATCGGACGGAGCGGTTGGCGTCCAGGATGTTGACCACCGCGCTCCTGAGCGCGCCGAGCGTGGCGCCGCCGGCCGGGCTGCTCAGGAGAACGGGCACGCTGAGGTTGCCGCTCGGCTGACCGTCGGCCAGGATCGTCAGGGGCACGGTCTTGCTCGGCTCGTTGCCGTTGAAGACGACGGTGGTGGCCAGCGGGACGTAGTTGGTGCCGGGCACCGCCGTGCCGGCGCCGGTGAGCAGGACGACGCTGGCGCCGTCGGCGAGGGTCGTGCCCGTTCGCGTCACGGTGATCGCCACGCTGACGTTGCCGGACGCCGGCTCCGCCGCCGCGTACGTCGCCGCGCTCAGCTGAACGACTCCGCCCTGCCCGCTGTCCACGATCGTGACGGCCGCCAGGCTAGGCGTGCCCAGCGTGGCGCCGCCCTGCTGGTTGCTGAGCTTGACGCCGAACGTCCGGTTGCCGTTGACGGCTGGATCATTGGTGATCAGCACCTGGATCGTCTTCGTCGTCTCGCCCGCCCCGAAGGTGAGCGTGCCCGCCGCGGGCTGGTAGTCGACGCCGGCCTGGGCCGTGCCCGGGCACGGCGACGACGTGGTGGCGTCACAGGTGGCGTAGTCCACGGTCACCGCACCCGCGGTGCCGCCGCTGCGGGCGACCGTCACGACGGCCGCGCCGGCGGTCTCGCTGACCGAGACGGCGGCCGCGGCCAGCTTGACCGTCCCGGCCGCGTCGGTGTCGTTGATCGTCAGCACGGCGCTGCTGCGGGGGCCGAGCCCCACGACCGGCGAGGCCGAGGAGTTCGCATTGCTCAGCACGAGCAGGACCGTCTTCGGCCCCGCCACCACCTTGTCGGGCAGGATCGTGACCGGGAAGCTCTGCATCGACACGCCAGGAAGGAAGGTCAGAACCTTTGCCGTCGGGACGTAGTTGGTGTTCGCGATCGCGGTGCCGTCGGAGGTCGAGTAGCGCACGGTGGCCGTGTCCGACAGGGGCCCGGTCCGGGCGACGCTGATGGTCGCCGTCGCCACCGACTCGCTCACGCTGTAGTTCGACGAGCTGAACTGCAGGCCCTTCTGGGCGTCCCTGATCGTGAGCACGGCGCTCTTCAGCGCGCCCAACACCGGCAGGCTCGCGCTCGGTCCGACGAAATCCGCGTTCGAGCGCGGGTTGCTGAGTGTGAGCAGCACGGTGGTGTCGCCAGTGACCACGGTGTCGTTGATCGTTGGAACCGTGAACGTCTGCGAGGTGTTGCCCGCCAGGAACGTCAGGGTGCCCGCGGCCGGCGTGTAGTTGCCGGGGTTGCGCGCCGTGCCGTCGGCCGTGGCGAAGTCGACCAGCACTCCGCCCGCGCCGCCGGGGCCGCGCACGACCGTGATCGTGCTGGTGTTGCCCTCGCCCACGGTGTAGGTGGCCGCGCTGAACTGCAGCGTGCCGCCGATCTCGTTGTCGCCGATCGTGACGGTCGCCGAGGCCGGGCTGCCGAGCGCGGTCAGGCTGACGTCCGAACCGTTGGAGACGACGCTGGTGAGCGCGAACGTGAACGTGCGGCTGCCGTCCACGTACCCGTTGTCGAGGATGGGCACCAGGACCGTCTGGCTGGTCGCGCCGGCGGTGAACGTCACGCTGGTGTTCGAGGGCAACGCGGGCAACGCGTAGTCGCGGCCGGCCAGGGCGGTGCCGTCGCTGATCGTGAACTGCACGCTCACGTTCGCCGCCAGGTTCGTCCCCGTGCGCACGATCGTGATCAGCGCGTTCTTCCCGGTCTCCGCCACCGAATAGTTCGCGGCGCTGAGCTTGACGAGGCCGGTGCGGTCCTCGTCGAGGATATTCACCGTGGCGCCCGGGGTCGCGCCCAGCATCGCACTCGTCCCGGTCGGGCTGCTCAGCGTCAGGGTGACGCTGCGATTGCCGTCCACCACGGCATTCGCCGCCGTCGTCACCGTGAACGTCTGGCTGGCGATGTTGGTCGGGAACGTCAGCAGACCGGCGGTCGGCCCGGTGAGCTGCGCGGCGCCGGCCGTCGCGCTCCAGTTCACCGTCACGGTGCCCGCCAGGTTGCCGGTCCGGAGCACGGTGACCGTCACCGTGCCGCCCTCGGTCACGCTGAAGGCCGGCTGGGAGAAGTCGAACAGCGTGACGTCGCGCACCAGCGTGACGAGACCGTAGTGCGTCGTCGTGCGCGCGCTGAGGTTGGCCGTCAGCACGCCGGTGATGACGTCCTTGGTGGCCCGCATGGCGCCGAGGAGCGTGTAGCGATCGGCGGTCGCGCTCGTGCCCACCGCGACGAGCGTGCCGGTCACGCTGCCGTTGATCATCGTCAGGGCGCTGGTCGGCGCGGCCACGAACGAGGTCGACGCCGACGAGTTGGTGGCGTCCCTAAGGACGCCGCTGGCGAAGGCGCCCAGGCTGTTGAACGTCAGCCGACCGATCTGCGAGGTGCTGCCGGCCTGCTTGGAGTCGACGCGGTGCAGGTAGACCTGCCAGGAGCCGAAGAGATCGGCCTGGGCGAACGTCACGACGCCGGGGTTGGCAAACTTCGACATGACGACCATGCCGGGGAACTGGGTGTCGCTGCCCTGGGTGCCGCCGAGGATGAGGTCGCGCTGGCTCAGGACGGCGTTGGTGGTCATCTGCGTGTTGAAGTTCGCCACGGTCCCTGTGACGGCTCCGCCGCCACCGATGATCGCTCAGCCAAAGGGGTTGAGGGGATCGGTGGCCTCGGCTCGGACCGTGCCGTCCGCCAGGGTGAGCGCAGCGTCCGTGCACCCGTTGTCAGGGTGGAACCTGATCGAGCCTGTCACCCAGGCGGCGTCGCCGGCCACGGAGCCCGGCGCCGTCCGGGCCAGGTCGTTGCTCGGCGTCAGCTCGGAGTAGTGCCAGTCGGCCGCGAGGTCGTCGTTGAGCGTGAAGGATTGGCTCGGCTCGAGCTTGACGAGATTGAAGAGGCCGATCTGGCCAAGGATCGTGGCGGTGCCCACGATGGTGTGCTTGTCGGTCAGCATCCGGGCGCCGCTCACCACGAAATCGGTCAGATCCGGGTCGTCGTTGAACGCGAACGCCCCTTGAGCCTGGCCATCGGCGCCGAGCGTCAGGGAGCCGCTGGTGATCGTGTAGGTCTGGCTCTGATCGTCGATCAGGTTGAACGGGTCGCCACCGGGGCTCCCGACGCCGTTGCCATCGAACGTGACCTGGCCGCTGTACGACCGGACGCTCGTGTTGCCGAAAGCGCCGGCGGGCGTGGCGAGCTGCACGAACGCCCACGTCCCCGCAAGATCCGTGGTCGAGAACGACTGCGCGTGGGCCGGTGCGGCGAGCGACGGGCCAAGGGCCGCCACGAGGAGTGCGACGACGGCAAATCCCGCGCGACGCTGCCAGCCGATGTCGGTCGTTCTCACGCGCCTCTTCCTCCTGGGCCCGCGTCAGCGGACCGCTTGACCTTCGAGCTACGGAGCGCTGAAGCTCCCGCCGAGCGTGCAGTGACCCCCGCCGGCCGCGGCGGTGAACGACACGGTCGCCCCCGGATTGACGGTCGCGCTCAAGGTGCCGCCGTCACCGCCGTTCGACGTCGCGGTGCCGGCGAAGCTCCCCCCACCTGTGGCGATCAGCGTCGCGCCGACCGACGTGCGGAAAGAAAACGCCCCGGCGATCGTGCCGTCCGCGTTGACGGTGGCGCCGCTGGTCGTGACGACGGCCGTGCCGCCGGAGACGGGGTCGCCGAGCGTCAGGATCCCCGCCCAGCTGCGTCCCGTCTGCGACCCGATGTCGAGCGCGCCCGCCAGCGAGGCGGTGCCGAGCGCGGCCGGGTTCGTGCAGGCGGTGTACTGCGCGTCGAAGGTGGCGGCGGCGTGCCGCACCATGTCCGGCACGATGGCGAGGGCCGTCGCGGCCATCCGCGTGTTGTCGGTCTCGCTCGACTCGGCGGCTTCGCCTTGGTCGTCCGCCACGACCTTGAGCTGGAACGTCCCGGGCGTGCCGGGCAGCGCCACCGAGAACGGCGTGCTCGAGGTCGCCATCGGCCCGAGGCCGGCCACCGCCCGCTCGGCGAGGAGCGCGTCCGCCAGGTAGAGGCCGACGTGGAACGCGCCGGCCGGCGCGAGGGCGGCGTTGTTCGTGACCGCGCTGGCGACCGTGATCGTCCGCCCGGCGATGGCGACGGCCGGCGCGCTCACGGAGGAGACGACGAGGTCGGGCAGCACCACCGTCAGGGTCCCGGTCGACAGCAGGCGCGTCGGGCGGCACGCGGATGACGCCGGGCACGCTGACCGTGACGCCGGCGGCCAGTGGGCCGACGCTGCGACCCGGACCGACGGCGACATCGGAGGCGCCGCTCGGATCGCTCACCGGAGCCAGCGCGAACGCCAGCGTGAACGGTCCGGCCGGCGCGCCGCCCTGGTTGCGCAGTGTCACCGGAGCGCTGACGTTCATGCCGCGAGCCGCGGCCGCCACCGTCGTCACCGCCACCGCCTTGACGTCCGGACCGACGATCAGGCGCGTCGTGCTCCTGCCGAGGTTGTTGTCCTCCCTCACCTCGGCGATGGCGTTCGGATCGTCGGCTCCCGCCAGGACGTAATAGACGCCCGAGGGCGTGCCCACCGGGATGCGCACGACGCTCGTCACGGTGGCGGTTCCGCCGCCGGTCAGCGTCGGCACGCTCACCGTCCCCAGATCGATCGCGCCGGCCGTGCTGCCGTCGAGGCTCAGCCACAGGCGCGTGAGCGACGCCGGCGCGTTGCCGGGCACCGCGCTGAGGTTGCGCACGGCGTGGGTGATGCTGATGCTGCCGTTGGCGCGGCTGATCACCGGCGCGAAAGAGACGGACGGCACCGTCAGATCCGGGAGCGCGACGTTGACGGCGGCGGTCAGCCGCGTGTTGTTCGTCTCGTCGGCCTCGGTGACGACGTTGCCGACGTCAGCGATCACCCGGATGTGGTACGAGCCCGCGGCGGTATCGGGCGGGATGCGCACGGCGGCGACGAACGGCGCGCTCGTGCCGGCCGCCAGGCTCATGGTCCGGCTCGATCGGATCGCGATGTCGGAGAGACCACTGGGATCGGCCGCCGGCACCAGCGCGAAGCCGACCGCGAAGCCACTGGCCGCCTGGCCGCCCACGTTCCTGAGCGTGTAGCTGACGTTGAGGCTCGTGCCGGGCGCCGCACCGGTCGGCGCGCTGGCCGTGGTCACGGTGAGATCGGGCCCGACCACGAGGCGGGTGGCGCTCACACCGACGTTGTTGCCCTCGTCGCCCTCGGCGAGGGCGTCCGGAGCGTCGGCCTGGGCGAGGACCAGGTAGCGCCCGGGCGGCACGCTGCCGGGGACCAGCACGGTCTTCGTCACGGCGGCCGCAGCACCGGCGGCGAGCGCGGGGACGCTGACGATGCCGAGGTCCGCCACCGCGGAGGCGCTGGAGTTCGTGCTGCTCAGGTAGAGATGGGACAGCGACGCCGGCGCGTTGCCCGGCCCGGCGGCACGGTTGCGGACGACGTGCGTGATGCTCACGTTGGCGCCGGCGCCGCCGGCCGCGATCGCCGCCGGCGTGAACGTGACCGACGTCACCGTCAGGTCGGCGCGGCCGACGGTGAAGGTATTGCTGGCCAGCCGGCTGTTGTTGGCCTCGTTCGTCTCGGCCACCGTGTTGCCGACGTCCGCGATGACGCGGAGGCGATAGGCGCCGGATGCCACGCTGGGCGGGATGAACAGGATGCTCGAGAGCGTCCGGCTCGTGCCCGGCGCCAGCATCGGCACCGGGACGGTCGGTCCGATCGCGACGTCGGAGGCCCCGCTGATGTCGCTGAGCGGCGCCAGGGCGAAGCCGACCGCGAAGCTGGTGGCGGCCTGGCCGCCCCCGTTCCGGACCGTGTAGCCGACGCTGACGTTCGTCCCGACGGCAGCGCCGGCCGGCGAGGTCACGGCCGCGACGCTGAGGTCGGGGCCAAGGGACTCCACCGCGGCGAAGACGTTGATGCGGGGGACGGTCACGTGCGGCACCGGCGCCCCCGCGCGGCCATCCGTCACCGCCGTGCCGCTCGTGCGCAGTGCGGTCAGCGCCGCGGTCACCCACGTCGCCGGGTCGTAGCTCGCCATCGCCTGCTTGAGGACGGCAAAGGCGCCCGCCACGTGCGGCGTGGCCATCGACGTCCCGGCGATCGTCTGGTACGGGCCACCGGGATCCGACGACGGAAACGACGACGTGATCCACATGCCGGGAGCGAAGAGCGAGAGAAAGGGCGCCGCATTCGAGAAGAACGAGACCTGATCCGCCGGGGCGAGCGGGAACAGGTCCGGCGTGCCGTCGCCGGTGGAGCCGACGCTCACCGCGGTCGAGATGCAGCCGGGGGCGTCGAGGGCGTTCGTCTTGTTCTCGTTCCCGGCGGCGATCACCGTCGCGATGCCGGCCGTCCTCAACTGGTCGATGGCCGCCTTCGTGGCGGCGTTCGCGACATCGCACTGGGCCTGCGACGTGAACGCGCCGCCGCCGAGGCTCATGTTCACCGCGGCGATGTTGTAGGTGTTCCGCAACGCATAGACGTGCTCGAGCGCGGCGATGAGGTCGGAATCGAACGCGGTCGTCCCCGAGGACGGATCGTTCGAGAAGACCTGAACGGCGATGAGATCGGCGCCGCGCGCGATACCGGAGAACGGCGCCGGCGGCACGGCCGCCTCGCCGTTGCCCGCCGCGATGCCTGCGACGTGGGTCCCGTGGAAGCACACGTCGAACGTGCACGGCGCGGCCGCGCCGGGCCCCACCTGCGTGTCGGTGCCGTCGGGGCAGTCGCCGACGCCGTCGGCGACACCGTCGTGGCTCGCGAAGCAGGCCTCCGCGAGCACCTTGCCGGCCAGGAACGGATGCCCGCCGTCCACGCCCGTGTCGAGGATGGCGATGACCGTCCCGCTGCCGTCCATCCCCGCCGCCCACGCCTGCGGCGCCTGAACGAGCGGGGCGCTCTGCGCGAGGGCGATCCCGTGGGGACGGTCTTCCTGAACGCCGGTCACGAGGCCGCGCATCGACTGCAGCATCCGCAACGCGTCGGGCGTGGCGTGCAGGGCGACGAAGGGCAGCGTCTCGTACTGCCGCAGCACACGATGGCTCGTCCCGCGCAAGCCCTGTCGCAGCGACCGCTGCATGAGTCCGATCGTCTGTCGCTGCCCGGCGATGGCCGCGGGGCCCGCCAGCGCCGCTTCCGGCACGAGGCCGGCATCGTTCAGATGGACGATGACGCGCACGCTGCCGCGCGCAGACGCCGCCTGCATGACGTGGGACGGAACGACGGACGGTTCGGCCGTGCTGCCTCGGCTGCTCGAAAGGAGTCCGAGACCGAGCAGCATCGCCAGGAGCGCCAGCGTGATCCGGCCCTTCATCGGGCCGGCTCCACCGAGGGCAGTGGCGAGCTCGCGCGGTCCTCTTGAACGTCGAGCACGTTTGTCGATTCACCGAGCCTCCGAAGCGCGGCCTCCGACGCGACGAGCGACATGAACGGGATGGCCGTGTAGCGGCGCCCCAGGCGGTAGGCCGTCGCCGACAGCTCGGCGAGCACCGCGTCCTGCGCCGCAGCAATTGCGGCGCTGCCGGCGGCTCCGACACGAAGGTGGACGATCACCCGGACGTGACCCTGCTCCCGCGCCCTGACGAGCAGCTCCGGCGCGATCCCGGATTCCGAGGACGCTTCGGCCGTGCAGCCGGCAGTCAGCATCAGCGCCAGGGCTCCGACGAGGCGCCGGCGACCGCGCAAACGGACAGCATCACGGCCTGAAGCGAACAACGTCGGGCGCTGTTAGTCTGCGTCCACCGAGGGAACGAGCGTCCCGACCTGGTGGGCGGCGAGGACGGCTGAACTTCCGACAGGTACCACCGAACGAGTGTGGTCGAAGAACCAACTTTCACCGTCAAGAAATCTACGGTTGGCAAAACTATGGCGTCGGTCATGGCGCGGCAATTTGTGCAACCGAGGTGCCACGGCTGGCATCTGCGCGGGGCGGACCGCAACTAGCCGGAATCCCGCGGGAGCAACGCGAGCCTGTCGCCCGATGGCGACGCCGTGCGGTCAGTCGCTGATCAGCCGCGGCCAGTTACTCGCGGAGGCTCGGGCGAGGAAACGGCGTGGGCCCGGGCGCCGGGCCCGAGGTCAGCGGATCTCGGAGATCGCGACGATGCGCTGCAGGCGCGCCGAGCGGGCCGCCGCCTCGACGACCTCGAGCGCGTGGACGCCGGCCTCGGCGGGCACCGGGTTCGCTCCCCGGCCCTCGCACGCCGCCAGGAACGCCTCGAGCTCCAGACGGAGCGGCTCGTCGCCGCGGGCGGGCAGGTCCTCCTTGCCGGTCTCCACGGCTTCCCACGCCGCGCCGCGCCGGTGATGCTCGCCGGCATGGAGCGTGACCGTCGACGCGCCGTAGTCGGCGACGAGGCTGCCGCGCTCGCCGACGATGACGCACTCGCGGTGGGTGCCCGGCACGAAGTAGTTCGCCTCGACGACCACGGGCACGTCGCCGTAGGTCACCGTGGTCACCGACATGTCGTCGAGGCCGCGGCCCAGATAATCGCGCTGGACGGCGCCGACGCTGCTGGCCTCGCGGCCGAGCAGGGACGCGAACAGGTCGAAGTAGTGGATGGCGTCGGTGTGCGTCACACCGACGTCGGTCCGCGGCCGCTTGAAGCCCGAGAACCGTCCGGTCGCATAGCGGACGGCGCCGATCCGGTCGGCGGTCAGGGCGGCCCGTAGCGTCGCGGTCACCGGATGGAAGCGGAAGATGTGACCGACCTGCACGACGCGCGCGGTCGCCCGCGCTAGCTCGGCGATCGCTCGGCCGTCGGCGACGGTCACCGTCAGCGGTTTCTCGATGAAGCAGTGACGGCCGGCGCGCAGACAGGCCTCGGCCACCGCCCGATGGCTGTCGGCCGGCGTCACGACGTCGATCGCCTCGACGTGAGGCAGCGCCTGACGGAAATCGGCCACCGCCCGCGCGCGATCCACCCCCTGCCCGATCGCCCATTGCCGGCGCTCGTCGGCGACATCGGCCACCCACACCGTGGCGCCCAGCTGGGTGAGCACCCGCAGGTGCTTTTCGCCCCAGCGGCCGAGGCCCACGAGCAGGACGTTCATGTCTGGCTTACTCCTGGCCGGGCTGACCGCCGAGATCCTCGGCCACCTCGTAACGAAGGAAGCGGTTCTTCATCCAGCGCACGACGAGCAGGTCGGCGGTGGCCACGAACACCCGGTTCATGACGCCGTACTTCGACTGGCCGAAGCGCCGCGGCCGGTTCTTCACCGGCACCTCCAGCACGCGATAGCCGCGCATCTTGAGGAGCGTGGGGACGAAGCGGTGGAAGCCGCGATAGAGCACGAGCCCCCGCAGGCACTCGCGGCGGAAGGCGCGGAAGGTACAGCCGCTGTCCTGGATCGTCTCGTCACTCAGGCGGTTGCGCACGCGATTGGCGACCTGGGAGGAGACGCGCCGGATGGTCGAGTCGCCCTCGCTGCGCTTCACGCGCCAGCCGGTCACCGCGTCCCACTGGTCGAGGTGCGACAGCAGCGCCGGAATGTCGTGGGGGTCGTTCTGCAGATCGGCGTCCATCGTCACGACCCAGCGCCCGCGCGCGGCCTTGAAGCCGGCATCGGTGGCGGCGGTCTCGCCGGCATTGGCCTTCAGCCGCACCAGCCGCGCGCGCGGGTCGCAGTCGCGGAAGCCGCGAATCAGCTCGGCGCTGCGGTCGCGGCTGCCGTCGTCGACGAACACGACCTCGTACGTCAGCCCGAGCGGCTCCAGCACGCCGCGCAGCTCGGCCCACAGCGGCGGGAGGTTCTCCTCCTCGTTGTAGACGGGGATGACGACGGAGAGATCGATCACTCGGCCGGCCTGGAGCCGTGGCGCGCGCTCGTACCCTGCCACTCGCCGACCAGCGTCTGCGGCAGCTGGAGCCGGTCGAGGACCCGGGCCACGGTGTGATTGATGATGTCGTCGAGCCCTTTCGGGCGGTTGTAGAAGGCCGGCACCGGCGGCACGATCACCGCCCCCATCTCGGCCAGCGACGTCATCACGCGCAGGTGCCCCACGTGCAGCGGCGTCTCCCGCACGAGCAGGATCAGCGGCCGGCCTTCCTTCAACGTCACGTCGGCGGCCCGGGCGATGAGGCCGTCGGCGTAGCAGGCGGCGATGGCGCCGGCGGTCTTGATCGAGCAGGGGGCGATGACCATGCCGCCCGTGCGGAACGAGCCGGACGCGAGCGTGGCGCCGATGTCCTTCACGTCGTACCGGTGGTGGGCGAGCGCCTCGACGTCGGCGACGCTGAAGTCGGTCTCCTCGACGAGCGTGCGCTTGCCGGCCGCCGAGATGACCAGGTGCAGCTCGACGGAGGTGGTGGCCCGCAGCACCTCCAGCAGCCGGATGCCATAGATCGAGCCGCTGGCGCCGGTGATCGCGACGACCAGTCGCGTCACAGCCGGAACCTGCGCCGGTAGACTTCCTCGCGGGTCTTGTCGTACAGCACTTCCCACTCGCGGCTGCCTTCGGGCATCGGGCGCGAGTAGGAGCCCAGCGTCTTGCGCACCTCGCTGTCGATCGACTCCTCGAGCTTCGACTCCTCGGTGAGCGCCCGGATGATCTCCGGCCGCACGTCGTCGGGCACCTTGACGTGCACACCCGCGGCGGTGCCCAGCTCCTTCAGGATGAGGTCGGCCAGGTGGAAGATGCGCTCGCGGCTCATGCGCATCAGAGGATGAATCCCCGCTCGCGCGCGAGCTTCTCCTTGACCTTGCCGAGGAGCTGGCGATAGTCGGCCGCGGAGTCCTTGATCATCTTGGCGTGCTCGAGCAGGAGCTTGCGGGCGTCGGCGTCGAGCCGCTCCTCGGCGGCGAGGTTGTCGACGAGCACGTGGCGAATCGTCCCCTTCAGGGCGCTCTCGTCGCCCCGCACCTCGACGATCTTGCGCGCGACCAGGCGCTTCACGACGGCGTCGGCCATTCGCTGCGCGATCTCCTCGCGACGTGACACAGCAGCCAAGACTACACGCCGCCGACGCGGAGTGTCAAGGAACGGCCGGCAAAATCAGCGTCATGCGCGTGCCGTGCGGGGACACGTTCTCGGCGCGGATGGTGCCGCCGTGCGCGTCCACCAGCGACTTCACCACCGCGAGCCCGAGGCCGACGCCGCCGGCGGTACGCGCGGCGCCCGGCGCCCGGTAGTACGGCTCGAAGATGCGCGCCAGGTCGACCTCGGCGATTCCCGGACCTTCGTCCTCGACGACGATCTCGACCGCCGGCGGCGCCTGGAGCGGCCGGGCCGTCACGCGCACGCGGCTGCCGGCCGGCGAATACTTCACGGCGTTGGACACCAGGTTCTTGACGACCCGGTCGAGCGCGTCGGGATCGGCGTCGACCGGCGGCAGCGGGCTGTCGCACTCCAGCTCCAGCTCGTGCGTGATCCGGGCGCGACGCAGCACCTCGACGGCGTCGGCCACCACCACCGCGGCGTCCACCCGCACGCGGCGCAGCGGCGGCGCGAGGCCCCGCTCGAGCCGCGAGAGGTCGAGGAAGTCGCTCACGATGCGGCCGAGCCGCTCCGTCTCCGCGCACATGATCGCGCCGAGCCGGCCGATCTCCGACGGGGCAAAGCGCCGGGTCGCCAGGAGCTCGCTGAACCCCTGCAGCGCGGTCAGCGGCGTGCGCAGCTCGTGCGAGGCGATCGCGACGAAGTCCGACTTCATGCGATCGTTCTCCATCACCTGCCGCGTCGCCGCCGCGACCTTCTCGCCCAGCTCCTCGGCGAAGCGGCGCTGCCGAGCCGCCAGCCGCGCGTTCTCGAGCGCGAGGCCGACGTGCGCGGCCAGCGCCAGGAGCGCGCGGCGCTCGTCGCCGCCGACGTCGCCGTCGCGCTCGAGCGCCAGCGCGCCGTTGGCGCCGGTCCGTCCCCGGAGCGGCGCGACGAAGCATCGCCGTGGCCGGTCGCCGCCGCCGAGATCCGGCACGAAGAGCGGCGCCCCGGCTGCCACCACGCGCGCCACCGCCGAGCCCGGCACGATGGCGCCGCCGCCGGCGACGGCCAGCGCGTCGCCGTCGACGGCCCGCTGCACCGCAGCAGCGTGTCGTAGCGCGCGCGCTGACGGCGAGCGCCGGCGGCCAGCCCGGCGCTGAGCACGCCGACGCCGAGCAGGACCGCGAAGGTCAGCAGCCCTTCCACGACCGCCGGGGTCGGGCCCGAGCGCTCCAGCGCCGGCAGCACGAACGGGGCGTAGAGCAGCACGGCGGCGAGGGCCGCCACGACGCCGGCGCCGCCCCAGCGCAGCGCCGCCACGACGGTCGGCACGTGATACGCGTGGCGCCAGAGCGAGGCGGCGCCGGCGTCGGAGAGCGCGATGGCCAGCGTGATCCCGCCGAGAGCGAAGGCGACGACGCACGCCACCCGGCGGCTCAGCGCGGGGCCAGCAGCCGGTAGGCGGCGAAGAACAGCAGGCCGGCGCTGACGGGCGCGGCGAGACTGCCCGTGCGCGCGAGCAGCCAGCAATTGCCCGCGCCGAGCAGCGCCAGATAGAACGTCGCGCCGGCCAGGATCGGGAGCGAGTGCGGCAGGAGCGGATCAACGAGGTAGCGGGCAACCGACGCGGCCGTGGACATCGCCACCGCCGCCGGCAACGACCAGCGGCGGTGCACGCGCCGGAAGAGCGCGAGCCGGAAGAACGCCTCGGTGGCCAGGACGTTGGCGCCGACGTCGTACGCCCACCACCCGATCAGCTCGTCCAGCGGCGCCGGCCGCATGCGATACCCGAGGGTGAGCGAGGCGTTGACGAAGAGATGCAGACCGAGCAGGAGCCCGAAGACGGCGCCGCTCAGGATCGCGCGGGCGTCGGCGACACCGTGCAGCCACGCGGGGCGACGAGAGGCCACCCACGCCGGAACCACCAGGTACGCCAGCGCGCCGCCCGGTAGCGTTCGCGCGCAGACGGTCGCGATCCCGAGCCATGCCGCCGCTTCGAGCGGCGCCCAGCGATCGCGGCGCTCCACCGCGGTCCACGCCAGGGCCGTGCCGAGCAGCGCGCCGTGCCCCGCCGCCAGTCCTGCGATCCGGGCCGCGGCCGACGGCAAGGCGGCCACGGCCGCCAGCCACGCCACGGCCAGGATCAGCAGCGCGGGCACCGGCGTGTCGTCGAAGAACCGGACACGCGGGACGACGAGCGGCTGCTCCAGCGCGCGCATCGCGACCGGCGGATCAGAGCGTGCCGTCGGCGGCGACGACGCCGAGCAGCGCGGCGACCACGTCGGGATCGAGCGTGTGCCCCGCCTCGGCGGCCAGGTACGCCAGGGCGGCGTCGACGCTCAGGGCCGCGCGGTACGGACGCTCGGACGTGAGCGCGTCGAGCACGTCGGCGACGGCCACGATGCGCGCGCCAAGCGGGATCGCGCCCGCCGCCAGGCCGTCGGGATAGCCGCTGCCGTCCCAGCGCTCGTGATGATGGCGGATGACGAGGGCGCCATCGGCGAAGAACTCGAACGGCGCGACGATCTGGGCGCCGATGACCGGATGCTGGCGCATGAGCGCCCACTCGCCGGGATCGAGGGCGCCGCGCTTGCGCAGCACGGCCTCCGGCACGCCGATCTTGCCGATGTCGTGCAGGAGCCCGGCTTGCGTGAGCGTGTCGATCTCGTCGGCCGGCAATCCGAGCGCGGCGCCGAGCCGGCGAGCCGAGGCGCCGACGCGCTCGGAGTGACCGCGCGTGCACACGTCTTTCGCCTCCAGCGCGTTCGCCAGGCCGAGCAGCGACTGACAGATCGAGCGGCGCAGCTGGTGGTAGAGACGCCGCACGTCCTCGGCGTACCGCAGGCCCTGGAGATCCGCGGCTAGTCGGGCAGCCATGCCGTGCGCGGAAGCAGCCCTTCCACCAGGGACAGCAGTCGCACCGGTGAGAACGGCTTGGTCAGATAGTGCGTGGCGCCGGCCGAGAGTCCGCGCGCGACGTCCTCCTGCTGGGCGGCGGCCGTGAGCATGACGATCCGGGTGCCGGCCGGGGATGCTTGCCGCCGCAGCCGGCGACAGACCTCCAGTCCACTCATGTCGGGCAGATGGACGTCGAGGAAGATCAGCTCGGGCTGAAGCTCGGCGGCGAGCTCGAGCGCCGCGGCGCCCTCCGATGCCTCGATCACGCGGACGCGGTCGTCTTCCAGCGTGACGCGGATCAACTCGACCACGTGCGGCTCGTCATCGACGATCAATACGGTCAACATGGCCCCGCGATGGAGCAAAGCGGAGGCCACCGCCGGGCGGTCGGCTCGACGAGGGTTTACGCGGCGGGAGCCCGGTCACATCGCCCAGTGGAGCGGGCGGCGTGCATGCTCCGCGGGGCAGTGAGCGACGTCAGCTACTGGCCGCGGCCGGCCACCTGCAGCCTGGTCAGCGCGCGCGCCAGCGCGGCCATGGCGCGCGCGTAGTCGATCTCTTCCTGGCCCGCGCGGCCCGCCAGGCGCGCCTCCGCGCGCTCGCGCGCGCGCTCGGCCCGCGCGCGGTCGATGTCGGCGGGCGTCTCGGCGACGTCGGCGAGGATGATGATCTTGTCATTGCGGACCTCGGCGAAGCCTCACGAGAGGGCGACGTGATACTCGTCGCGCCCGACCCGATACGTCAGCTCGCCGATCCCCAGCGTGGCGAGCAACGGCGCATGCCCGGGCAGCACGCCGAAGTAGCCCTCGCTGCCGGGGACGACGACCTCGTCGACCTCGGCGGCGACGACCATGCGGGTCGGCGTGGCCAGCTCGAGCGTGAGGCGCTCGGCCACTCAGGCGGCCTCGCGGAGCTTCTTGGCCTTGTCCATCGCCTCACCGACGTCGCCCACCATGTAGAAGGCCTGCTCGGGCAGGTCGTCGTGCTTGCCCTCGACGACCTCCTTGAACGACTTCACGGTGTCGGCGAGCTTCACGTAGCGCCCGGGCTGGCCGGTGAACTGCTCGGCCACCGAGAAGGGCTGCGAGAGGAACCGCTGGATCTTGCGGGCGCGCGCCACGGTGAGCTTGTCCTCGTCGGACAGCTCCTCCATGCCGAGGATCGCTATGATGTCTTGCAGATCCTTGTAGCGCTGCAGGATCGACTGCACGGCGCGCGCCGTCCGGTAGTGCTCGTCGCCGAGGATGTTCGGGTCGAGGATTCGTGAGGTCGACGCCAGCGGATCGACCGCGGGATAGATGCCGAGCTCGGTGAGTGCGCGGCTGAGCACGGTCGTCGCGTCGAGGTGGGCGAAGGCGGTGGCCGGCGCCGGATCGGTGATGTCGTCGGCCGGCACGTAGATCGCCTGCACGGACGTGATCGACCCCTTCTTGGTCGACGTGATCCGCTCCTGCAGCTCGCCCATCTCGGTGGCCAGCGTGGGCTGGTAGCCGACCGCCGACGGCATGCGGCCGAGGAGTGCGGAGACCTCCGAGCCGGCCTGGGTGAAGCGGAAGATGTTGTCGATGAACAGCAGCACGTCCTGGCCTTCCTCGTCACGGAAGTACTCCGCCGCGGTGAGGCCGGTCAGCGCCACCCGCCTCGCGGGTCCGCTCCCCCACCCCGGCGAACACCGAGATGCCGCCGTGCTGCTTGGCGATGTTGTTGATGAGCTCCTGGATGAGGACGGTCTTGCCGACGCCGGCCCCGCCGAAGAGTCCGGTCTTCCCACCCTTGGTATAGGGCTCGAGCAGGTCGACGACCTTGATGCCGGTCTCGAACATCTCGACCTTCGTCGACTGGTCCTCGAAGGACGGCGCCGGCCGGTGGATCGGATAGGTCTTCTTGGTGTGGATGGCCGGGCCCTTGTCGACGGCTTCGCCGACGATGTTCATGATGCGGCCGAGCGTCTCCTTGCCGACGGGCACCGTGATGGGCGCGCCAGTGTCCCGCACGATCATGCCGCGCGTGAGCCCGTCGGTCGACGCCATGGCAATGGTGCGGACCTGACTCTCGCCGAGGTGCTGGGCGACCTCCAGCGTGAGCCTGGAGGAATACGCGAAGATGTCCTTGTTCTCCACGCCCTGCACGAGGAGCGCGTTGTAGATGGCCGGCAGCCGTCCCGGCTCGAATTCCACGTCGACCACCGGCCCGATGACCTGGACGATCTTTCCGTCGCTCATGCTTCGGCTCCTTGCTTGAGGGCTTCGGCACCGCCCACGATGTCGAGCAGCTCCTTGGTGATCTTCTCCTGGCGGGCCTTGTTGTACTGGATCGTCAGGACGTCGATCATCTCCTTGGCGTTCTTGGTGGCGGCTTCCATGGCGGTCATGCGGGCGCCGTACTCGCCGGCCAGCGACTCCATCAGCGCCCGGTAGACCTGCATGCGCACGTGGCGCGGCAGGAGGTCGCCGAGGATCGCCGTCGCGCCGCTGCAGCGCGACGGATCGGAACTCGTTGTAGATGAGGACGACCTCGTCGACTTCGCCGTCGCGAAACTGCTGCATGAAGTAGTCGGCCAGCTCGCTGGCATGGCTGTAGGCCAGCTGGTCCCAGAAGCCGATCATGTCGCGCCTGATGGTGTACGCGCGGCGGCGGAAGAAGTCCCGGGCCTTGCGGCCCACCACCACCAGCGTCACCTCGGCGACGTTCGACTCGCGGAGCAGCTCGACCGCGCGGCGAATCACGTTGGTGTTGAAGGCACCGGCCAGGCCGCGATCGGCGGTGACGATGACGATCTGACGTCGCGGCCCTTCGCGCTGCTCGAGCAGCGGGTGGCCACCGTCGTCACCCGACTCGGCGCTCACGAGGTGGCCGAGGAGCTCGGCCATCTTGTTGGCGTACGGCCGCGCCGACAGGATCCGCTCCTGCGCGCGGCGCAGCTTGGCGGCCGCCACCAGCTTCATGGCGCGGGTGATCTTCTGCGTGGACTGGACGGATCGGATCCGTCGCTGGATGTCGCGCAGGGTGGCCATTATGGATGGGGGGCCCCGACATGGCCCCCCATACTCCCCCAACTCTCGGGGCGCCCCGGCGGAGCCGTGACGCCCCTCGTCGACCCGCGAGTCGTGTCGCGTTTCATCTACGCGGCCTTGATGCCCTTGGCGGCGACGAACTCGGCCTTGGCGTCAGCGATGGCCTTGCCGAGCTGCTCACGGAGGCTGTCGCTGATCTCCTTCTTGTCGCGGATCTCGGCCAGGATTTGCGGCTGCCGCCTGTCCAGCCAGCCGTAGAGGAATTCCTCGAACGGCCGCACGGCGTCCACCGGCAGATCGTCGAGCAGCCCCTGCGAGCCGGCGAAGATGATGGCCACCTGCTTCTCGACCGGCAGCGGCTGGTACTGGCCCTGCTTGAGCAGCTCGACCATGCGCTGGCCGCGGGCCAGCTGGTTCTGGGTGGCCTTGTCGAGGTCCGAGCCGAACTGCGCGAACGCCGCCAGCTCGCGATACTGCGCGAGGTCGAGCCGCAGCTTGCCGGCCACCTGCCGCATGGCCTTGATCTGGGCCGAGCCGCCGACGCGCGAGACCGAGAGGCCGACGTTCACGGCCGGCCGGATCCCGCCATAGAAGAGGTCGGATTCCAGATAGATCTGGCCGTCGGTGATCGAGATGACGTTGGTAGGGATGTAGGCCGACACGTCGCCGAGCTGGGTCTCGATGATCGGCAGCGCGGTGAGCGAGCCGCCGCCGAGCGCGTCGTTGAGCTTGGCGGCGCGCTCCAGCAGTCGCGAGTGCAGGTAGAACACGTCGCCCGGGTACGCCTCGCGTCCCGGGGGGCGGCGCAGCAGCAGCGAGAGCTGGCGGTAGGCGGCCGCGTGCTTGCTGAGGTCGTCGTAGATGCACAGCGCGTGGCGCTTGCTGTCGCGGAAGTGCTCTCCCATGGTGACGCCGGCGTACGGGGCGATGTACTGCAGCGGCGCCGGCTCCGAGGCGGAGGCCACGACCACGGTCGTGAACGCCATCGCGCCGGCGTCCTCGAGCACCTTCACCACCTGGGCCACCGTCGAGCGCTTCTGGCCGACGGCGACGTAGAAGCAGAAGACGTCCTGGCCCTTCTGGTTGATGATGGTGTCCACGCCGATGGCGGTCTTGCCGGTGCCGCGGTCGCCGATGATCAGCTCGCGCTGACCGCGCCCGATCGGGATCATCGAGTCGATGGCCTTGAGGCCGGTCTGCAGCGGCTCCTTCACCGAGCGGCGGTCGACGACGCCAGGAGCGTAGCGCTCGATCGGCCGGTACTCCTTGGTCTGGATCGGGCCCTTGCCGTCGACCGGCAGCCCGAGGGCGTTGACGACGCGGCCGACCAGCGCCTCGCCGACCGGCACCTGGGCGATGCGGTTGGTCCGCTTGACGGTGTCGCCTTCCTTGATCGCCTCGCTCTCGCCCAGCAGCACCGCGCCGACCTGGTCCTGCTCGAGGTTGAGGATCATGCCGACGACGTCGTGCGGAAACTGCAGCAGCTCGCCGGCCATGGCCTTCTCGAGGCCGTACACGCGCGCGATGCCGTCGCCCACCTCGATGACGCGGCCGACCTCCTGGAGATCGACCTCCGCCTCGTAGCCCGCCAGCTGGCGCTTGATGATCTCGCTGATCTCTCCGGCCTTGATCATTCCGTCTCCCTTACCCTTTCGCCAGTCGTTCCCGGATGCGCGCCAGCTGGCCGTCGAGGCTGCCGTCCACGACGAGGCTGCCGATCTCGGCGACGAAGCCGCCGAGGAGGTTCTTATCGACGATCTCCTCCACGACCACCTGCGTGCCGCCGAGGGCGCGGCCAAGCCGCTGGGCCAGCGCCGCACGGTCGGCCTCGGTCAGCGGCACCGCGCTGCGCACGCGCGCGCGCACGCGGCCGCGGGCGGCGTCGAGCATGGCGCGATACGCCTCCGCGATGGCGCCGAGGTGATCGGCGCGGCCGTGGGCGGCGACCAGGTCGAAGAAGTCGCGGGCGAGCCTGGAGAGCTCCAGGCGCTGCCCGATCTCGTCGGCCAGCTTGCGCCGCGCCGCCGGGCTGACCCACGGGCGAGCGAACACCGCGGCAAGCTCGCCGTCGCCGGCGACCAGCGCCGCGGCCCGCTGCAGCTCGGCTTCGATCGGCTCGGCCTGGTTGCGCTCGCTGGCCAGCTCGAACAGCGCCTTCGCGTACGACTTCGCGACGGCGGGCGACGCTCTCACGAGACCTTCATCCCCGCGATCGCCTCGGCGACGATGCGCCGGTGGTCGTCCTCACGCAGCGTCTTGTGCACGAGCTTCTCGGCCACCGCCACCGCGAGATCGCTCACCTCGCGCCGCAACTCGTCGCGGGCGCGCCGCACCTCGGTGTCGAGCTGGGTTTTGGTATCGTCGACGAGCTTGCGCGCCTGGGCCTGGGCGGCCGCGATGTGCTTGCGCGACTCCTCGGCGGCTTCCTTCAGCGCCTGCTCGCGGACGGCGGCGGCCTCGGCATAGGCGGCCCGCAGGCGCGCCTCGTTCTCCTCCTGCTGGCGGGCGGCCTCCGCGCGCGCCGCCTGCGCCTCCTCGAGCGACTTCTTGATGATGGCGGTGCGCTCCTCCATCTTCGCCAGGAACGGCTTATAAAGGAGGCGCTGCAGGATGAACAGCAGCACCAGGAAGTTGACGACCTGCACGATCAGCGACTGGTCGATGCTGATGAGGCCGCCGCCCCCGCCATGCTCCCCGGCGCTCTCGACGGCCAGCGCCGCGGCCGGGAGTAGCAACAGCAGCGAGACGAACGCGCAGACGAGCCAGCCGCGCCAGTCGGAGCCACGCTGAGGCATGGAGCAGATTCCCCCGGTCTCGTGATGCCGGTGAAGGTTTGTGAAAACTATCACGCGATCTCGTCGCGTGTCAACGACGCCCGCTCGATGACACCGCCGCCCACCACGCAGTCATCCTGATACCACACGCAGGATTGCCCCGGCGTGATCGCACGCTGCGGCTCGTCGAACGCGACCTCGGCGCGGCCGTCTCCAAGCGTCAGCAGCGTGGCCGCCGCCGGCTCGTGATTGTGCCGGATCCTGGCCGTCACGCGCAGCGGCCCCGTCGGCGCCCGGCCGGCGATGAAGTTCACGCGGCCGGCGACCAGGCGCTGCCGCTCGAGATCGGCCGCGGCCCCGACGGTCACCCGGTCGGCGTCGGCGTCGAGATCGACCACGTAGAGCGGTCGCGACGTCGCGAGGCCGAGGCCCTTGCGCTGGCCGATCGTGAAACCGGCGACGCCCCCGTGGCGTCCGAGCATGCGACCGTGCACGTCGACGATCTCGCCGGGGCGGAACGCTGCTGGATCGCGCCGACGAAGGAAACCGCGGTAATCACCGTCGGGCACGAAGCAGATCTCCTGGCTCTCCGGCTTGTCCGCGGTCACGAGGCCGAGGCGCCGCGCGTGCTCGCGCACCTCGTCCTTGGTGAGATCACCGACGGGGAACCGCGCCGCCGCCAGCTGCGCCTGGGTGAGCGGCCACAGAAAGTCCGTTTGGTCCTTGCGCCGATCGCGGGGGCGGTGCAGCCGCCAGAGACCGGTGGCCGCGTCGCGCTCGACCCGCGCGTAGTGGCCGGTGGCGACGGCTGCGGCATCCCACGCCCGGGCGCGGCCCAGGAGCGACCCGAACTTGAGATCGCTGTTGCAGCTGACGCAGGGCACCGGCGTGCGTCCGCGGCCGTAGCTCTGGCTGAACGGCGTGACCACAGCGCGCTCGAACTCCTCGGCCATGTTGAGGACGTAGTAGGGGATCGCGAGCGCTCCGGCGACCCGCCGCGCGTCGTCGACCGCCTCCGACCCGCAGCAAGAGCCGAACCGGGTCATCGGCTCGGCCGACGCCTGCCACGGCCACACACGCATCGTCACGCCGATCACCTCGTGACCGGCCTCGACCAGCAGGGCGGCGGCGACGGAAGAATCGACGCCTCCGCTCATCCCGACGACGATGCGCTCGGCCAGCATGAGATCAGTCTCGCGCGCCGAGCAATGCCGTCAGTCGCTCGAGCTCCTCGGCGTTCGCATAGACGATCTCGATGCGTCCCTGGCGCTCGCCGCCGACGATGCGCACGCGGGTCATCAGCGCGCGCTGCAGCGCCTCTTCGACCGCGCTCAGCTCCGCCGAGCGCCGCCGCTGCTTGGGCCGGCGCGGGCGTCCGGCCGTCGTCGTGCGCACGGTGTCCTCGGTCGCGCGCACGGACCAGTCGTGGGCGAGAATCTCGTCGCGCAGCTTGAGCTGCTCGCTCGGCATCGTGAGCGCGAGCAGCGCGCGGGCGTGGCCCATCGTCAGGCGGCCCGTGCGCAGGTCGTCCTGGATCGGCGGCGGCAGCCGCAGCAGTCGCAGCGCGTTCGCGATCGAGCTCCGCTCCTTGCCGACGCGCTGCGCGAGCTCCTCCTGGGTCCAGCCGAACCGCGCGAGGAGCTTGTCGAAGGCCTCGGCCTCTTCCATGGGGTTGAGGTCCTCGCGCAGGAGGTTCTCGACGAGCGCGAGCTCGAGGCTCTCCGCGTCGGTGACCTCACGCACGATCGCGGGGATGCGGGGCAGTCCGGCCTGGCGGGCGGCCCGCCACCGACGCTCGCCGGCGACGAGCTGGAACGCTGCGCCCTGGCGGCGGACGATGACCGGCTGGATGACGCCGGACGCACGGATGGACGCGGCCAACTCGTCCAAGGCTATGGAATCAAAGGCTTTTCTGGGCTGATTCGGATTCGGTCCGACCTGATCGACGTCGACCTCGATGAGGGTATCCCCATCTGTCGGCGTCGAGGAGAGCAAAGCGCCGAGGCCGCGCCCCAGACCGCGCTTATTCATGCTTGAGAACCTCTCGGGTGAGCTCGAGATATGCGATGGCACCACTCGAACGGAGATCGTGAAGCATGATGGGCTTGCCGTGGCTGGGCGCTTCGCTGAGCCGGACGTTACGCGGAATCACCGTCTCGAAGATCTCGCCCGGGAAGTAGCGGTGAACCTCGTCGCGGATCTGCATTGCCATGCTCGTCCGCCCATCGAACATCGTCAGCACGATGCCCCCGACGTGTAGCCGGGGGTTCAGACGCTCGCGCACGAGTTTCACCGTCTTGAGCAGGTGCGTCAGGCCCTC
>VBPC01000034.1 GCA_005887895.1 Candidatus Rokuibacteriota bacterium
CAACGCGGGAGCTGTGTGAGCGGCTCGGCGTCGACGCATTCGATCAGCCCGATGTCGAGGAGGCCAAGCGGCTGGCGCGGGCCGAGCTGGCGGGGGGAGACGCCGGCCCCGTAGGGGCGCAGCATGCTGCGCCCCTACACCGTGACTCCTGAGGTCCTGCGCCGGAGTGCCCGCCCGGGCGACTACCTCGCGATCCTTGCCTACTTACCGCCCACTGCCGACGTCACGGCCAAGCTCCAGGCGGTCCGCGCGGCCTGGGGGCGCGCCCTCGGCTGCGCCACGACCCTCGGGTTCGGCCCCCGCTACCTCCACTCCACCGGACAGCTCCACAAGGGCGGCCCCAACACCGGCCTGTTTCTCGTGCTCACGGTCGACGATGCCGCAGACGCCGCCGTGCCCGAGCTGGGCATCACGTTCGGGCGGTTGAAGCGCGCCCAGGCGCGCGGCGACATCCGGGCGTTGCTCGCGCGGGGCCGCCGAGTCGCGCACGTGCACCTGAGACGTCCAGAGGATGTAAGCGCGCTCGCTGCACTATAGGCTCAGCCAGTAGTTGAATTTCACAAGCAGGACGTTGGTGGGCCGGTCGACCAGCAGCTCCCGCCCGAGATCGCGCCCCACATCGAAGCTGGCGTCGTAGGGGAAGTAGCCCGAGCGACTGTGTGTCCAGGCGAAAAAGATGGTGGACCCGGGGCGATACTCCCAGCGCCACACCGCCTTGACGCTCAGCGAGCGCGTGCGGAAGTCGGGGTTGTAGAGCGCGAACTCCGGGGCGGGCCCCGGCCCGTCCGGATCGACGCCCGAGCACTGCGCCGGGCCGGCGCCGCCGCAGACGGCGGGGTCGCCGGGGGTCACCGTGGATCCGTTATCGCGTCCGTACGTGTTGAAGGCAAACGTCTTGCGTGCCTGCAGCTCCTTGAAGCCGCGATAGGCACCCGTGAACGTGAACGGCTGCGCGTACAGCTGGAAGCTCAGGGTGGGCGAAAATGTGGCGTTCAGATGCAGCGTCGCGCTCACTTGGTGTTCGATCAGCTCGGCGAACACGTAGCGCGCGCCCAAGGTCCCGGTCGCGGTGGGGTCGCTCACCTGCGTGACGTATTGGGCCGCGAAGCGACCCGTGGAGTACCCGGGCGCGAGGCTCAGGGAGACGGCTGAGCTCGGCCGCAGCGTGAGCTTGGGGAGCAGGTCCAGCGACCAGCCGCCCGCCGTATCGTGGGTGACTGCTGCAAATGCGTACGCACTCACCCTCTTTCGGTCGTCGGTGTAGCCGTCGGCACTCGCGTACCAGGAGGGCGGCGTGCGCGCGAGCGGGCCGCCTCGCGTGAGCCGGTCATCGATCGCGCCCCCTGAATAGGTCGTGGTCACTTCCGCGATCCAGAAGTTGCGGAATTGGCCGAACGCGTACATCCCGACCTTGCCCCGAATCGGGTCGCCATCGTAGTTCCAGCTGCGGTCGAGCGACAGCTCGGTAACGGCATGCAGGAACACCTTGCCCGGCCGGCTCCAGCGCCGCCGTCCCTTGACCTCCGCAGAGATGCGGTCGACCCGCTCCTGGAACCCGAGATCGTTCACTTCGAAGCCGGGCGAGACGAACTCACCGGCGACGCTCCAGTTCCACGGGCCGCCGACCCTGTTGAGAAACACATCTCCGGTGGTTCCCCCGAGCGAGGTGCGGCCCGGATCGTAGCGGAAGCTCTTGGCGTCGGGCCGCTGATAGTAGCGGCTGGAGGATTGTTGCGCCGCATGGAGGGCGGCGGTGTCGCCGCGGATATAGGAGCGGCCGAGGCTTGCGGCCAGGGTGTAGGTGTTGTGACCCCAGCGGTGGAAGAAGTCCACGCCGCCCGTGTACGCGGCGCTACCGAGCATGTCGAGGGCCGGCGTGTCGAGGTCACGATTCACGGCCGTGGCGACGAGACCGATGGTGGTATTGCCGTGGCGCAGGTCG
Source organism: Candidatus Rokuibacteriota bacterium (assembly GCA_005887895.1). Taxonomy (GTDB): domain Bacteria; phylum Methylomirabilota; class Methylomirabilia; order Rokubacteriales; family CSP1-6; genus AR5. Next base: position 1,943 of record VBPC01000034.1, read on the forward strand.
CGCTTCAGGCGGCCCACGAAGTAGTTGGTCAGCGGCTCGACCTCGTCGCTGTGGCGCAAGCCCGTCGCTGTGTCGAACACCGTGGCCCACTCGCGTGCCGTGAGCGCGTCCAGGATGCCGACCGACCAGCCGTTCGCCCGCCTGCCGCTCAGCTTCGCCGCGCCGAGGATGGTGCTGTTCGGCGGGATGTCGGAGAACTGTCCGTCGGAGGTGACCTCCCCCTGGGGCGGTTGACCGATGCGTCGCGAGTAGAAGTACTGCGGCCGGTCGCTCAGCTTGGCGAGGCCGTTGCCGTTCCCTGCGAACCCGAAGATGTTGCCGCCTTCGACGAAGAACGGACGCTTCTCCTCGAGCTGCACTTCGAACTGCGTGAGGTTGACGAAGGCGGGGTCCAGGGCCACCTGACCGAAATCGGGGTTGACGGTGGCGTCGAGCGTGAGGTTCGAGGTCACGCCGTACTTGAGATCGGCGCCCACGTCTCCCAGATACGCGCTGCCGTGGTCGAAGGGATCGCGCGGCGAGGCCGGCGTGTCGTAGTGGCCGCGCCCGACCACATAGGGTAAGACCTCCACGCGCTTGGGCGCCGGCAGGTCTGCGAGCCCCACCAGATCGGCGAAGCGCGACGCGACACCGCTCTCAGTCTTGCGGACGAGCGGGAGCATGTCGAGCTCGTTTTTGCGCTGGATCCAGCGCTCGAAGCGCACCCCCCACACCTGCGCCGACGCGCCCGAGAACCGGAGCTGGGAGAGCGGAATCCGCATCTCCACGGTCCAGCCGAGCGAATCGACCGTGGTCGCGGCCTCCCAGACGGCGTCCCACGAGTCGTCCGAGTAGCCCCCGTCGTCTCCCAGGAGGACGTCCCGCTTCACGCCGGCGGCGTTGACGATGAACTCGAATGCGGTGCGACGGTCATGGTAGCTGTCCAGGAGCACCCGAAACTCGTCGCTGTGGGTCGTGGCGTCCCGTCGTCCCAGTCGGCGGATGATGGCCTGCGGCGAGGAGTCGAACAGGCGGGCCCCGATGTACAGTGCTTCAGCGTCGTAGAGGATCCGCACGTCCACCCGCTCCGTGGCGGGCGCGCCCTCTTGCGGGTCCCGCTGCATCAGTCCGCCGACCGGAGTCGCGAGGGTCCACGCGGGGTCGTCCAGCCGTCCGTCGAGCACGGGTTTGGCGGCCGGTGCGACCCGCGCGGCGGTGACGGTCGCCGGGACGTCCGGGACGCGGGCCCGGTCGACGGACCCTGATTGCAGGAGCACGAAGGGCAGGATCGGGATCACGGTATGGTCTCCCTCGCCAGCAGCGCGGTGTTCAGCACGCCCTCCAGGACGCGCTGCGAGTCGAAATGCGTCTCGGCCAGGTCCCGGGCCGCGCGGCAGTGGCGCCCGTAGTCGCTGTTGATCGCGTCCAGGGCAGCGGCCGCCTGGTCGACTGAGGAAAAGCGGAACATGCCTTCCCCGTTGACGAGGTAGGAGCTCGGACCCGTGTCCTGTACCACGACCGGCTTGCCGCTGGCCAGGTAGCACAGCGTCCGGTCGCTGACCCACGCGTTCTGGAAGTCCATGCAGGACGCCTTGGCGCAGCTGAACTCGCCGCGCGAGCGCTGCACGTACGCGCGGTAGGCCTCGGGGCTGCCGGCGACCTCGCGCGAGTGGCGCACCCGCCAGCCGTTCTGCGTGAGCCGCGCCAGATCTGCGGCGTCGCGATCGTCCGTGTAGAGGGCGAGCTCGAGCGGCTGGCTCGTGTGGCGTGGCAGGTCCTGGAATTGGAGGAACGCGACCCGCTTGGTGTTCTCGCGCAGCACCGTCTTGCCGCTTTCGGTCACCTTGAGCCAGTCGGTCGTCGACCAGCTCGAGACCGTCGTGAACGCCCCGGCGTGCGGGTCGTAGGTGAACGGCCAGAGCTCGAGACAGACGGGCGGCCGGAAGCGTTGCCAGGGCAGGCCGCAGTCGGAGAAGCGCGCGGATGGCGTCCCCACGGTCTCGCCCGTGGTGAGGTAGCAGTCGTGGGCCGGTACGTCGAGCTGACCCGTGCTGATCCAGAACTGCAGCAGGCCCGGGTCGATGTCGACGAGCGCCGTGCGCCGCGCGCAGGCGAGCAACCGAGGGTCGATGGCGTAGTGGAAATTCAGCAACAGGTCGGCCCGTCTCAGCACTCGCTCCACGTCGGGCCACTCGCAGCCCACGAACCGGAAGTCGTCGCCGGCCTTCGCATAGAGCAGCGTCTTCCCTTCGAGGCCGAAGCGCTGCATCCGCTCGAAGAAGGGTGACAACAGCGACGCCTCCTGGGCGGCGTCGCCCGAACCCGGCGGGCGGAACTGCTCGAGCCAATACACGTCGCATCCCAGCCGGCGCAGCCCCTGGGCGTATTGCATGTACACCCAGAAGTGGCCGCCGCCGTCCGGGAAGTTTGCGACCTTGTACACCGAGATCACGACGATCACGCTGCGCCCTCCGGGACGGAGAGTACGCCCGCGACCGCCGGCAGGTCGCGAAACCCCACCAGGCGAATGCCCCGCTCCGCGAGCGCCGGCCGCACGCGCGGGTCGCACAGGGTGCGCAGCTCGGCTTCACGCTCGACGGTGTAGCTCGAGGTAAGTCCCGCGTCCACGTAGCCGGCATGGCAGGTCAGCTCGGTCACCCCGGGGCCAAGCTCCGCATCCAGCAGCCGGAGCAGTCCATCGACGCTGATTTGCTCCAGATGGGTCTCGCCACCCCACTGACCGTAGAACTTCGCGAGATGGCGCACGCGGCAGCACCCGCGCACCGGGACGCCGATGCGCTGCGCCCACGCCCGCACGTCGGGCAGGACGCGCGGGTTCTTGTGGACGTCGTGGTGCGAGTCCAGGTGCGTGGGCGGCGCGCCAACGAGCTCGGTGAAGCGCGCGAGTTGCCGGTCCAGCTCGGTGGGTACGTCCCGCGCTCCGCCGGCATCGAGCTCGAGATGCAGGCCGATGCTCAGAGCGGGGCATGCGCGGCCTACGTCAGCCGCCTGCTCCGCTGCGGGCCGGTGCACCATCAGGCTGGTACTGGTGAGGATACCCTCGCGATGCGCCTGCACGATCCCGCGGTTGACGCCGCGGCTGATGCCGAAATCGTCGGCTGTGACGATGAGGAGCTTCGCCGCTGCGGTCATTCGGCGAGGGGCGGCCGGAGCGCCCGGAACCAGTGCTCAAAATCCATCAGCTCTCCGATGCCCCACTCGGCGCCGTCGTGCAGCAGGGCCATGGCCGCCCAGACGATGCAATGGGCGTAACGCGCACACTCCGCCGTGTGAAACAGGAGGTTCAACGTCCCCTGGTCGGGCAGCCGCCGGCCTGTCCGCTCCACGGCCTCGCGGTAGCGTCGCAGAATGCCGGGCCGCTCCTCGGGCGCCGACTGATACAGGAAGGTGGAAACGTCGTAGCTCACCGGGCCCACACCGACGTGATCCCAGTCGATGAGCCGGGCCTGCGGGCCGGCGGGTGCCATGGACACGAACACGTTCTTCGGCCAGAGGTCGCCGTGCAGCAGCGTGTCCGGCCCGTCCGCCTCTTCCATGAGGCGCACGCGCCGTGGCGCGTCGTCGCGCAGGGCGTACAGGCACTGCAGCAGGCGCTCGCGCGCGCCGGCGAACGCCGGCGGCACGTCCCGGGGAGGCGTCGCGAGCGCTTCGAGCGCCGCGACGGCATCGTGCACGTTCGACGTGAAGAAGTGCACGCCATGGTCGCGCGCACGCCAGCGGGCCTCGGGAAGGAGCGGATGACCCGCGCCTCGCAGATGCAGCTCCGCCATGAAGTCCACCGCCGCATCGAGCCGCCACGGCAGGCGGTCTGCGGCGAGACTCCCGTCGCCCAAATCCTCGTAGACGTGCCATACCCAGTTCCCCTCGCGTTCCGCCACGGCCGCAAGGAGTCGAGGACACCCGTCGCCCAAGTCGAGGGCGGGCAGCCAGCGCTCGACCACCAGGCGGTCGGTTTGGGCGACGGCCGGCGGGTGCCGCTTGAGGACCAGGGCCAGGCCGGAGGGGCTGCCGACCTGCAGGCGGTACACCGCCGGCTTCAGCCGCTCGAGTTGCAACGGCTCTCCAGGTTGCGTGGCGCCGCTAACCAGGTCCTCAAGGGCTTCACACACCTCCGCCGCGCCCGGCTCCTGCCAGCGCTCGAGGGAGCGCTCGAGGCGCTCGCGCACCGCTGCGCCGCCGCGCGTCGTCATGTGAGGGCACGCTCCAGGACCCGGGTCACCACCCGGCAACCGTCGAAGTGCTCCTCGGCGAGGTTCCGCGCGAGGCGACAATGTCGCTCGTAATCGGCTTCGATCGCCGCCAGCGCGCGCACGGCTTCGTCCATCGATCGGAACCGGAACAATCCCGCGGCGTCGGGCAGCCGGCTGGGCCCTGTGTGTTGCACCACCGCCGGCTTCCCGCTGGCCAGGTAGCAGATGGTACGGTCACTGGTCCAGCTGTTTGCGAACTGGACGCAGTACGGTTTCACGCAGCTGAATTCGCCGCGCGACGCCTGGATGTAGGCGCGGTACTGCTCCGGCGTGGCGCTGACCTCCCAGGCCTCACGCACGCCCCAGCCCAGGGCCCCCAGGCGCTGGTGCCATTCGGCGTACTGCTGGCCCAGGCACACGGACAGTTCGATTCGGGCGGGCGTCCGGGACGGCAGGTCGGCGTACTCCAGGTACGCGACTCGCTTCTCGTTAGAAAACGTCGTGCCCGCGAACTCGAACGTCCCGCCCCACCAGTGCGTGATGGTCGTGTAGGGTGACGCGGGATCGGCGCGGACGACGGGCCACTCGGCGAGGAACACGGGTGGCGGCGTGTAGTGCCAGCGCAGCCCGCAGTCGGGAAAGCGCGCCGCCGGCGTGCCCACGGTCTCGCCGATCGTGAAGTAGACGTCGTGGGGCGCCACGCAGATGTCGCCCGTGGTCATCCAGACCTGGAACAGGCCGGGATCGGTGTCCACGAAGGCGGAGCGACGGAAGCGTCGCACGGCGGACTCGGGGAGCGCGTGCGACAGGTTCAGGAGCAGGTCGGCGTCGGCGGCGACCTCCAAGGTCAGGCCGCTGGCGGCCAGGTCAGCCGGGAGGGGCGCGCCGGTGATCGAGTAGAGCGCCAGCGCGTCGGCGAACCCGTAGCGTCCCAGGTGCGCCTGCAAGGTGGCGACGCACTCGCGCACGTCGCGGCCGCGCCAGCGCCGGCGGTGCGCGACCGAGGTGTCGCCCACGTCGTCGTCCACGCCTTCGAGCCAGATCACCCGGCATCCGGCGGCACGCAGGGCCAGAGCCCAGTTCAGGTAGACCCAGAGGTGCCCGCCTCCCTGGGGATAGCCGACGGTGTTGGCTGGGGCGAGGCAGACCGTGAGGCTCACGCGGCACCCCCCCCTCCGGCCGCATCCGGCAGCGGCGGGCGCAGACTCTCGAACCAGTCGTCGATGTCCACCAGTCCGCTCCAGCCCCACTCGGCGCCATCGTTCAGGAGAGCCATCGCGGGCCAGACGATGCAGCTGACGCCACGTGCGGTCTCGGTCGCGTGCAACACGAGATTCAGGTCGCCATCCGCCGCCAAACGCTGGCCCGCCCGTTCGACGGCCGCGCGATAGCGGCGGAGTAGCGCGGGCCGGTCGTCAGGTGACGACTGGTAGAGGAACGTCGAGAGGTCGTAGCTCGCGGGGCCTACGCCGACGTGGTCCCAATCGACGAGCCGGGCGCAAGGGCCATCGCCCGCCATGGCGACGAAGACGTTCTTCGGCCCGAGATCGCCGTGCAGGAACGTGTCGGGTCCCCCGGCCTCGTCGATCAAGCAAACCTGACGGGGCGCCCGTCGCGCAGATTCGTGATCAACGACCGAGCCCCATGGTCGCGGCCGTGCCAGCGGACCTCGGGCAGGAGCGGGTGGCCCACGCCTCGGGTGTGGAGCTGGGCGATGAGATCGACCGCCGCCTCCAGGCGGGGCCGCTCCCGCCGATCGGCGAGCGTGTCGCAACGCAGGTCCTCGTACACGTGCCACACCCAGCGCCCTTCGCGCTGCGCCGCGGCCGCGAGGAGCCGCGGGCAGCGGTCGCCGAGACCGAGCGCCGGCAGCCAACGCTCCACGACGAGGCGATCGGTGTGCGCGATCGCAGGGGTGTGGCGCTTGAGCACGAGCGTGCGGCCGGAGCCACCGCCGACACGAAGCCTGTAGACACCCTTTTGCAGACGCTCGAGACCGATGGTGTCTTCCGAGGCCGCAGCGCCGTCCAGCAGGCGCTCCAGAGCGTCGCACAGCTCGGCCGCCCCGGGCTCCCCCCGCTCGTCGAGGGAGCGAGCGAGTTGCTCGCGCAGCGTCCTGGACGCCCTCACGCGATGCGCCATCACGCTGGGGCTCCAGCCAGCTGCCGCCCGAGTCCCCGGGCGGCACGCTCGGCCGCCCCGAGCAGGTACGAGACGAGGTGGTGCGCCGCATCCGGGACGCCACCGCACCCCGGGATGCTGCACATGTCCACGACGTACGGCTTCCCTTCGCTCTCGACGATGTCGACGCTGTACAGATCGATCCCGAACGCCCGGCCGCAGCGCCGCGCGATCTCGCAGAGCTCCGGGCGGGGTGTGAACGGCTCGCCTTGCCCGTCCTGTTCGGTCCTGATCGGAAAGACTTTCTTCACCCCGAACAGCCGCTCGCCGACCACGTAGATCTTCCGGTCGCGACCCTGGGGCGCGTAGTAGCGCTGCGCGAGGATCGGGTCTCTGCCGGCCCGCACGGCCGCGAGCTCGGCGACGCTGTGGACGACCCGCACGCCGATCCCATCCGAGCCGTGATACGGCTTGATGACAAGTGGACCCTGAGCGAGCAACGGCGCCAGCCGGTCGGGGTGCGAAGCGACGTAGGTTGCCGGCGTGGGGACTCCGGCCAATTGCAGGATCCTGGACGTGATGATCTTGTCGCGCAGCGCCACAGTCACCGGAAAGGGATTCACGATCGCGGCGCCCTGGGCGTGCAGCGCGCCTGCGATGCTCAAGGCGAGGCGGCTCGTCTTCTTCAGGACGTAGAGGTCGTCTTCGACCCGCACGTCGGAGAGGTCGAGCGCTCCCTGCGTGGGATGGATGACGTCGACGACCACACCAGCGTCCGCGAGCGCCCGCATCACCGCCGGCACCAGGCCCGTGCTTTGCGCAAAGCGGGAGGACACGAGAAAGCCGATGCGGAGTCGCTTCATGTCGCCGCCACCTCGCGTTGCGGCGGTGACGTGCGGCGCACCCAATCGAGTCGCTCCAGGGCGCCGTCCAACTCGGCGGCGTACAGTCGTATGTCGCGGAGCGACGCATGCGCCCAGTCGTTCGCCAGGTCGTCCGCGATCCATGACATGGCGGAAAGCGTCCGGAACACCGTCCCGCAATAGGCCAGCCGCCAGCACGCCTCGCTGCTCAGGTCAGGCCAGCGCTCCCGCCCGGCGGACCAGTAACTCGGAATGTCCGGGTTGGCGGACAGCTGTCCCGACGGCACCGTCAGCTGCTGGGCCAGGTCGACGGCGGGGACGCCCCAGCCGGCGTCTTCCCAGTCGAAGACGGTGATGGTGGCTTCCTCGCCTGCGCCGCGCAGACGCATGTTCCGGCCGTTGAAGTCACCGTGCACCAGCGTCGGTGGCATGCCGTGACACACCTCGTCCACCAGGTGCCAGCGCGCGGCCAGATCGTCGAGCCGGGCCACGAGTCCCTCGACGAAGGCTACGTCCTCCGGCGACAGGACGGGATTATCCCGATGACGCCGAAATGTCTCGCCCAGCTTCCGCACCCGCTCCCGGTATCGGCCGGGTCCGCCGTCGGGAAGCTGGCTACCGGCGGCCACGCCAGCCGCGGCGGCATGGAGTACCGCCAACCAGCGGCCGGCCAGGGCACGGTGCTCGGGGAGCAGATTCGAGTAGTCGGGACCGCCGGCTTCTTCCATGAAAAGCCAGCTGGAGGCGGCGTCGGGCTCGTCGACGAATCCGTAGTAGCGGAGCGACGGGACCGTGAGGTGAGCGAGCATGTTCTCGTAAACGGTGCGCTCGACGAGGGCGACCGCCCGCGGGCACCGTTTGGCGATGACGGGCGAGCCGCCCTCACCGGCGCCCTCGAGCCGGTACACACTGCTCTTCCGCTTTCGGACCCGCAGCGGCGTGATCGACCGCGGCTCGGCATGCGGATATAGCTCGCACCAGGCGCGCACGGCCGGATGGCTCTTGAGATTCGACCGCCGCTCGCCTACGGCGGCCGCGACGACCGGCGGCTGCGCGATCGCGACGGATGGGATGGAATCAGTGACGACCCGCCCGTTCTCCAGCACCAGGAGCGCCTGGCAACGCTCCAGCGTACTCGGCCGATGCGAGATCAGGAGCACCGTGCGGCCGCGCATCAGATGCCGCATCGCGCCGAGGATTACTGCTTCCGTTTCCGCATCCACGGCGCTCGTCGGCTCGTCGAGGATGAGGACGGGGCTGTCCTTGAGGAAGGCGCGGGCGAGCGCGATGCGCTGTCGCTGGCCTCCCGAGAGCTGCGCGCCGCGCTCCCCGACGTGGGTCTCGTAGCCTCGGGGCAGGCGCACAATGAACTCGTGCGCGTTGGCGGCGTGTGCGGCGGCGACGATCTGCTCCCGGCTCGCGCCGGGCGCGGCGTACGCGATGTTCTCCGCGATGCTGGCCGCAAAGAGCACCGTCTCCTGCAGCACGACGGCGAACTGGCGGCGCAGGTCGTCGAGCTTGTAGTCGCGCAGGTCCACGCCGTCCAGCAGGATTTGGCCCCCGGTCGGGTCGTAGAAGCGCGTCAGCAGGCTGATCAGCGTGGTCTTACCGGCCCCGGTCGCTCCGACTACGCCGAGCCGCGTCCCCGGCGCGATCGCGAAGGAGACGTCCTGCAGCACCGGGCGGTCCGGGCCGTACGCGAACGAGACGCCCCGGAACTCCACGGCGCCCGTCGCGCGCGTCACCGGCCGGGCATGGGGCCGCTCCGGCACGTCGGGCTGCTCGTCCAGCAGCGCGAACGCCCGCTCGGCGCTCGCCAGGTACCCCTGGAGGCCTGCCGCCTTCCGGCTCATCGTCTTCAGGGGCTCGTACAGCTGTGCCACGTAGCTGAGCACCATCCATAGCTCCCCCGGCGTGAGCGCGCCTGCGCGGACGTGCCCAACACCGATGAGCAGCACTGCCGCCATCCCGAGCGCCGTCACCAGGCCGATGAGCAGGCCGTAACCTCCTTCGAGCACCGCCAGTCGGATGCGCGCCGCCACGCCCTCCCGGGAGCGATGGACGAAGCGGCCAGTTTCGCGGGCCTCCTGCCCGAACGCCTTGACCACTCGTAGCGCGCCGAGTGTTTCCTGCACAACGGCCAGCGCCGAACTCTCGAGCTTCTTCACCTGGCGCGACTGGCGTCGCATCCGCGGGCGGTACAGGCGGGACAAGAAGAAGAGCGGCGGGGAGATCGCCAGCGCCACCCAGGCGAGTTGACGATCCAGTCCTGCAGTGACGAGCCACATCGTCACCACTGCTAGGGCTGCGGAGACGAAGGGAATGGCGCCGTCCACCAGAATGTTTTGGATGGCGGGGGCATCGTACTGGATGCGGTAGACGGAGTCGGCCGTGCCGCGGGAGTCGTGATAAGAGAGCGACAGGCGCTGCACCTGCTGCACGAGCAGCGAGCGGAAGTCGAGCACCAGCCGCTCGCCGATGTAGGTGCGGAGCAAGGTCGTCGCGAGACTCTGCAGCTGGCCGAGGACGGTGACGGCGAGCAGCAGCCCGATGGCAACCGCGAGGGCGCTCGAGCCCACCGCTGCCGGCGCCAGGGCTCGCAGCAGGGGCGGGAGCGGCCGCGCGCCCAGCACGGAATCGAGCACGATCTTGAGCGGCACGGGAATCAAGAGCGCGATCGGACTGGCGAGCAGGCCGAGCGCGAACACTCCCGCGACGTGCGGCCAGTAGGGTCGGGCCTGGCGCAACAGGCGTCGGTACAGCGTGGCGTCGCGCATCAGGACTCTTCGTCCCGCAGCCGCGCCACGGCGTCCCGCACCGTCGCCATGGCTGCCGTGCATTGCTCCAGCGTGCGCCCGGCGAACAGCAGGGCGCCACCGCTGAGGACCGCGGCGGCGACCCACGCATGGTCACGCGTCGCGCCGAACGTCAGGCCGGCGAACACGAGCGTGAGAAGCGGTCCGCGTACGGGCACGAACGGCCACCACCGCAGTCGTATCAGCTGCTTCCCGCCGGAATGTTCTTCGACGCCCATGAGCAGTCGTGCGGCGCCGAAGAATCCACCCCGGACTTCGAGGTCCCAGCGGGCGTGCCGACCGCCGCGCAGCACGCTCGCGCCGTCGGCGCGCAGGCCGGCTTCCATGGCGCGGAGCCGCTGCTCCTGCTCCTGCCACTGCTCGCTCCA
>VBPC01000035.1 GCA_005887895.1 Candidatus Rokuibacteriota bacterium
CCGACGGGTGCTGGCGAAGTCCGGGTAGCTCCTGCCAGCTCTGTCCGCCGTCGGTCGAGCGAAACAACGCCGCGTCCTGGATCCCGGCGTGGACCGTGTCCGGATCGGTCAGCGACGGCTCGAGGTGCCAGACGCGCGCGAACTCCCAGGGCCGCGGGGTGCCGTCGTACCAGAGGTGCGTGCCGGGCACGCCGTCGTACACGAACTTGTTGCCGACCGACTCCCACGTCTTGCCCCCGTCGTGCGAGCGCTGGATCACCTGCCCGAACCAGCTGCTGGACTGCGACGCGTACAGCCGGTTCGGGTCGACGGGAGATCCCTTGAGGTGGTAGATCTCCCAGCCCCCGAAGTGAGGGCCGCCGACCTCCCACCGGTCGCGCGTTCCGTCCGACGTCAGGACGAACGCGCCCTTGCGTGTACCGACCAGGAGCCGTACCCCGCTCATCCGTTGCTCCTTTCTGTCGCTCCATCACTGTAGCGATCGTGGTGACGCACCCACGCCATCGTGAAGGCCAGTGCCTCCTCGTCGCGCCCCTTCGGCGCGAGGTCCAGGTAATTGTACGCGCCGACCAGGAGGTCGAGCCCTCGGGCGTAGGCCGAATACGTGTGGAAGACGTCGCCGTGCTCGTCCTTGTAGAAGACGCTGAGGCCGGGGGCCTCCTCGCTGGGAAATTCACGCGACGCGAAGTTGTAGTCGACGGCGCCGCCCGCCATCTGCGCCTTCGTGAACGACACGTGGTAGTCGAAGTTGAACTCGCTTCCGTACGAGGACACCCAGGTGAAGCGCCAGCCCATGCGCTGCTTGAACGCCGCGATCTGGCGCAGCGGGGCGCGCGACACCGCCAGCAGCGTCACGTCGCGCTGCGCCAGGTGCACGACGGCGCCGTCGATGTGGTCGGCCAGGAAGGAGCAGCTCGGGCACCCCTCCTGCCACCCCGGGCCCAGCATGAAGTGGTACACGATCAGCTGGTGGCGGCCGCCGAAGAGCTCGGGCAGCGTCACCGTTCCCTGGGGCCGCTCGAAGACGTAGGGCTTGTCGACCTTCACCCACGGCAGGGCGCGCCGCTCGGCGCCCAGTCGATCGCGCAGCCGCGTGAACTCCTTCTCCCTGGCCAGATGCATTCGACGCGCCTCGAGCCATTCCCCTCTGGACACCACCGGGTGACCCGGCATCGTCGTCTCCTTCGCGCCGATCGGCCCGAAGCTGGTTCTTCACGCGTGCGGACAGCGCCTCAGTCGTCGATCGCCTGATAGACCGAGGTCCAGAAGTCCAGACAGACGTCCGGAGGTGTGGGGGAAGTCCAGGCACGCCGGGTCATGAGGATCATGACCATGTCCTCCCTGGGATCCGAGCGCCACGAGGTGCCCAGGCCGCCGTCCCACCCGAACGTTCCGACCGCCGCCACGTTGTCGCGCCTGGTGACGACGGACATGCCGAACCCCCAGCCATGGCGATCGAAGAAGCCAGCGGCGAAATCCGACGCCGCCTTTGCCGCATCTCGGAGAATCCGCCGGGGCTCATGACGTCGGCGGGCCCTCGCGCACCGGCCGGACCTCGACGGTGCTCGTGCGGGCCAGTGGAATCCGGGCGGCGATGGCAATGGCTTCGTCGAGGTCCTTGACGTCGATGAGCATGTAGCCGCCGAGCTGCTCGCGGGTCTCCGCGTAGGGGCCGTCGGTCACGAGGCGCTTGCCGTCGCGCACCCGCACGCTGGTCGCCGAGGACGACGGGTGGAGCGGAAACCCGCCCAGATACTGCCCGCGCGACGTGAGCTCGTCCGCGAGCGCCAGGGTCTCGGCGTACACCCGCTGCCGCTCGGCCACGCCGAGCGTGTCCCAGGCCGGCTCGTCGCGGCAGATCATCAGCATGTATTTCACGTCACCTGCCTCCATCCTTACGTCGAACGGCGGGGGCCCGAATCGACACCTGCCCCAGAATTATCTAACGTGACGTCATGTCCGTGGATGCCAACGCCGCCGTCGACGCCGTCTATCGCTCCGATTGGGGCCGGATCGTCGCCACCCTGATCCGGCTCGTTCGGGACTTCGACGTCGCCGAGGAGGCCGCCCAGGAAGCCTTTGCGGCCGCGGTGGATCAGTGGCGGGTCGCCGGCGTCCCGGACGTTCCGCGCGCCTGGATCATCCAGACGGCCCGGCACAAGGCCATCGACCGCATCCGTCGCCAGACCCGGTTCGCGGACAAGCTGGACGCCTTCACGGCGGCCGCGGCCAACCTGACCGTCGAGGCGCCGGACTTCGATCCTGGCGACATCCCCGACGACCGCCTTCGCCTCATCTTCACCTGCTGCCACCCGGCGCTGGCCCTCGAAGCCCAGGTCGCCCTCACGCTGCGCACACTCGGCGGCCTCGAGACGGACGAGATCGCGCGCGCCTTCCTGGTGCCGACCGCGACGATGGCACAGCGGCTCGTGCGCGCCAAGGCCAAGATTCGCGACGCCGGCATCCCGTACACGGTGCCCGACACGAAGGACATGGCGGCCCGGCTCGACGCGGTGCTGACGGTGATCTACCTCGTCTTCACCGAAGGCTATGCGCCCACGCGTGGCGAGACGCTCGTGAGGACCGACCTCTGCGTCGAGGCGATCCGGCTCGCCCGCCTCGTGAGGGCGCTGCTGGCGCCTCCATCCTCCGAGGCGACGGCGCTTCTCGCGCTGATGCTCCTGCACGATTCGCGGCGCGACGCGCGGCGCGACGCGGCCGGCGACCTCGTCCTGCTCGAAGAGCAGGATCGTCGCCGCTGGAATCACGCGCAGATCGCCGAGGCGCTCCCGCTCGTGGAGGAGGCCCTGCGTGGCAGTCCGGGGCCGTTCGCGCTGCAGGCGGCGATCGCGGCGCTGCACTGCGAGGCGGCGCGGGCGGAGGACACCGACTGGCCCCAGATCGTCCGCCTGTACGACGTGCTCGAGCGCCTGCAGCCCTCGCCCATCGTCTCCCTCAACCGCGCGGCGGCGGTCGCGATGGTCGAGGGCCCCCGCCCGGCGCTCGAGCTCGTCGACGCCCTCACCGCGACCGGCGATCTCGACGGCTATCACCTGCTCCATGCCACGCGCGCCGAGCTGCTCCGCCGGCTGGGATGCGCGGCGGAGGCGGCGAAGAGCTACGCGACGGCGATCGGGCTGGTCACCAACGACGCCGAGCGCCGATTCCTCGAACGACGGCTGCGGGCCCCCCTTCTACCTGGAGACCGAACGAGGCGCCGCGAGATCGACAGCCTCTCCCGGGGCTCGCGCAGTGCAACTTCTTGCGAACACTCAGGCGCCGCGCCGGACCCCGGCGTCGGCCGGCCGCTCCTGCGATGTTTTGCACGATCGGCAAGCGATGGTCCGAAGCCCCGCAACGGTCTGCGGTTTTCATGCAGCGCGGTCGGCATGTCGGGGCGGATTTCGGGGCCGACGGGCGTTCGCGGGGCTGGCCCTCGCCATGCAATGCTCTTGTTACAAACGCACACGGTCACCACCCGGCGACGGCTGGCGATGGGGCGGGAGGACGACATGGTTCCCTCGGTCGCGGTGTTCACGACCTGCCCGTCGTCGCGGGGTGCGAGCCCGGCCGGCTATGGCGCCGCCGTGCGTGACGTCGGACGGTGGAGCGAGCGGGCCGGCTGCGTCGGCACCCTCGTCTACGCCGACAACGGGCTCGTCGATCCCTGGCTCGTCGCGCAGCTGCTCATGACGGTGACGGAGCGCCTCGTCCCACTGATCGCCGTGCAACCCGTCTACATGCATCCGTACGCCGTCGCCAAGCTGGTCGCCTCGCTGGCGCTGTTCCACGGGCGGCGCGTCGATCTCAACATGGTGGCGGGTGGCTTTCGCAACGACCTCGAGGCGCTCGCCGATTCCACGCCGCATGATCGCCGCTACGATCGGTTGCGCGAGTACACGGCGATCATCGCCGGGCTGCTCCGCGGTGGACCGCCGGTGACTCTGGCCGGCGAGTTCTACCGCGTGACGCGCCTCACCCTGATTCCCGAGCTGCCGCCGGCGCTCTTTCCGACGTTCTTCGTGTCCGGCTCCTCGGAGGCCGGCCGCGCCGCCGCGCGCGTGCTCGGGGCGACGTCGGTCGAGTACCCGGCACCGGCCGCCGCCTACCAGCCTGCGGTGGCGTCGCCGGAGGCTCGCGGGATCCGGGTGGGGATCATCGCGCGCGACGACGAGGACGCGGCCTGGCGGGTGGCGCGCACGCGGTTTCCCGAGGACCGGCGCGGGCGCATCGCGCACACCCTGGCGATGAAGGTCTCCGACTCGAACTGGCATCGCCGTCTGTCCGACCCGGACAGCCCGCCGCCGCGGCCGTACTGGATGGAGCCGTTCCTCAACTATCAGACGTTCTGCCCCTACCTGGTGGGCAGCCACGCGAGCGTGGGCGAGGAGCTGCGGCGCTATGTCGAGGCCGGCGTGCAGACCTTCATCGTCGACGTGCCGCGCGACGAGGACGATCTGGCGCACACGGCCCAGGCGTTCGAGCACGCGGTCGCCGCGGTGCCGGGATGAGCCGGCTGCTGCAGCACGCGCTGACCGCCCAGGCCGATCGGCGCCCCGAGGCCGTCGCGCTCGTGATGGACGGGGCGCGGATGACCTACGCCCACCTGGAGGCGGCGTCCAATCGCCTGGCGCGGATGCTGCGCGCATCCGGTGTCCAGCGCGGGGACCGCGTCGCGCTGCTCCTGCCGAAGTCGCCGCGCGCCATCGTGGCCATCGTGGCCGTCCTCAAGGCCGACGCCATCTACGTGCCGCTCGACACGACAAGCCCCCTCCCCCGGCTGGCGCGGATGCTCCAGAGCACGGCGCCCCGCTGTCTGCTGGCCGAGGCCGGCGTGGCAGCCGTCGCGGCGGACCTGCTCGCGGCAACGCCGGAACGAGCCCCGCTGGCGCTGGGCTGGATCGACGGGCCGCCCCCGCCCGGCCCCTGGGCGTCCCGATCCGCGGGCTTCTCCGCCACCGACGTCGAGGCGCTGGCCGACACCGTGCTCGACACGGGCGTGGTGATCAGCCACGCCAACGTCCAGCACTTCGTGGACTGGGCCACGACGTACTTCGCGCTCGGCCCCGACGACCGGACGTCGGGTCACTCGCCGCTGCACTTCGACCTCTCGACGTTCGACATCTTCGGGACGCTCGGCGCCGGCGGGCAGCTGCACCTGGTGCCGCCCGGCCTCGCGGTCGCACCCGACGCCGTGCCGCGCTTCATCCGCGACGCCGCGCTCACCCAGTGGTTCTCGGTGCCCTCGCTGCTGACGTACGTCGTGAAGTTCGACGCCGTGCGGCCGAACGACTTCCCGTCGCTGCGGCGGCTCCTGTGGTGCGGCGAGGTCCTGCCTACACCGGTGCTTCGCACCCTGATGGCGCGCCTGCCGCACGTGAGCTTCACGAACCTCTACGGACCGACCGAGGCCACGGTGGCGAGCAGCTACCACACCGTGCCGGCGTGCCCGGCGACGGACGACACGCCGATCCCGATCGGCGCGCCGTGCGCCGGCGAGCAGCTGCGCGTGCTCGACGCCGAGCGGCGTCCGGTCCCGGCCGGCGAGATCGGCGAGCTCTACATCGCCGGCGTCGGCCTCAGCGCGGGGTACTGGCGCGAGCCGGAGAAGACAGCGGCCGTGTTCGTGACCGATGCCGCCGGCGTCCGTCTCTATCGGACCGGCGACCTCGGCCGCCGGGGCACCGACGGCCTTTTCTACTTCGTGGGCCGGGTTGACTCCCAGGTCAAGAGCCGCGGCTACCGGATCGAGCTCGGCGAGATCGAGGCCGCGCTGCACCACATTCCCGAGGTCCGCGAAGCGGCGGTGGTCGCCGTCGACACCGGGGGCTTCGAGGGCGCCGCGATCTGCTGCGCCTACGCCCCGGCACCCGGAGCGCCGCTGACGCCGGTGACGCTGCGACAGGCCCTCGCCGCAGTGCTGCCGGCCTACATGCTGCCGGCTCGCTGGCGGCGACTCGACACCCTGCCCAAGAACGCCAACGGCAAGATCGACCGCCCCGCGCTGAGGGCCGCGTTCGCCGCGACCGCGTAAGGAGACGACCCATGTCGGACGACAGCATCCCCGCCCGCCTCGAGCGCGTCCTCGCCGAGCAGCTCGCGCTGGCCGCGCCCGCTCCCGATCTCGACCTGTTCGAGACCGGCCTTCTCGACTCGCTGTCGTTCGCCCAGCTGCTGGTGGCGCTCGAGAAGGAATTCGACATCCGGTTCGCCGTCGAGGACATCGACCTCGACCGGTTCCGGACCCTGCCGGCGGTCACCGACGTCGTCACGCGCGCGATCGCCGCCGGCGCGGCGGTGGCGGGCTCGTGACGCGCATCCGCCCGTTCCAGAAGGACGACATCGCCGAGGTCGTCGCCCTGCGCGGCGGAGCCTTCCGATCGAGCGAGCAGGATGACGAGGCGGTGCTCGGCGCCTACTTCGCCGAGGTCTTCTTCGGCAATCCCTGGTACGACGAGACGCTGCCGTCGCTCGTCTGCGAGGACGACGTCGGCCGGGTCGTCGGCTTCCTGGGTGTCGTGCCGCGGCGCATGACCGCGTACGGCGTTCCCCTGCGCGTGGCCACCACGACGCAGTTCATGGTCGCCCCGTCGGCGCCGGCGCTGGTCGGCTCCCAGCTCCTCCGGACGCTGTTCGACGGCCCTCAGGGCTTCTCGCTCGCCGACGTGGCGTCCGCGGCCTCGCGGCGGCTGTGGGAGTGCCTGGGCGGAATCACCGTGACCGCGAGCAGCCTGACCTGGATCCGTCTGCTCCGTCCGTTCCGGCACATCGTGGGCAGCGCGGCCAGCCGCGGCCTGGTCCGCCGCGCCGGTGCGCTGGTCGCCGCGCCGATGGACGCGCTGACGACGCGCTTGCTGCCGGAGTGCCGGCCGCCCCGCGAGGCCACCTGCGGCATCCGCCTGGACATGATCGACGCGGATCTCCTCGCCCACCTCGGACGAAGCCTCGATGGCCGCGCCGTGCGAGGGGACTACGACGCAGCCTCGCTGGCATGGCTGCTCGACATGATGGGCCGCAAGCACTCCTACGGCAGCCTGCGCCGCGCCCAGATCGTGAACGAGCGGGGCCATCTGCTCGGCTGGTATCTCGTCTACGTCAAGGCCGGCGGCAACGCGCGGGTGGCGCACCTCGGAGCCCGGCCGGGCAGCGCCGGGATCGTGCTCGATCACCTCTTTCGGGAGGCCTGGAGCGAGGGCTGTGCGGCGGTCTCCGGACGCTTCGACGCGCGCCTGGCCGACGCGCTGATGGAGCGGCACTGCCTCGTCTACGGACCCCAGGCCTGGGTCCTGGCCCACTCGCGTGACCGCGGCCTGCTCGACGCCATCGTGCGCGACGATGCCGCGCTCACGCGGCTGGACGCCGAGTGGTGGATGGCGTTCTAGGCCGGCGCCCGCTCTCGCTCGTCCTCGTCGCCGAGGAGTCGGCCGGCGTCCACGCGTTGCGGGCCCTCGCGAAAACCGAGCACCGCATCCACGCCGTGCTGACCCGGGGCATCGATGACGGCGCGTCGCCGAGCGTCGGCGCCGTCGCCCGCAGCCTCGGCCTGAACGTGTGGCCGGCGGCGCGCGTGCGGGATCCGGCGCTGGCCCCCGAGCTTGCCGCCGCCCACATCGACCTGATCCTCAACGTCCACTCGCTCTACCTCGTGCACGAAGCGGTTCTGGCCGCACCCCTGATCGGCGCCTTCAACCTCCATCCCGGCCCGCTGCCACACTATGCGGGACTGAGCTGTCCCAGCTGGGCCCTCTACCACGGCGAGCGGTCGTACGGCGTGACCGTGCACTGGATGGCGCCGCGCATCGACGCCGGGCCGATCGCCTACGCGGCGGCGTTCGACATCGACGAGACCGACACCGCGTTTCGCCTGTCGGCGAGGTGCGTGAGCGCCGGCCTCCCGCTGTTGCTGCGGCTGGTGGACACCGCCGCCGGCGATGCCTCGGCGATCCCCGCCCTCGAGCAGGATCTCGCCCGGCGGCGCTGCTTCGGTCGTCGGGCCCCGCGCAACGCCGCCATCGGCTGGGCCGAGCCGGCGCACCGGATCGCCGGCCTCGTGCGCGCGTGCAACTACGCGCCGTACGTCTCGCCGTGGGGCCAGGCTCATGCGCGCTGCCGCGGGCAGCGCGTCGACATCCTGGACGTGGCGTGCACCGGGGTGGCCTGCGACGCGAGGCCCGGCATGGTGCGTGCCCAGGCGCCACCGGCCATCGACGTTGCCACCGGCGACGAATGGCTTCGCGTCCGCAGCGTCCGTCACGCCGGACGGGCGATCGCACCGGCGACGCTCCTCGGAGAGGGCCGTCTGGAAGACGGCGATCCCGGGAATCATCCGAGCGTGGCCGAGCCGGCCCCGATCGGGTCCACGCACTGACCGAGCTCGATGAGCTTCAGAGTCTTGCGGGGCGACGGTCGGGCTGGCAACACTGTCTCCATGGGGAAGCCGGCCGAGGCGGTCCTGAACGCGGCCGGTCGCGAGGTCGTGATCACCAACCCCGGCAAGACCTTCTTTCCGCAGGCTGGCTTCACGAAGCTCGATCTGGCCAAGTACTACGCGGCGATCGCCGAGGGCGCCCTGCGGGGCATCGCGGGGCGGCCGATCGTGCTGAAGCGCTACGTCGACGGCGCCGAGGGGGAGCCGTTCTTCCAGAAGCGCGCTCCCGAGCAGCGGCCCGAGTGGGTCGAGACCGTGGAGCTGCGCTTTCCGTCGGGTCGGACGGCGCGAGAGATCGTCGTGCGCGACGCGGCCCAGCTCCTGTGGATCGTGAACCTCGGGTGCATCGACCTGAATCCGCACCCGGTGCGCGCCGACGACCTCGAGCACCCCGACGAGCTGCGCGTCGATCTCGACCCCGGCCGCGGCGTGAGCTGGGACGATGTGCGGCGGGTCACGCTGCTCGTGCGCGACGTCCTCGACGGGCACGGGCTGCGGGGCTGGCCCAAGACCTCGGGCTCGCGCGGCATGCACGTCAACGTGCGCATCCATCGGCGCTGGAGCTTCGATCAGGTCCGACGCGCGGCGCTGGCCCTCGCGCGGGAGGTGGAACGGCGCGCGCCCGACCGCGCGAGCAGCAAGTGGTGGAAGGAGGAACGCCGCGGCGTCTTCCTCGACTACAACCAGAATGCCAAGGACCGGACCGTGGCCTCCGCGTGGTCGGTGCGGCCCACGCCCGACGCGCGAGTCTCGATGCCGCTCGAGTGGGACGAGGTGGCCGGCTGCGATCCGGCGGCATTCACGCTGGCCACGGCGCCGGGCCGGTTCGCGCAGCATGGCGACGCGTCGGCCGGCATCGACGGGGCGGCGGGTTCGCTCGATGCGTTGCTCGAGCTGTCCGCGGCCCAGGAGGCCGCCGGACTCGGCGATGCGCCCTGGCCGCCGCACTACCGGAAGCAGCGCGACGAGCCGCCGCGCGTCGCGCCATCACGCCAGAAGAGCCCGCGTCGGTCCGCGGCGGCGCTCATCACCGTCGCCAGGGCGGCGCACGAGGCGGACGCGCTCGCCGGCCTCGAACGCTGGAAGGTGCGCCACCCGGAAGCGGCGGGGCGGCTTCAGGCGGACGACGTCCTCGTCGACTCGATGCGCGGCCGCTCGACCACCTGGACGCGCATCCGGGTCAATCTGCGCCACGTTCCGGAGGGCGAGCGGCCGGCCGAGGAGCCGCCCGAGCCCGACTACGATCCCTGGCGGGCGTCGCCGTCGAGGCCACCCGGGTCGCGCGCACGGAAGACGCGCTCCAGCTCGTAGGCAGGCGTGACTTCGAGCTGGTCGTAGCGGCAGTCCGGCGGGCGCTTGTCGGGGCGCCAGCGGAGGAACTGCGCGGCATGGCGGAACCGAGATCCCTGCATGTGGTCGTACGCGACCTCGCAGACCCGCTCGGGGCGCAGCGGCTCCCAGCTCAGATCCTTGCCGCGATTCCACCGGCTCGTCGCGCCGGGGAGCCGCTGCCCCGTGGCGCTCGCTTCCTCCTGCGCCACGGCCCAGTCGCGCCACGGATGGCCTTCGAGCGCGTTCGCGCGCAGCGGCGCCAGCTCGGCCACCAGCTGCTGGCGCACCGCGTTGGTGAAGGCGGCGGCGACGCCGACGTGGTGCAGCGTGTGCTCGTCGTCGTACAGGCCGAGTAGCAGCGAGCCGACCATCGTGCCGGCGCCCTTCTTGTGCCAGCGGAACCCGGCGACCACGCAGTCGGCCGTTCGCACGTGCTTCACCTTGATCATCGTGCGCTCCCCGGCGCGATAGGGCGCGTCGAGGCGCTTGGCCATGACGCCATCGAGTCCAGCGCCCTCGAAGCGACGGAACCAGTCCTCGGCGCGCGCCCGATCACGCGTGGCCGGCGAGAGGTGCACGGGCGATGCCGCCCCCGCCAGCACCTGCTCCAGCCGTTCGCGTCGCACGGCGAGCGGCGCCTGGCGCAGGTCCTCGTCGCCCAGCGCGAGCAGGTCCCAGGCCACGAACGAGGCCGGCGCCTGCTCGGACAGCAGCTTCACGCGCGACGCGGCGGGATGGATGCGCAGGAGCAGGGCCTCGAAGTCGAGGCCGTCCGGCCCGACGATGACGATCTCGCCGTCGACGACGCAGCGCTCGGGCAGCGTGCGGGCCAGCGGGGCGACGAGCTCCGGGAAGTAGCGGTTCATGGGCCGCTCGTCACGGCTCTGCAGCAGGATCTCGTCGCCATCGCGAAACACCAGCGTTCGAAAGCCGTCCCACTTGGGCTCGAACTGCCAGCCCTCGCCGCCGGGCAAGGCGTCGGCCGCGCTGGACAGCATGGGCGCAACGGGCGGAGCGAACGGCAGGCGCATGGGTCTCGGCTACGATGCCGGGCGGGAGCGTCCCTCGTACGCGTTCGTCAGCGTCTGGACGTCGATTTTCTTCATCGTCAGCATCGCCGCCATGACGCGCTTCGATTTTTCCGGATCCTTGTCCTGCAGCATCTCGGGCAGGACCGTGGGCACGATTTGCCACGAAACACCGAATTGATCCTTGAGCCAGCCACACTGCACTTCCCGACCGCCCGCCGAGAGCTTCTCCCAGAAGTGGTCGACTTCGTCCTGCGTCCCGCAGCTCACGACGAGGGACATGGCCTCGGTGAACTTGAAGACGGGGCCACCGTTCAACGCCATGAGCTCCTGCCCATCGAGCTCGAACTCCACCGTCATGACCGATCCCTCCGGTCTTCCCGCCGCCGTGGCCGCCGCTCGGTCATAGCGCGCAATGCGTCCGATCCTCGAATTCTCGAAGATCGACACGTAGAATCTGGCGGCTTCCTCGGCCTGGTCGTCGAACCACAGACACACGCTGATTCTTGGCTTCGTCTTTCCCATTGGTACCCCCGGTCGGTGTTCGCCGTCGATCCTCTCGTTCGCGACGCGCAGCGTACGCTCGCGGGCCGGTGCGTCAAGAGCCCGGCCCTTCCCCCCGAGGAGCCGCCGCTCACGCGGGCGGGGCCAGCGACACCAGCGCCGCAGCGAGGAGCAGCACCGCGACCAGCCCTGCCAGCTCCCCCCGCCACCAGCGCTCGGGCGCAGCGACGCCGTTCCGTCGGGCGGCCATCGCGAGGGCGACGACCACGATCAGCGTGGCGACCTTCGTCACGATGACGCGCCCGTACAAGGTTCGCGCGAGATCGCCCGTCCCCGTGAGGTGCTGGAACGACAGCACCGTGCCGCTTGCCATCGCGACGAGCAGCGCGATGGTCGCGACGCGCCCCGTCCGTGCTGCGATGGCCGCCCGCGCCGGGGCGACGTCCGCGGCGCGCCAGACCACCAGGAGCGCGATCACGACGCCCACCCATGTCCCCATCGCAGCGACGTGCACGGCATTCGTGACGAGGCCAGCCGCGAGGGGGCGAACGCTCACGGCGTGCACGGCCTGCCCATCGATCACGGCGAGCGCACTCCCCAGCGCGAGGGCCAGCTTCAGCGCCACGCTCGAGCCGGTCTCGAGCGCGGTCAGCATCGCCCACAGCGCGAGCGCGATACCGAGCCGCTGACCGATGACCAGCCCCACGCGCGACTCCAGCACGTCCGCCAGGACGTCGGCATCGCCCGCCACGCCCAGGCGCAAGGCGTGGCCGAGCCCGACGAGCGGCTCGGCGAGCACGAGCGCCGCCGCCCCGGCCCGGGTGACCCGCCACAGCGCGTGATCGAACGCGGCGACGCCGGGCACGCCGAGCGGACGAATCACGAGCCAGCGGAACGCGAGACTGCCGAAGCCGAGCGCGTAACCGAGGAAGTGCAGCGCGCGGCCCAGGACCGCGAGCACGAATCCGGAGCGCAAGGCCGCTCCCCGGTCGTCCGGCAGCGCCGCGAGGGTCGCCGTTGGCCGGCTCACGCTGAAGGCGAACCGCCCCCGCTCGGGCTGGGCATCGCCCGATACGACACGCCAGGTCACCACGTACGTCCCGGGCTCGGCCGCGTCCACCGCCACGCTGACGCTCCGTCCGCTCGCGCGCGCGGGCCCGCGCTCCACACGCCGTCCGCTCGGCGCCACGACGCGGATGCCCGGCCCGATCGGCTGCACGGGCTCGTTGAACGTGAGGCGGACGATCGGTGGCGGCGCCGCCACCACGACGCCCGTGACACAGCGCGAGTCGGCGGCCGGCGCCGGCACCCCGGCGCAGAGATCGGGCGGATCGGATGTGACGAGGCGGGCGTGAGCGAGCGCGTTGCGCGGGACGGCCAGCACCGCGACCAGCGCCGCCGCGAGCGCGAGCGAGCGCCGCACGCGGTGGTTCAGGCTCCGGCGGCCTCCACTGACCGTGCCGGCACCGGGCGTGACGCCTGGCCGATGCGGAGCACGAGGCCCGCCGCAATCAGACAGACG